>NZ_KV794093.1:202189-230870 GCF_001808655.1 Streptococcus sp. HMSC078H03
CTGAACTTGCTGATGAAGTTGAATCTACAGTTGAAGTTGTCTCTGAAGTTGCTGGAGCTTCTGAATCTGCGTTTGAAGCCTTAACAAGTACCCACTTACCATTTGAATAATAGTAATAATCGCCATTATCTTTCAAATAATAGTGAGTACCATTTTCATAACGGTAGTGAGGGTCATTTCTCAAAACCTCATAACCTGTCGTTGGTGTATTGTTAGAACCACTATTGTTGTTATTATAGTCACCACCACGAACCCAACGACCGTTATAGTTAACATAGTAGCTACCATCACTCAAGATGTAGTACAAGTAACCATTGCTATAGCGGTAAGTACCTGTTTCGTTGTAGTTGTTGTAACCAGGATTATAGTTGTTATAGCCATAATTATAGCCATAGTTATAGTTTGGATAGTAATTATTGTAACCGTAGTTATAGCCATAATTGTAATTATAGCCTGGATAATAACCATTGTAGCCGTAGTTATAACCATAGTTTGGATAATAGTTGTTATAGTAACCTCGACCATAATAACTATCGGCCTGTGCATGATTATTACCAACTACCGTTGGCGCTAATATGGCTGCCCCTAAAACAGCACACGAAAATAGACGTAAACTTTTTCTCATTGTCTTCATCCCCTTTTTAAAAACAAGTATACCTTTCATAAGCAATCGCTTACATTTCCATTTACACCTTAATTGTAAGAAATAAAACTTCTATTGTCAAATTATTTTAATAATAGAAGTTTCTAAGAACAGACCAATGAAAAACTAACAATACCCTTACTTTCAACTATAAAAAATAAATAAACAGGTTTCCTTTACGGCTTAAAGACAGGTGTCTAACCAAGAAAAAAAGCCCACTATTTGCATAAGGACTTTTAGCTTGACATTAACGATTATCAATATTTTCTGGGTAAAGATCGTGATTAAAGAGACGTTGCTCTGCCATCTTTTCATACTTAGTTTCTGGACGACCGTAATTATAATAAGGGTCAATCGAGATACCACCACGAGGTGTAAATTTACCCCAAACTTCCAAGTAACGAGGGTTCAAAAGCTCCACCAAATCTTTACCAATGGTATTAATACAGTTTTCATGGAAGTCTCCGTGATTACGGTAACTAAATAGGTAAAGCTTTAGAGATTTCGACTCAACGCAGAGCTGGTCTGGAATATAAGAAATGTAGATGCTTGCAAAATCAGGTTGCCCAGTAATAGGACAAAGTGACGTAAATTCTGGACAGTTGAATTTGATAAAGTAATCATTATCAGTGTGACGATTATCAAAAGACTCCAAGACTTGTGGAGAGTATTCAAAAATATAAGGTGTCTCCTTATTACCAAGGAGAGTGAGGTTTTTCATTTCTTCTTGTTGTGACATTTTTCTTCCTTTGTTGTTAATTTTTCTAGACCTTTATATGGTCGATTTTTAATCTAATTTTCTAATCTTAATCATCAAAAAAGTTAAAACACTATCAATTCTAATCTTATAAAACGTGAAGATTAGACACCACGCTCATTATCATAGAGTAGGGTATGAAGCTGAGGGAGGACACGCACATTGCCCCACGAATTATCAGCAGCTACAGTCTCCCACAGTTCTTTTAAGCGATCTAATTGATGTTGGACAATATTCCCCTCTGCTTTAGGTTCAGGATTACCAGCTGAAAGAAACATGACATCTGGCTGATAACGTTCCTGAATCATTTTAGCAAAGGCTAAATCAGCATTATCGAAAACAGGAACCTTGAAGGTAACTTTATCAGGATCAAGCTGAGAAACAATAAAGTCAAGGGTTTCCATATTGACTTCCATCTTGGATGATGGCGGTTTAGGACTTAAGGTTACTTGGTCAATATCCTTTAGCCACTCCTGCCAGCGAGAACCCTGTGTTTCAACGGCCAGGGTTACGCCTCTTGCCTTGAGTTTTGAAACGAGTTCAGCCATATTTGCCGCTAAAAGAGCTGGGTTTCCTCCAGACAGAGTAACATAGTCATAAGTTCCTAGCGCATCTAAAGCCTCAATAACTTCATCAGCTGTCATACGTGTTGGCTTCTCTGACCCATCCCAAGTAAAGGCAGAGTCACACCAATCACAATGGTAATCACATCCTGCTGTCCTTACAAACATGGTCTTTTGACCGATAGCTCGACCTTCCCCTTGAAAGGTCGGTCCAAAAATTTCAAGCACTGGTAGTTTGAGTACACGTTCTCTAGTCATACAACCACTCCCGTCTAAACTCTGCGAAGGCTGTAGGTGTTTCATAAAGACGTACATATTCCAAACGAAGTCCTCTCTCCTCTGGCAGATGGTGACTCGTCTTCTGGAAAATCCAGAAAACCATATTTTCCGCAGTTGTGTTCATATAAGGCAAAGTTTCATTTAGATAACGGTGATCTAACTGTGGTTCCAAATGGTCCTTATAAATGCACTTAAGGTCACCAAAATCGTAGGTCATGCCACGCTCATCCAAGTAGCCACTTACTGCAATCTGAAGATGGTAGGTATGACCATGAAGTGATTTACATTTACCTTCATAATTAAAGAGATGGTGGGCAGCATCAAAAGTAAACTCTTTAGAAACCATTGTACGATGAGGATTGTAAACCAAGGACTCACCTGTTTCCTTTTTGATTTCTTTCGGTGCAAAGAACATTAAGCTTCTCCTCTTTCTGCTAGATATTTTTCAAGACCTTTTTGACGCAAGTGACAGGCAGGGCATTCCCCGCAACCAGTTCCAATAATACCGTTATAGCAAGTTAGCGTTTTTTCACGAACATAATCGAAAGCTCCAAGTTGGTCAGCCAAAGCCCAAGTCTCAGCCTTATCTAACCACATGAGAGGAGTTTGGATAACGAAATCATAGGCCATGGCAAGATTAAGTGTGACATTAAGCGATTTAACAAAAACATCACGACAGTCTGGATAACCAGAAAAGTCTGTCTCACAAACACCCGTAACAATGTCAGTGATACCACGTTGCTTAGCTAGAACTGCTGCAAAAGAAAGGAAGAGATGATTACGCCCATCTACAAAGGTATTAGGAACTTCACCTTCTTCTGCCTCAATCTCAATATCAGATGTCAAGGCATTTTCAGTAATTTGACCAAGCAAAGACATATCCAAAACATGGTGTTTAAGCCCTTGCTCTTGCGCAATCTCTTTAGCTACTTCAATTTCCAAGCTATGACGTTGGCCATATGCAAAAGTAACTAATTCAACTGTTTCATAATGTTTTAGAGCCCAAAATAGGCAAGTAGTAGAATCTTGACCGCCACTAAAGACGACCAAAGCTGATTGACGTTTCATAATATTCCTCTTTATTCGTGATGTCTGAGACACATAAAAAGGCCCCTTGGGGGAGCCAAAAAAACGCCAGTAATGGTTTTTTTTAGCGATGGTGTCTCCCAAACATCGAAAATGATTTATCTTTAATAGTCTATCATAGTTGAGAAAAAAAGAAAAGAGCCAAGGCTCTCTTCATTAATCAATCTCAGCGATAACTTCGATTTCAATTTTAACATCTTTTGGCAAACGTGCCACTTCTACCGCAGAACGTGCTGGGAAATCAGATGTAAAGGCAGTTGCATACACTTCGTTAAATGGAACGAAATCGTTAATGTCACTTAGGAAGCAAGTTGTTTTGACAACGTGATCAAAGTCTGTACCTGCTTCCGCCAAAATAGCACCAACATTTTTAAGAACTTGTTCTGTTTGTTCTTGAATTGTTTCACCAATGATTTCACCTGTTTCTGGTGACAATGGTACTTGACCAGAAGCGAACAAAAGGTTGCCTACAATTTTACCTTGGACATAAGGTCCGATTGCTGCTGGTGCTTTATCAGTATGAATAGTTTTTGCCATGATAGTTCTCCTTTGACTAATATGTTGCTATTATAACAAAATATTCTGAAAATTGAAACATATAATTCCCAAAAGAAAAGAATCAGCGCTAGGCTAATCCTTCTCCTACTATTTCAGATACTTTTTAACATAGCTATAGTAGTCTGGTTTATCTTTTTTATTAAGTGCAAAGAGCATTTGACCCTTATGGGGCTCTTTCTCATCATTTGGTTCTAGAAAGAGAGCAACCTCTTTGGATTGAGTTGGGAAAAATACCGTATAAGTCGTCTCTTTCCCCTGATCTTTTACTTTAAGCGAATAATAGGTAAAGTCATCTTTAGACTTGGGACCATCCACTGTATAGTTATAATCCTGCTCACCAATCTTGACCTTATCTTTCTTGAAGACAATCGTATAATCCTTCTTTAAGGCATCTTGTGCATGCCATTCACCCTCTAGTGAGGGAGCAGACTTGCTGCAAGCTACTATTGAAACCATACAAAGTAAGGCCAAAAGACCAAGTAACCATCTTTTCATACTTTTGCACTCCTAAAGAATTTTACTTATGGTTTGATACGGTGCAACATACGTGGGAATGGAATAGCTTCACGGATGTGTTTTGTTCCAGCTACGAAAGTAACCATACGTTCAATACCGATACCAAAACCACCGTGTGGTACTGAACCATATTTACGTAGGTCAAGATAGAATTCGTATTCTGAACGGTCCATTCCGAGTTCATCCATTTTAGCTACAAGAGCATCGTAGTCATCTTCACGCATTGAACCACCGATGATTTCACCATAACCTTCTGGAGCCAAAAGGTCTGCACAAAGAACGCGCTCAGGATTACCAGGAACTGGTTTCATGTAGAAGGCCTTGAAGCTTGCTGGATAATTAACAACGAATGTTGGAACACCAAAATAGTTAGAAATCCAAGTTTCGTGTGGTGAACCGAAGTCATCCCCATGTTCAAGGTGCTCGTAATCAGTATCTTCATCATTTTCATGTGCTTGAAGAAGATCGATAGCTTCATCATATGACACGCGCTTGAATGGCTCAGCAATGTATTTCTTAAGAAGATCTACATCACGTTCAAGGATTTCAAGAGCTTGTGGCGCACGATCAATAACACCTTGAATAAGAGCTTTAACATAAGCTTCTTGCAAATCAAGTGACTCATCATGTGACAAGAATGAATACTCAGCATCCATCATCCAGAACTCAGTCAAGTGACGACGTGTTTTTGATTTTTCGGCACGGAAAACAGGACCAAAGTCAAATACACGACCAAGAGCCATGGCACCAGCTTCAAGGTAAAGCTGACCAGATTGGCTTAGGTAAGCAGGTGTACCAAAGTAATCCGTTTCAAACAATTCCGTTGAATCTTCAGCTGCATTTCCTGACAAAATTGGACTATCAAATTTGATGAAACCATTTTTATCAAAGAATTCGTAAGTTGCGTAAATAATCGCATTACGAATTTGTTGGACAGCCATTTGTTTACGTGAACGCAACCAAAGGTGACGATTATCCATCAAGAAGTCAGTTCCGTGTTCTTTTGGTGTGATTGGGTAATCATGTGATTCACCGATGACTTCTACTGCTGTCACATCCAACTCGTAACCAAATTTTGAACGTTCGTCTTCTTTAACCACACCAGTCACATAAACTGATGTTTCTTGGCTAAGGCGTTTAACAGTATCAAATTTTTCAGTACCTTCTTCTTCACCGTATTTTTCGATGAAGTTAGGTTTGAAAGCTACCGCTTGGAAGAAGGCAGTTCCATCACGCAATTGAAGAAAGGCCAATTTCCCTTTACCTGATTTGTTAGCTACCCATGCACCGATAGTGATTTCTTCGCCCACGTGTTTAGGCACATCAATAATTGAAACTAATTGTTTAGACATGTAATTACTTCTCTTTTCTTTTGATCTATATTAATTCTATTTTTCCATAAAGGCTTTGATTCGGCGGACTGCTTCTTTCAAAGTATCTAAGTCTGTTGCATAGCTAAGACGAATATTTTCAGGTGCGCCGAATCCTGCACCTGTTACCAAAGCGACTTCAGCCTCCTCAAGAATAGCGTTTGTAAAATCATTAACATTTGTGTAGCCTTTGATTTCCATCGCTTTTTTAACATTAGGGAAGAGGTAAAAGGCACCTTGAGGTTTGATGACTTCAAAGCCAGGCACTTCAGCTAGGAGTGGATAAATTGTATTCAAACGTTCCTCAAAGGCCTGACGCATTTCTTCGATAGAAGACTGATCACCAGTTAAGGCTTCAATAGCAGCATATTGAGAAACTGCTGTAAGATTTGATGTCGTTTGACTGATAATCTTAGCCATACCTGAAATAATTTCTGGATCTCCGACAGCAAAACCAACACGCCAACCTGTCATAGCATAGGTCTTAGAAACACCATTAATCACAATTGTTTGCTTACGAATGGTATCTGAAAGACTAGAAATTGGAGTAAAGGTGTTGCCATTGTAAACCAAACGGCCATAGATATCATCTGCTAAAATCAAGATATCGTGATCAACCGCCCAGTCACCGATTGCTTGCAATTCTTCCTTGCTGTAAATCATTCCTGTTGGATTTGATGGAGAATTAAGCAAGACAACTTTAGTTTTTTCAGTACGGGCCGCTTCAAGTTGTTCAACCGTTGCTTTAAAGTGATTAGCTTCAGTCGTTTGGAAAGTGACCGGAACACCTTCAACCATTTTAACTTGGTCTACGTAAGAAACCCAGCAAGGTGTTGGAATAATGACTTCATCACCAGGATTGATGACCGTAGCAAAGAAAGCATATAAGATAAACTTCGCACCAGTGCCAACAACAACCTCATTTGGATTTACAGCATAGCCATAGAAGTTTTCCATGTAAGTGCTAATCGCATCCTTAAGTTCTGGAAGTCCAGAAGCTACGGTATAGAAACTTGCCTTACCATTTTCAATAGAGGTAATAGCAGCATCTTGAATGTTCTTAGGTGTTACAAAATCTGGTTCACCAAGTGTCAAACTCAAGATATCACGTCCTTGAGCTTTAAGAGCTTTAGCACGCGCACTGGCAGCTAAAGTAACACTTTCTTCCATTTGTAATACACGATTTGATAATTTTGTCATTTCATTATAGTCCTTCCACTTTAATAACCTGACCTGAGATAAAATCAACCAGATAATACTGGGTTCCTGACTTCACTTCCCAAATAGGAGTTTTGCCATATTTCCCTAGGTGGACATAGGATATATCCTTAGCACCATAGGCCTTAGCAGCTTTCTTGGCCACTGACTTACTTATACCATCAGATTGCTTGTAGATATCAACCTCACCTGAATCATGACTCACGATAACGGCCAGTTTCTCACCTTGACCAGACTTTCCAAGAAGTCCGTAATAGGTAGCCTCACCATGGTAGATATCAAATTCAGTAACAGTCTTAATATCTGCTTTGCTCTCTGCTATGGCAATAACCTTCTTTTCAGCGTCTACATAAGGCTTAGTCGCTACAATAAGAATAGCAGTCAAAGAGGCAATTAAGGTCACAACGATTACAATTATTCCAAAAATGAACTGTTGCTTTTTGGTCCAGGGTGAACGTTGTTTACGCATAATGCCTCCTAAAAAAGTTTCTGAATTTATTATATCAGAAAATGATAAATCTTTACATAGCAATATAGCTAGTATTGAGCAATTAAGTCTATCTTTTTTATAAGTCAGTAAAATTTATAAAACCTAAGTAATCTTAGAAAAGGTTGGTTTTTAAAAGTTAACTTTCTTTTTCTAAGAAATCCTGAATATCCTCTTTGACTTCTTCGAACTTAGCGTGCTTAAGCGCAACTTCTTGTGTCACTTCTTTTAGAAATAGTTTTCCATAACTCTTAACGAGCGGGCGATTATCCATAAGAAGAATAGCTGAACGCTGTTCTGGACGTCTTTGAGCACGCCCGATAGCTTGTTTGAAACGTAAAACCGTCATGGGAAGACTGTAACTATCAAAGGTGCTCTTTCCTTGCTTAGAAAACCAAGATTCAATCTTTTGATAGAAAGGATCCTTAGGATTGTCAAACGGCAGACGTGCAATAACCTCAATTACCCTATCTTGTTGAGCAAAGTCAACACCTTCCCAGAATGACCCCATACCAAGAAGGAGATTGGTCTCACCTCTATCAAAACGTTTTTTGACATTAAAAGCTGTCCCATTTTTCTCTTGAGTTAGGTGACGAACTTCCCTATGATCCAATAAATCCGAAACAGCCATCATACTCTTTCGAGACGTGAATAGTACTAAAATTGGATATTCCATTTCAGATAGCTTCTGGAGACGCTTTGCAAGAGCAACTTCATACTCCTCCTCAGAAGAAACTCCAATCATAGGCATGCTTTGATCAATCCAAATAGCTTGATTGGGTAAAGTGTCCATTGGGAGGCTAACCTTGCGTACCTGATCTAAGCCCAACAAACCAGCCACATCAACATCAGGTCCTACATCAATAGTTGCTGAAACAATTATCACTTTTTGAGCACTTGGTAGATAAGCTGAAAGTTCTAAGAGTTCTTGACGTGACGCCTTTAAATAAGTCACACGATGTTCCTGATAATAGTCTGTTTCAAGCCAAAAATGGCTGTAAAGGGGTGTCTTCAGTGGAGACAACATCTCCATCAAATCACTTTCACCTTCCAGTTCAGAAATGGTTTGTAGCAAACGATCTAATTGCTGGCGATTATACTGCTTCTGAGGAAATTGTTGGTGTTCTTGGATTAGATGGCTAACTTCAAACTGCAAATTTTCGAGCAAGCGTTGTTGAAGTAAGGTTTGATTACCACTATCAAGAATACGATGGATATGTTGCAAAAGCACTGTAAGATTGACTTGATGACGTGAAAATTGTTCCAAAGCCAGAACCATCTTTTGTCCCTCATCAATCACAAGATTTTTTCCTCGAACAAAATCATGATCATCTTCCATACGCGTCAAAAGATAAGCATGATTGGTCACAACTACCCTAGCTTCTTGGGCTTTTTGGTAGGACTGTTGCCAAAAATCATATTCAGCAAAAAGACTATCCACCTTTAACTTACCATCGTGCTTAATCTCATCAAAATAGGCCATATAGCGCTGTTTTTGTCTGATTTCATCGAGATCCCCTGTCTTCGTTTCAGTCAACCAAACTAAGAGTTGCATTTTGTAACGATTAATCAAACGGTTACTGTCCTGACGAAGTAAGGTCTGGTAAAAGGCATCTAACTTGATATAATTCTGAGGTCCTTTGAGACTATGGAAGTTAATATTAAAGACATCCGATAAGGCTTTGGCTTCCTGATTCATAATCTGATTTTGAAGGAGCTTGGTCGGAACAGCCACCACCACTTTATCTACATCAGACTGTGCCAACAAGGGAAGCAAATAGCCATAGGTTTTCCCGATTCCAGTCTGAGCCTGAATCATGGAAATATCAGTATTATCAAGCTCCCTTCTTACTGCCTCAGCAAACTCTCTTTGTTTAGGTCTTGATTCCAAATCTAAGAGAGCAATATTGGTATCAAAATCTTGAGACAGTTTTCGTTCTGCCTTATAAGTCAAAGGTCTACGAAGAACAATTCCAGATTCTTCAAGCGTGACATATTCTTTTGATAGACCTAAATTTTGACCTCTTATAGCATCACGAATAACCAACTCAGTTTCAAAAAGAAGATTATCTGAAAAGGTCAAAAGCATCTCAATTGTCTGTCTAGGTAAGCTAGCAATCTTATCCATCAAATGAAACAAAAGCTGTCCGGTCGCTCTCGCATCTTCAATAGCGGTATGGGCCTGAGCTAGGTCAAGATTAAGAACCTTGGATAAATGAGATAGCTTATATTGTTCTAGCGTCGGATAAAAAACCTGAGCCAATTCGACAGTATCCACACGAGGAGTCCTTAGTTCGAAGCCCTCCATGAAAAGTGCCTCTGCAAGCAAATTGGCGTCAAATTTAACATTATGGGCAACAAAAATACAGTCCTCAATCAGTTCAAAAATGGTTCTAGCAATTTCCGAGAAATCTGGGGCTTGAGCCAACTGCTGATCGGTAATCCCTGTTAAATGAATAATGTGATCATCTAGTTCTTGGTGTGGGTTAACATCACTCGCAAATTCGTCAATCACCTGACCATTTTGCATGATGACAATTCCCACCTGTATAATACTAGCCGTTGACGAAGCGGAGGTTGCTTCCAAGTCAACAATGGCATATTTATTCGTGTTTTTTTCACTCATAGTGACCTTATTATAGCATATCCAAAGCCCCAAAAAAAGACAAAGCCATCATTCTGATATTGGAAAAAGCCTGAAATTCGTGCTACACTAGAGCTATGAAAATAAGACGAATTTTAAATCCTGTTGCTCAGGAAAATACCTATATTTTAGAAAACGATACAGCCTGTCTAGTCATTGATCCAGGAAGTGATACTTCTGCTATCTTAGCTGAGCTTAAAGCAAGTGATAAACCTGTTGCTGCTATCCTCTTGACACATACACACTACGATCACATTATGAGTGTTGAGGCAGTCCGTCAAGCTTATAATTACCCTCCTGTTTATGTTGCAGAGGCTGAAAAAGACTGGTTGATGAATCCTATTGATAATTTATCGGGACTTCCACGTCATGACGATATGGAAGACGTTATTGTCAATCCAGCAGAATACTACTTCGATTTCACTCAGGACTATAACATCGAGGATTTCCAGTTTAAAGTTGTTCCAACCCCAGGACATTCTATCGGAGGCATTTCTTTAATTTTCGATGAAGAAGAAATCGTCTTTTCTGGTGATGCCCTCTTTAAAGAAACAATTGGACGCTGGGACCTCCCAACAGGAAACCACGATCAGTTACTCACTAGTATTCGAGAGCAACTCTTCACCCTTCCTAACCACTACAAGGTATTCCCCGGACACGGTTGGGACACTACTATAGGCCACGAAAAAAACTTTAACCCACATTTTTCATAAAAATAAAAGCTCAGCAAACTATAAAGCTGGGCTTTTTACATGCATAAAAAAGAAGGTCTAAAGACCTTCTTACTTGAAATACTAGATTGTATTTATTTAGATTTGATATAGTTAACACCATCAGCTTTTGGTGCTACTGCTTTACCAAAGAATGCAGCCAAGACAATAATTGTCAAGACATATGGTGCAATTTGCAAGTAGACGTTTGGTACATGTGAAATAAGCGGAAGTTGTTTCCCGATAATTGCCAATGATTGTGACAAACCGAAGAATAAACTTGAGAGCATAGCTCCAACTGGATTCCAACGACCAAAAATCATAGCAGCCAAGGCGATGAAACCAGGACCTGCAATCGTCGTAATAGCAAAGTTGTTAGAGATGGATTGAGCATAAACTGCACCACCAACACCACCAAGGAATCCTGAAATCATGACACCATAGTAGCGCATACGGTAAACATTAATACCAAGTGTATCCGCTGCCTGTGGGTGCTCACCTACTGAGCGAAGACGCAAACCAAAGCGAGTCTTGAAGATAACCCACCAAGACACAACTGAAACCAAAATCGCTACATATGCAATCAAGGAAACGTTCGTAAAGAAGACTTTACCCAAGACTGGAATGTGGCTCAAAATTGGAAATGATACAGTTTTAAAGTTATGGCTAATAGCTGGTGTTTGGCCGGCACCAAAGATAACACGTGTCAGAAAGACTGCTAAAGATGGAGCAATCAAGTTCAATACCGTACCAGAGACAACATGATCCGCACGGAAATTAATGGTCGCAACCGCGTGGAGCAATGAGTAAACAAGACCAATAAGACCTGCTACAATTGCGGCAATCCAAGGAGTTGCATCACCAAAACTATCTGCAAAATTCAAGTTAAAGAGAACACCTGCGAAGGCTCCAATAACCATGATTCCCTCAAGACCGACATTTACGATACCGCCTCGTTCAGAGAAAGTTCCACCGATACTTGTGAAAATCAATGGTGCTGAGTATTTCAGCATAGAGGCAACAATCAAGGCTAAAATTGTAATGAAGTCCATATTAGTTTTGTCCTCCTTTAGCTTTCACTGACTTTTGACGAGGGCGAACCCAATATCTAATAATATAGTTAGCACCGACAAAGAAGATAATCAAAGCAGATACAACGTCGATAACTTCAGGAGGCACACCAATCATACCACTCTTACCTACAGACAAGACACCATAAAGAAGGGCAGCAAACGGAATACCAATAGGTGAATTAGTAGCCAAAAGAGCAACCGCCATACCGTTCCAACCAATTGCCAATGAAGAGTTTTGAACAAAGGCATTTTGGAAGGTACCAAGTCCTTCTACTGTTCCTCCAAGTCCACAAAGGGCACCTGAAATAATCATAGACATGATAATAACACGTTTTGATGACATCCCTGCATATTCAGATGCATGAGGGTTAAGACCTACAGATGTAATTTCAAAACCAGTTGTTGTTTTCTTGAGCATGAACCAAACAAGGAAAACTGCTGCAAGAGCAAGGAAGAAACCAATATTAAAACGTGAGCCACCGGTTAGAGAGGATAAGAATTCTGTTTGATAGCTTGCAGAGGCTGCGACCTTATTAGATGCTTCTGATGAACGTAACATGTCGGCTGTAAAACCAAATCGAACAATATTGTTTGCTACATACAAAATGATGTAGTTCATCATGATGGTAACAATGACCTCACTAGTTCCCAAGTAAGCACGAAGAATACCCGGAATTGCACCAGCGATACCACCAGCTACTAGACCGATGATTACTGTACAGAAAACTGAAACTACTTTTGGTAATTCTGGAAATGATAATGCAAACCATACAGCCGAAGTCCAACCTGCTAAAGCCTGACCAGGCAAACCAACGTTAAAGAAACCTGCCTTAGAGGCAACAGCGAATCCAAGTGCAATCAGAATCAGCGGACTCATGGCACGAAGAATTTCACCAATATTTTTCAATGAACCAAAGGCCGTTGTGAAGAGATCATAGTAAGCCCAGAATGGATCGTAACCAAAGATTAACATCAATACAGCCCCGATCAACATTCCCAAGAGGACAGCAATCAAAGGAACTGCCCAATTTTGTGTTTTCTTAGACATTTGCTTCCTCCTTATTCAATTGTCCACCAGCCATTAGGATACCAAGATCTTGCTTATTCGTTTCAGCAGGATCTAGGATACCTTGAATTGCACCATCGTAGATAACTGCAATTCTGTCTGACATATCAAGAATTTCATCCAATTCAAAGCTGACTACAATAACAGCCTTACCTTTATCACGCTCTGCGATAATACGTTTACGAATGTATTCAATGGCACCTACGTCAAGACCACGAGTTGGTTGACTGACAATAAGAAGCTCTGGGTCACGGTCAATTTCACGGGCGATAACAGCTTTTTGTTGGTTACCACCAGACAAGTCACCACCAGCAATCAACTCTCCAGCACCACGAACGTCAAATTCTTCCATCAATTCTCGAGCTTTAGCATTGATAACATTATAGTTCAAGATACCATTTTTCGAATTTGGCTCCTTGTAGTAGGTTTGAAGGGCAATATTTTCAGCTACTGTCATTTCAAGAACCATACCGTCACGGTGACGGTCTTCAGGAATATGACCAACACTCATCTCTGTAATCTGACGAGTTGTCTTATGAATAATAGATTCACCCTTGATAGTAATGTCACCAGACTTAACTTTACGTAGTCCAGTAATCGCTTGAACAAGCTCTGTTTGACCGTTACCATCAATACCGGCAATACCGATGATTTCACCCGCACGAACATCTAAAGATAAGTTCTTAACGGCAGGAACACCACGGTTCTCATTAACCACCAAATCTTTAATAGAAAGAACAACTTCTTTTGGATTTGAAGGAATTTTTTCTGTTTTAAAGGAGACATGACGACCAACCATCATTTCGGCCAAGTCAGCATTTGTTGATCCTTCAATTGTCACTGTATCAATTGATTTACCACGACGGATAACTGTGACACGGTCAGAAACCGCACGAATCTCATCCAATTTATGGGTGATAAGGATAATTGACTTGCCTTCTTTGACCAAGGTTTTCATGATGTTTAGAAGTTCAGTAATTTCAGACGGAGTCAATACCGCAGTCGGTTCATCGAAAATCAAAATATCAGCACCACGATACAGAGTCTTAAGGATTTCAACACGCTGTTGAGCACCAACAGAAATATCTGCCACCTTAGCTGTTGGATCTACCGCAAGACCATATCTTTCAGAGAGCTCAGTAATTTCCTTAATAGCCTTCTTCATATCAAGGACACCACCAGCTTTGGTTACCTCACTACCCAGGATGATATTCTCAGCAACTGTAAAAGCTTCAACCAACATAAAGTGTTGGTGAACCATCCCAATCCCCAATTTCGTTGCTTTCGAAGGTGAATCAATCGTCACCTCTTGTCCATTAACCTTAATAATCCCGCTTGTTGGCTGTAAAAGACCTGCAAGCATGTTCATTAAGGTTGACTTACCAGCACCATTTTCACCGAGGAGGGCATGAATTTCTCCTGGTCTCACATCAAGATTGATATGATCATTTGCCACAAATTCACCAAATTTTTTGGTAATATCGTGCATCTCAATGACATTTGGCTTCGTCATACAATCTCCTTTCAAGAATTATTTTTATATCAGCAAAGGGAAATATAAACTGCTTCCCTTTGCTGAGACAAAAATTGTCCCAGTTTAGATATTATGGATTATTTGCTAAGACCATCAGTTGGTTTCAATTCACCATTCTTGATTTGTTCTTTAGCTTTTTCTACTGCATCCTTGATATCAGAAGGAAGCTTAGATGTTACGATGTCAACACCACCATCTTTGATACCATAAGTCTTAGTAGAACCACCTTCAAATTTATCGCCTTTAAGTTGTCCGTTAGCGATATCTTTAACAACTGTACCAACTTTTTTGATTGTTGAAGTCAAAACAAAGTTAGATTTTTTCTTGTCTGAAGATGTATAGTTACCTTCTGCATTTTGGTCACGGTCAACACCGATTACCCAAACTTTCTTATCGCTGTCAGCATCAAGTTTTTCGTTAACTTCTTTAGCTGCTGTGAAGACACCAGTACCAGTACCACCAGCTGCTTGATAGATTACGTCAACGCCTGAAGCGTACATAGTTGAAGCAATTGTTGTACCTTTAGCAGCGTCTGAGAATGATTCAGCATATTGAACTTGTACATCGATGTCTGGTTTTACAGATTTAGCACCTGCTGTGAAACCAGCTTCAAAACGTGTAATTGTATCTGATGTTTGACCACCAATGAAACCAACTTTATTTGTTTTTGATTGCATTGCTGCTGCGATACCTGCAAGGTAAGCACCTTCGTTATCAGCAAACAAAACGCTCTCAACATTCTTTTGGTCTTTGATGACATCATCAATGATTACGTAGTTAACATCTTCATGTTCCTTAGCAGCATCTGAAACAGCATCATGAAGGGCAAAACCAACACCAAAGATGAGGTTGTAACCTTGGCTTTGAGCAGCTGACATATTGTTTGCAAAGTCAGACTCTGAGTTTGATTGGAAGTAAGTAAAGCCAGAATCTTTTTTAAGTTTGTTAGCTTTACCCCACTCTTGGAGTCCTTCCCATGCTGATTGGTTAAATGATTTATCATCTACCCCACCAGTATCTGTAACGATAGCAGCTTTAACTTTAGAATCAGCTGATGATCCACCGCGTCCGCCACGAGCACATGCTGCAAGACCAAGTGCTGCTACGGCAACAAGGCCAAGACCGATAATTTTCTTGTTCAATTTCATCTTGAACACTCCTCCTATAACTTGCAAGAAAACTTGCTTAATAAAGAATAAAACAACTAGACTATTGTAAGTCTGTAAAAGAGTATGGTAACAACTCTCCGACTGTCATCTCGACTGTCGATTTATCTTCAGCGATAAGAATCACTTTAGAATCGGATTTAAAAAACTCAGCCATCACTTGGCGACATGCACCGCATGGTGATATAGGCTCTTTGGTATCACCGTAAACAGCGAGACACTCAAAATCACGGTGTCCTTCAGATACCGCTTTAAAAATAGCCGTTCTTTCTGCACAATTGGTCAATCCAAAAGAGGCATTTTCTATATTGCAGCCTTGAAAGATTTCTCCATTTTTTGTAATCAAAGCCGCACCAACTCTAAACTTAGAGTAGGGAACATAGGCATTTTCTGCTGCCAATCGAGCTGCTTCTATCACTTTCTCTTTGTTAGTAACTGTCATGGCTTTCTTGACCTTTCATAATGGCCACTCCTGACGAAGTACCAATACGGGTTGCACCAGCTTTGATAAAGGCTTTAGCCGCCTCAAGTGTACGTGCTCCACCAGATGCCTTGACTCCCATAATAGGACCAACAGCTTCTCGCATAAGTTCAATATCTTCAATGGTAGCACCACCAGTAGAAAACCCTGTAGATGTCTTCACAAAATCTGCACCTGCCAGTTTTGCTAATTGGCAAGCTTCGACCTTTTCTTCATCAGTCAATAGACAAGTTTCAATAATAACCTTCACAAGTTTTCTTCCACTAGCTTCAACAACAGCTTTAATATCGTCTTCAACTAATTTAAGATTTCTAGATTTAAGAGCACCGATATTGATTACCATATCAATTTCATCCGCCCCATTGGCAATAGCATCCTTGGCTTCAAAAGCCTTAACTGCAGAAGTCGATGCTCCCAAAGGAAAACCGATAACCGTACAAACTTTAACAGAACTATCTTTTAGCAATTCAGCTGCCGTTTTGACCCAAGTTGAATTAACACAGACGCTGGCAAACTCATACTTCTTAGCCTCATCAATTAAGGAAAGAATCTGTTCTTTATTAGCATCAGCTTTTAGTAAGGTATGGTCAATATAGCTATTAACATACATAAACAAACTCCTTGATTAGAATTAAATTAAGGGTTAGCGAATTATCTTTAATATTTCTGTCGTTTCTTTACATTCACTACCCATAATAACATTTTTTTCGAATTCAGTCAGCATTTTTTCAGATAAAATTTCTTGGCTATAGACCTTGGCAATAAGGTCTCCCTGAGTCACAGAATCGCCAACTTTCTTTTCAAATACAATTCCTGTTTCATAATTAAGACTATCTGACTTCGTAGCTCGACCTGCTCCTAATTGCATAGCAAATTTTCCAAATGCCATTGCAGGTAACTCTTTAATGTAACCTGTTTCATGAGCATGAATATCTGTCACGACAGGAGCACTGCTATGACGATAAAGATCAGTCAAATCACCACCTTGAGCTTGAATGAGTTCTTCAAACTTAGCAAGGGCTTTTCCACCCACTAAGTGCTGACGAATCTCTTCCTGACTAGCTTCAACCTGAGCCAAATCTAATAGAATCTCAGCCAACTCACAGATAAAGTCAGTGATATCTTCACGTCCCTTACCTTGCATAATTTCAATAGCCTCTGTGATTTCTAAACGGTTACCAATAGCCTTACCTAGTGGCTGGCTCATATCTGTAATAACTGCAATCGTTTCACGATTGACCTCATGACCTAGTGCAACCATGGTTTCAGACAACTTCTCAGCGTCAGACATATTTTTCATAAAAGCGCCTTGACCAACAGTAACATCCAGTAAAATCTTATCAGCGCCTGCTGCAATCTTTTTGGACATAACAGAGCTTGCGATTAGAGGAATGGAATCTACTGTTGCAGTGACATCACGCAAGGCATAAAGAAGTTTATCAGCCTTAACCAAATGCTCAGACTGACCAATAAGGGAAATCCCAATGTCTTTAACTTGCTGAATGAATTCTTCCTTACTACGCTCAACCTGATAGCCTTTGATAGACTCTAATTTGTCAATCGTTCCACCTGTGTGTCCGAGACCACGACCACTCATCTTAGCCACTGGAACACCAAAGCTAGCTACAAGCGGCATCAGAATGATGGTTACCTTATCACCAACGCCTCCGGTCGAATGTTTATCTACCTTAACACCTGGAATTTCTGACAAATCATATTGTTCACCTGAAGCAACCATATCAGTGGTCAAATCATGGATTTCACGAATAGACATACCTTGATAATAAATCGCCATCGCCAAAGCAGCTATCTGATAGTCTGGTATTTCCCCAGACACATAGCCATTAATGAGATATGAAATTTCCTCTGTGCTTAACTCGCCACCATCTCTTTTCTTTTCAATTAAATCAACTGTTCTCATAATTTCTCACTTCTAAGGATATAATATCCTTTAGCCTTTTTAACGACTTCAGCATTACCAAACACATCCTCCATCTTAGCCTTAGCTGACGGAGCACCTTGTTTTTTCTGAATAACAATAGTTAGGTTACCACCTTGATTGAGATAATCATATGCCTCCTCGATAACTTGATGAACCACCTTCTTGCCCGCACGGATAGGTGGATTAGAAATAATATAGTCAAAACTTCCAGTGACATTTTCATAGATATTTGATTGGAAGATAGTAGCTTCAACCTTATTTCGTTGAGCATTTTGTCTAGCTAAATCAATCGCCCTACTATTGATGTCAATCATAGTGACTTTAACTCCTTGGACCTTGGCTAAACTGATACCGAGAGGACCATAGCCACAACCCACATCTAAAAGCGTTTTGCCAGCTTCCAAATCTAATGCACTCAAAAGCACTTGACTCCCAAAATCAATCATTTTTTTAGAGAAAACCCCAGCATCTGTATAAAACTGAAAACTTTCTCCTAATAAATTAACCTTTAAATCATGAATATCATGAGCCGCATCTGGCGTCTCAGCATAATACATTTTTGACATTATTTTTTCCTTCTAGATAGTACTTTTTCTTTATCGTATCATAAATACTAAAGTAAGGCTAGTGAAATGACAAGGCTTACATTCGACCTTTTTTTCTGCTATAATGTTATTTATGCTAAATGAATTTATCAATTTCGAAACGATATCACGCAAGGAATGGCAACGCCTTCATAAAGAGGACAATGCCCCATTGACTTCAGAAGAACTGGATTCCATTCGAAGCCTTAATGATAAGATTGATGTGCAAGAAGTTAGTGACATTTATCTTCCCCTTATCAATCTCATTCGTATCTATCAGAAAACTGCCAACGATCTAACCTTTTCTAAGAGTATCTTTTTACAAAAATCACAGACTAACCGTCCATTTATTATTGGGGTATCTGGTTCAGTTGCTGTTGGCAAATCCACTACCAGTCGTTTGCTTCAACTCTTGTTGCAGCGTACCTTTCCCCAATCTAATGTTGAACTTGTGACAACTGATGGCTTTCTCTATCCTAACCAAACCTTGAAAGAAAAAGGCATCCTTAATCGTAAGGGCTTCCCTGAGTCCTACGATATGCCACTTCTTCTCAACTTTTTAGATACTATAAAAAATGGTGGTGATGTCAATATTCCTGTTTACTCTCATGAAATTTATGATATTGTACCAGGACTTACCCAAGAAATCAGACAGCCCAATTTTCTAATTGTCGAAGGGATTAATGTTTTCCAGAACCCTATTAACCAACGACTTTACATGAGTGACTATTTTGATTTTTCTCTCTACATTGACGCTGAAGTTAATAATATCGAATCCTGGTATCTCGAACGTTTTCAAACCCTTCTTGAGCTCGCCAAAAAAGATGAAAATAACTACTACCATCGTTTCACTAAATTTAGTAAGGATGAAGCTTTATCTTTAGCACAAAAAACCTGGCGTGATATCAATTTGGTTAACCTGGAAAATTATATCGAACCTACACGAAGTCGAGCTGAACTGATTCTTCACAAGGGAGACAATCATAAAATCGACTTCATCCACTTAAAAAAATAGAAAAAGCTTGCCAAGGGGCCTAAAATAACGTATAATGACATAGTTAGATAAATTTTGGAGGTGAAAACATTGGCAAATATTAAATCAGCTATCAAACGCGCTGAACTTAACGTTAAACAAAACGAAAAAAACTCAGCTCAAAAATCAGCTTTGCGTACTGCTATTAAAGCATTCAACGCTAACCCAACTGAAGAAGCTTACCGTGCTGCATCAGCTAGCATCGATAAAGCCGCTTCTAAAGGTTTGATTCATAAAAACAAAGCAAGCCGCGATAAATCACGTCTTGCAGCTAAATTGGCTAACTAATTGAAAGCTCCATTTAGGAGTTTTTTTATTACCCAAAAAACCTGCTAGCTTATCGCCTAGCAGGTTTTCTTTATTAATTAAACTCCAGTAATCTTAACTTCAAAAATCGTTCCCTTTGGTTGATTATCTTTAACAACAATTGTTCCTTTTAGGGCTAAAACAATTTGTTGCGCTAGGGATAAGCCAAGTCCAAACCCACCTTTTTGTCTGGTTCTAGCCTTATCTACGCGATAAAAGCGATCAAAGATTTTTTTCTTATCACTATCTGATATTCCAGGACCATTATCAGCTACAGAAATATAAAGATGGCGGTCATTAGTGCGAACAGTAAAGGTAACATGTCCATCATCTTCCGTATATTTAATAGCATTATCAAATAAGATGGTCATTAACTGTTTCAATAACGTTTTATCAGTCTGGATTGGACGACCAACTTGGTTTTGAGCCGTGAAACCTTTCTCATTTTCTTCTGCAATCATGGCATAGTTGGTAAAGACTGTATCAAAGAAAGCAGGTTCTAAGGTTTCGATTTCTGGTTTAATACCATCGTCACGACGAGCCAAGTTCAAAAGATTAGTCGTCAAAAGACGCATGTTGCGTACTTCATCAAGGCTTGAAGCAATATTCTCTGAATTATCTAGAATGGTGCTCTCAGGCTTGCGGAAAAGAACTTCTAATCTGTTTTGAATCACAGCAAGCGGTGTCCGTAACTCATGGCTAGCATTCTCAACAAAAGCCTTCTGCTTCTCCAAGCTTTCCTGGATAGGACGTCTTGACCACTTAGCCAAATACATACTAGCCGCAACAGATAAAAGCCAGAAGAAACTCATCATGATGACAATTAGCTTAACATAACGTTCAGTGGCTTCTTCCAATTGAGTTGTATTAATCGCAATAACAAGGTACTTAGCATCAGGATAGAGGCTATTATCTACTTTTTCAGTAATCAGACGGTACTTTTCCGTTTGATCGAAATAATTCTGAGCACTTCCCTTGCTGATAACATCAATGTTATTTTTGTCTATTGGTAAATTGGATAAGCTTGAAAATTTATCAACGACATTGAGGACTTTTCCACTCTTATCAAGTACCAAGACACTGGTATTTGCCGCAACTGATAAATCGTGAGGAGCATCTTCTATCTTTGATTTCTTCTTAGGCTCTTTCTTAGAGTCACTCGAGTCAGATGTTTCAGCTGTCGACTCATTAGTATCATAGGCTTGGTAAATGGTTGTCGTATTATTTTGATCTACCTCAGAAGTCAGAAAAAGTTCCCGTTTTAGCATTTCCATTTCTAAATAAGAATTGGTTTTAGTGGCTGCCATTTTCAGACTAGAGTCCACATTGGAATAAACGCCGTAACTCAGAATCTGTAAAATCATGACAGTCATGATAAGGAAAATACCAGAAAAAGTGGCAAAGAAATGAATGAACGACTTAAATCCGTCTGACTTGATTCTCCTAAAGAGATAATTGAAAAATTTAGTCAGCATTCTTCAAAATATACCCCACACTTCTCAAGGTTTGGAGATTGGCAGCAAAGTCTGTTCCTTTAAGTTTCTTACGAATTTTAGAAACATAAACCTCAACAACTGATACTGTGGTATCACTATCAAATCCCCAAAGACGGTCAAAAATTTGTGACTTAGGCAAAATCACGTTTTGATTTTGTAAGAAGTAAACTAATAAATCAAACTCTTTACCAAGAAGTTCTACTTCTTTATCCCCCACAAAGATTGAATTTGTAGCAAGATTGACACGAACATCACCAAAAGAAAGTGTGTTTTGGTCAAATTTACCAGATCGTTTCAAAAGTGCTTGAATACGCATCTTCAACTCTTCTAAATAGAAAGGTTTGGTTAGATAGTCGTCTGCACCCAGTTCAAAGCCATGACCCTTATCATCTAGACTTTCCTTAGCCGTCATGATAAGTACAGGAGTTGTTACACCTTTTTCACGTAATTCTCTAAGAACCGTGAAACCATCTTTTTCAGGTAACATAAGGTCTAAAAGAATCAAATCATAGACGCCACTTTCAGCTTCGTAGAGACCTTCATCTCCATCAAAGACTTGCATCACATCAGCAAAGTCATCTAAAAAATCAAAAACTGAGTTCGACAAACTCAAATCATCTTCTACTAGTAGTATTTTAATCATAGTTATCCCCCTTGTTAGGTGTCAAAGATACAAATAACACTTTGACTAAGTTTTATCATTATATCTAAAATAGACGTAATCATCTAGTGCTTTGATCTTCTTTTATTTAGATTTAGTCTACTAAACTTTCCTTAAGTTTTTCATAACTCAAACAAAAAACAGCACCAATAGGTACTGTTTTATATCGATATTTCTTCTTAGAACAAACCAACAGCTGTTCCGTCTTCAGCTACGTCCATCTTGAGGGCTGCTGGTGCTTTTGGAAGACCAGGCATTGTCATGACGTCACCTGTAAGAGCTACGATAAATCCAGCACCTGTTTTAGGAACAAATTCACGAATAGTGATATCAAAACCTTCTGGTGCTCCAAGTAAGAATTGGTTATCTGAGAAGCTATATTGTGTTTTAGCCATACATACTGGCAATTTATCCCAACCGAATTCTGCAAATTGTTTAAGTTGGTTCTTAGCTTTTTTCTCGAAGACAACTGATTTACCACCATAGATTTCAGTAACAATCTTAGTGATTTTTTCTTCCAAGCTATCATCATCAGAATAAAGACGTTTATAGTCGGCATTACCATTTTCAACAGCATCAACTACTGCGTTGGCAAGGTCAATACCACCATCAGCACCATTAGCCCAAACGCTAGCCAATTCAACAGGAACATCGATTTCTGCACAAAGTTCTTTAAGGGCTGCAATTTCAGCTTCTGTATCAGCAACAAATTCGTTAATAGCAACGACTGCTGGAAGACCAAATTTACGAACGTTTTCCACATGACGTTTCAAGTTTGCGAAGCCATCACGAACGGCCTGAACATTTTCTTCAGAGAGGTCAGTTTTGGCTACCCCACCGTGCATTTTGAGGGCACGAAGTGTCGCAACAATAACAACGGCATCAGGAGTTGTTGGGAGGTTTGGAGTCTTGATATCAAGGAATTTTTCAGCACCAAGGTCAGCACCGAAACCTGCTTCAGTAATCGTATAATCAGCCAAACGAAGAGCTGTAGCTGTAGCTAGAACTGAGTTACATCCGTGAGCGATATTGGCAAATGGACCACCGTGTACCAAGGCTGGTGTCCCATAAATTGTCTGTACCAAGTTTGGTTTGATGGCATCTTTAAGAATAAGGGTAAGCGCACCTTCAATTTCAAGATCACCTACATAAACTGGTGTACGGTCATAACGGTAGGCAACTACAATGTTAGCCAAACGTTCTTTAAGGTCATTAATATCAGTAGCCAAGCAAAGAATCGCCATGATTTCAGATGCAACAGTAATATCAAAACCATCTTCACGTGGAATACCATTAAGTGGTCCGCCAAGACCAACATTTACATGACGAAGTGCACGGTCATTAAGGTCAACCACACGTTTCCAAATGATACGACGTTGGTCAATGCCGAGAGCATTTCCTTGGTGAATATGATTGTCAAGAAGGGCTGACAAAGCATTATTTGCTGTAGTAATAGCGTGCATATCCCCTGTGAAGTGGAGGTTGATATCTTCCATCGGAAGCACTTGAGCGTAACCACCACCTGCAGCACCACCTTTAATTCCCATAACAGGACCAAGAGATGGTTCACGAAGGGCAATCATTGTTTTCTTACCAATTTTGTTAAGAGCATCTGCAAGACCAATTGACATGGTTGATTTCCCTTCACCAGCTGGTGTTGGGTTGATAGCTGTCACCAAAATCAATTTCCCTGGCTTATTGTCTTTGACAGCATTGATTTTATCAAATGACAATTTTGCCTTATATTTTCCGTAGAGTTCCAAATCGTCAAAGCCGATTCCAACTTTTTCAACTACTTCTGTGATTGGTTTTAATTCTACACTTTGAGCAATTTCGATATCTGTTTTCATGAGACACTCCTCTATATTTTTCTAGAGTCTATTATATCAGAGTTTGATAAAAAACGCATTATTTTTGGTTAATTACTTTTCAATGTTCGGTTTTTGTTTTGTTATAAATCGTTATAACTTTAATTTATAGGGGTACACCCCAAAAATACCTACTATCTATTTACTAAAGACTCAATTTTTAGTACAATACTACTATGAAAATTTTGATTACATCGGGTGGTACCACTGAAAAGATTGATGCTGTACGTGGAATCACAAACCATTCAACAGGTTATCTAGGAAAGGAAATCGCTGAACTTTTCTTGTCTAAGGGTCACCAAGTAACCTTAGTAACAACCAAGACAGCGGTTAAACCAGAACCGAAAGAAAATCTAAAGATTACAGAAATTACGAACGTAGAAAGTCTTCTCAAAAAAATGGAGCCACTCGTCAAAGAGCATGATGTTCTTATACATAGTATGGCAGTCTCTGATTATACTCCTATTTATATGACGGATTTCGCCGAATTGGAGGACACCGAAGATCTCACTCAATTCTTGCACAAGTCTAATACTGAAAGCAAGATATCATCAGCTTCAGATTATCAAGTTCTCTTTCTTAAAAAGACACCGAAGATCATTAGCCTCGTCAAACAATGGAATCCTGCTATTCAACTGATTGGCTTCAAACTTTTGGTTAATGTAAGTAAAGAAGAGCTTTTTGAGGTTGCTCGTGCAAGTCTGAGACGCAATCAAGCTGATATTATTGTTGCCAACGACTTGAGTGATATTACTGCAGATCAACATATTGCTTATCTAGTTGACGAAAAAAACGAGGAGAAGGTTACGACTAAGTCTGCGATTGCTCGAGCCTTATTTGAAAGGATATGCCATGACTAAACGTATTATCCTTGCTGTTTCAGGATCAATATCTGCCTATAAAGCAGCTGATCTAACAAGTAGGTTAAAGAAAAAAGGTTATGACGTTCACGTCATTATGACTGAAGCTGCTCAAGCCTTTATCACCCCTCTGACACTTCAAGTCCTTTCGAAGAATCCTGTTCACACTGATGTCATGGAAGAAAAATTGGCTGAACGTATTAATCATATTGACTTAGGTAAAGAAGCTGACCTCTTTGTTGTAGCTCCAGCTTCAGCAAATACCATTGCCAAATTAGCACATGGTCTAGCCGATAATATGCTTACTGCTACTGCTTTGGCTTTACCTAGCACCACACCTAAACTAATTGCCCCTGCAATGAATACGAAAATGTATGAAAATCCACTGACTAAGAAGAATTTAGATACTTTGCATGACCTTGGCTACCAAGAAATTCTTCCAAAATCAGGTTTACTGGCTTGTGGGGATACAGGACGTGGTGCCTTAGCTGATATTGATGACATTATTGAATCCATTGACAATGCTTTAACAAAATAGCCTTGCAGAGAATAAAAAGGAGTTTATGATGAATAAGAAAAATAAAGCAAACCAAACGGCTCAGTTATCCCTCTTGATAGCTACAATGGTTGTAATCGAAGTACTCAGTCAAACCATCTTTGCTGCTTTTGTACTTCCAATCAAACCAACCTTAACCCACATCCCAGTTATTATCGCTAGCATCGTCTACGGTCCTAAAATTGGAGCTTATTTGGGTGGCTTCATGGGAATTATGAGTATTATTCGAAACACTGTTATCTATACGGTTAGTAGCTATCTCTTTAGTCCTTTTGTTGAAGGGGGAACTTGGGCATCTGCAGTCATTGCCATCGTTCCTCGTATCCTAATCGGTATTTTCCCTTACTTTGTCTACAAGTTACTTCAAAACCGTCTAGGTCTGGCTCTATCTGGGGTTTTAGGTGCTTTCACTAATACATTTTTTGTACTTCTTGGTATCTACTTCCTAATTCCTAACTTCTACACAGCAGGTGGCAAAACACTAATGGCAACCATTTTCACAACAAATTCGATTGCTGAAATGATTATTGCTGGACTTTTGACAGTAAGTATCACTCCTATGCTTTTACGATTGAAAAAGTAAATCATTTAATCTATGGATAGTGCCGAAAATCAGATACTATTCTATAAACCGTTAAGGAGAATTTTTATGAAAAAATCAACCGCTATTGCAAGAATTGCCATCTTTTTTGCAGTAATGCTCACCATTCATTTTGTAACTTCCTTCATTCTCGAATTTGTTCCGTCTGGTATTCAACCGACCTTAGTTCATATTCCTGTTGTTATCGCTTCCGTCATTTATGGACCTAGAATCGGAGCTGTTTTGGGACTCCTCATGGGCCTCTTTAGTGTGACCATGAATACATTGGTTTTGACGCCAGCAAGTTTCCTCTTTAGTCCCTTTGTCTCACATGGAAATCTCTATTCTCTCATTATTGCACTGTTTCCACGTATTTTAATCGGAGTGACTCCTTACTTCGTCTATCGATGGCTACACAATCGTACTGGTTTAGTGACAGCTGCTATTGTCGGGTCTATGACCAATACCATTTTTGTTCTATTGGGAATTTATATCTTCTTCGGTAACATCTATGGTGGTAGTTTTCAACATTTTCTTGCTTTAATTTTGACAACAAACTCTCTTATTGAAGTTATTGCTACAGTTCTTGTCACAACTGCAGCCGTTCCGACACTTGAAAGATTAAAATAATTAGTTAGGTCGAGACTGATATGTCTTGGCTCTTTTATTTTCATTTACATTTTAGATACCATTTTCTTTTTAAAAAGATTTACAATTATCGCTAGAATTTTCTGAAAAAATTTGTTATAATGTAAGCGGTTAAAAATATAAAGGAGATTGCTATGTCTTACACTGAAAATTATCAAAAATGGCTCGACTTCGCTGAATTGCCTGCTTACCTTCATGATGAGTTGGTCGCAATGGATGAAAAAACGAAAGAAGATGCCTTCTATACCAACCTTGAATTCGGTACAGCTGGTATGCGTGGATTGATTGGTGCTGGTACTAACCGCATTAACATTTACGTTGTTCGCCAAGCAACTGAAGGTTTGGCCCAATTGATTGACTCAAAAGGGGAAGAAGCTAAAAAACGTGGTGTTGCTATTGCCTATGACAGCCGTCACTTCTCTCCAGAATTTGCATTTGAATCTGCACAAGTTTTGGCAGCTCACGGTATTAAATCTTACGTATTTGAAAGCCTTCGTCCAACACCTGAATTGTCATTTGCAGTACGTCATCTTCACACATTTGCTGGTATCATGGTAACAGCCAGCCACAACCCTGCACCATTTAATGGTTACAAGGTTTACGGAGAAGACGGTGGACAAATGCCACCAGCAGATGCAGATGCATTGACAGACTACATCCGTGCTATCGAAAATCCTTTCACTGTGCAATTGGCTGACCTTGAAGAAAGCAAAGCTAGCGGCTTGATTGAAGTTATCGGTGAAAACGTCGACGCTGAATACTTGAAAGAAGTTAAAGGCGTTAACATCAACCAAGACTTAATCAATGAATACGGTCGTGACATGAAGATTGTCTACACTCCACTTCATGGTACTGGTGAAATGTTGGCACGTCGTGCTCTTGCGCAAGCTGGATTTGAAGCTGTACAAGTTGTTGAAGCGCAAGCTGTACCAGACCCTGACTTCTCAACCGTTAAATCTCCAAACCCTGAAAACCAAGAAGCATTTGCTCTTGCTGAAGAACTTGGTCGCAAAGTAGACGCTGATGTATTGGTTGCAACTGATCCCGATGCTGACCGTCTTGGTGTTGAAATTCGTCAACCAGATGGTTCTTACCTCAACCTTTCTGGTAACCAAATCGGAGCTATCATTGCTAAATACATTCTTGAAGCTCACAAAACAGCTGGTACCCTTCCTGCCAATGCTGCCCTCTGTAAATCAATCGTATCAACTGAGTTGGTTACTAAGATTGCAGAAAGCTACGGCGCAACGATGTTTAACGTCTTGACTGGTTTCAAATTTATTGGTGAAAAAATTCATGAATTTGAAACACAACACAACCACACTTACATGCTTGGTTTCGAAGAAAGCTTCGGTTACCTCATCAAACCATTCGTACGTGACAAAGATGCTATCCAAGCTGTTCTTATCGTTGCTGAAATCGCAGCTTACTACCGCTCACGTGGCATGACTTTGGCAGATGGTATCGAAGAAATCTACAAACAATACGGCTACTTCGCAGAAAAAACCATCTCTGTTACCCTTTCAGGTGTTGACGGAGCTGCTGAAATCAAGAAAATCATGGATAAATTCCGTGGCAATGCTCCTAAACAATTCAACAACACAGACATTGCTAAGACAGAAGACTTCTTGGAACAAACAGCTACTACTGCTGACGGCGTTGAAAAATTGACAACTCCTCCAAGTAACGTACTTAAATACATTTTGGCTGATGATTCATGGTTTGCCGTTCGTCCTTCAGGTACAGAACCAAAAATCAAATTCTACATCGCTACAGTTGGTGAATCTGAAGCAGATGCTAAAGAAAAAATTGCGAATATCGAAGCAGAGATCAATGCTTTCGTAGGCGAATAATATTTAAGACTTAGAGCTAAGCTCTAAGTCTTTTTTATACCGACAAAACTTGGATTACGGAAGCAAGCTATCTTTTTTGCTACTAGAACCAATAAACCACCTATAGATTATGATATGATACCTCTTAAGTAGACAAGGTAAAT
>NZ_KV794094.1:0-51613 GCF_001808655.1 Streptococcus sp. HMSC078H03
TATTTCTAGTTATAGCGTACATTCCATCATCATCATAGCTAATACCATCTATTTCCGGTGTATAAGCCCAACCCATATTCTCCATCAGCATAATGACGTCCGGTTCTGTCCCCTCCTTATGAGAGATGTGCTGAGCATAATAAACAGAGTTAAATTTTAAATTAATAAAGGTAAATAGGCTCATTCCTAAGACTGTAACCAGCCCTAAAAATAGTCCTACAAAAATCCCTAAAATATTGCTTTTTTGCATTGTCATCTTCTCTTTCCTTTTTCTCTAGTTAAACCTACTTTGATAAATTAAATTAAACAGCCACTGAAGATTGATCAAGGGTTTTGTTTGAACCTTCATAATTGGGGAAAAATCTTCCCTAATCTCTCGTTTAATTTGTGATTCATTAACTTTAGTTCTTTTTGCTTCTTCTGAAAAATAACTGACGTGGTCAAATCTAAACGTACTGTCAAAACCGATAGCCATATTATCCTTATCATATAAAAAGCTTCCTAAGCTTTTTGTTAAAAAAGTTTTGCTTTTAGTATTTATAATAGCATTTGTTCCATCATCGTCGTATCGAATACCATCAATCTCCGGCGTATAAATCCATCCCATATTCTCTACCAACATAACGAGATCTGGCTCTGTCCCCACCTTATGAGGGATGTGCTGAGCATAATAAACAGAGTGGTATTTTAAATTAAAAAAAGTAAATAGGCTCATTCCTAAGACTGTATACAGCCCTATAATTAGTCCTACAAAAATCGCCAAAATATTTCTTTTTTGCATCCTTATCTTCTCTTTCTTTTTTATCTCCAATCGAATTTTGACTGGATTAACAATAAACCATTGTACCGTATTTATCATAAGTCTTACAATTTAATGATTTGCAAGTGCTCTAACATTTGTTATGAATAAGAAAAATCAAGTCTTTACAAATTTCTTCAATACTTCTCCTCACTTTGTCAATCAAGCTAAACATGGTATAATAGTTGAGGTTTTGACTGCCTATTCTACAAGGCTAATTAAGGCATCAAAAAGTAAATAACAAGGGCTGAACCCTTGATATGAAAGGAATCTAGAAAATATTATGATGAACATGCAGAACATGATGAAGCAAGCTCAAAAGCTTCAGAAACAAATGGAAAAAAGCCAAGCTGAATTGGCTGCTACAACCTTCACTGGAAAATCAGCACAAGACTTAGTTGTTGCTGAATTAACTGGTGACAAAAAAGTGGTTAACATCACTTTCTCTGATGCTGTCGTGGATCCTGATGATGTGGAAACACTTCAAGATATGACTGTTCAAGCACTTAACAATGCTCTTGGACAAATTGATGAAGCGACTAAAAAATCAATGGGTGCCTTTGCCGGTAAATTGCCATTCTAAAAAAGGAAAAGGAATCTCGCGGTTCCTTTTTTCTATACACTCATTAAACAACTCAGTCATAACATACAAAAGACTTGGACAAGAAATCCAAGTCTTTTTGTGATAGTCATTTAAAAATTTTATTCTTCAACCAAAGCAAGACCTGACTGTGCGTCTTCTTCGTTGGCCAATTTATAGCGATTCTTTTGACCTAAGTAGATGCTCGCTGAATTTAATGAACTTTCTAAAGTAGGGTAATTCACATCTTCGTTCGCTGTTTGGGTAGGTACAGGTCCTGAAATTAATAGCTCATCATCATTCTTGACATAAATCTGGTATTCTCCAACTTCGCTAGTTTGAGCTAAAATCTCATTCAACAAGTCTGGGTCGAGCGTTTGAGCGACGCCATCAACCACTTGATTAGAGTCCTGCTTATGCTCCGACGAATCCACTACTTCAGTGATAACGATGTAATCAGGAGTTTCCTCATCTGAAGTCTTAGATCCTTCAGTTTCTGGCTGTTTTTGTCCAGATGTATCTTGTTTCTTCGTATCTTGAGCTTGCCCATCATGAGTCTTCAATTCCTCATCACTAACGGTTTGAACCTTAGTTTGATTGGCATCTAAATCAAGTTTTGGCGCTTCTTTAACGTCAGCTGAAGCTCCACTGGTACCCATGAATAGAGCTAGAGTCCCCAAAGTAGTAATCAAGCTGATTATTGTTTTGCCGATAAAACCATTATTTTTTTTCTTAATCATAAATCCCTCACTATTTGTTTGGTTAGCTCTAACTGGCTAACAACCGAGTCCAATTTGCTGCTGTAGAAGGTAAAAGGTTGATTGAGCTGTTTGACCAACCCTTCACCCAGATAACAATCTTAGCATGCAAAATCCTTGATTTCAAGTATTTCTTTAATTTTTAAGCATTTTAAATAAATGACAACTTCATGTCTTAAAATTGATGACAATCTATTATCAGATTAGCTTTTTTAAGCTATGCAAATGGTAATTTCTTTAAGTAGTACTTAGGGAAACAATACTTGTTTTTTAGACAGATTCTTCAAAAACCACTTTTGCTGACTCATCTCCCCCAAAATTTTATCGGATAGCAAAATTCTGTCCAAACACTTTAAATGTAACTATAAAATAGAATTCTTGAGTAAGAATGTCGAACTCTCAATACCCTAAAATAAGATTAGAAACTAAAGTCCCTCGATTAGTTCAAAGAAAGTTACAACAAAAGGATTTATAAACAACTTTATAAACCACCTCCCAATAAACAACTCATTCTAAAAATGTACATCCCTCATTTAGATATCACATTTTAAGGTAATCGCAACTTCTTTAAAAATAACTAACACACAAAAAATGATTACCAAAAGGCCCCTATTTCCCAATGAATAAACTAACCCTTATAGAAAATGTATCCTCCAAATTCAAAAAAATGGCGGTATTCTGGATAGATCCGTGCTCGAAACTATGAAAAACTCTTTATTCATCATCGACTCTGACGCAAAAGCAGATTCCCTATGACAACCCTATTATGAAACATTTACCGACCTAAACTCTCCGACAATGATGTAAATTTTGAAAAACAGTAAATCTACTCAGTAAAAGACTAAAAATAACCTAACTTTATAACTATTTCACCAAATTTTCACCTCACTCAAAGCTCATCTAGAATAGTTTTTTCTCATGTGTAAACGCTTCGCTCAAATTTCTGTCACATGTAAGAAAATCTTATCGTCTTTTAAACCTTTTTTTGCTTCAAAACCTAGATATTCCAAGGAAAATCCGTTACAATAGAGTACGGAAAGATAGGTAATTATCAGCATCATTATTTTCGTATGAAAGGGAAATTCATGGCTTATATTCAAATGAAGCATAGCTATAAACGCTATAAAACCGGTGATCTGGAAATTATCGCAAACAACGACGTAAGCTTTGATATTGAAAAAGGGGAGCTTGTCGTCATTCTCGGTGCCTCTGGTGCAGGGAAATCAACCGTTCTTAACATCTTGGGTGGTATGGACACCAATGACGAAGGTCGCGTCATTATTGATGGTAAGGATATCTCTGAATACACAGCTAAAGAACTGACAACATATCGTCGTGAGGACGTTGGCTTTGTGTTCCAATTTTACAACTTAGTTTCAAACCTTACGGCCAGGGAAAACGTCGAACTAGCATCCGAAATCGTTCCAAACGCTAAAGATGCTACTCAAACACTCGTCGAAGTCGGTTTGGGAGACCGTTTAGACAACTTCCCATCACAACTATCTGGTGGGGAGCAACAGCGTGTTGCCATTGCACGCGCCGTTGCCAAAAATCCAAAGATCCTTCTTTGTGATGAACCAACAGGGGCTCTGGATTATCAAACAGGGAAACAAATCCTGACCCTCCTTCAAGAAATGGCTCGCAAACAGGGAACAACTGTTATTATCGTGACCCATAATGCTTCTCTGGCTCCAATTGCCGATCGTGTCATTCGAATGCACGATGCCAAGATTAAGAGTGTGGAACTTAATCCTAATCCACAAAAAATCGAGGACTTGGAATACTAGAAAGGAGCACCGTCATGAAAAAAACAACTTATTGGAAAGATGTTTGGCGAACCTTTGTAGCTTCTAAAGGGCGTATGCTCTCTATTGCCTTGCTTATGGCACTGGGATCCTTTGCCTTGATTGGTCTTAAAGTAACTTCTCCTAATATGAAAAAAACTGGGGAACACTTCTTCAAGACGCATCAAACAGCTGACTTGAGCTTAATCAGCACTTACAGTATCAACCAAACCGATCAGGACCTTCTCAATTCGATTAAGAAAAAGAATGTAGACATCGAGTATGGTTATTTCAAAGATGCTGTCATCAAGGGGAAGAATACGGCATTTCGTATTTTCTCTAAACCTAAGAAAATCTCTACTTACGACCTTATTGAGGGGAAACTTCCTACTAAGGACGGGGAAATCGCTCTTTCCTCAACTTATAAAGAAGAATATAGCGTCGGAGATAAGATTAACTTTTCTGAGCCAGTAGATAGCTCAGGGCAAAAACAGTTAAAGGAACAAACATATACCATTACTGGTTTTGTTAATTCCTCTGAACTTCTCTCTAGGAACCGCCTTGGTAATGCCAGTGCTGGTACGGGGAAACTGGATGGCTATGCCATTGTTCCAGAGACGGACTTCACCTCTAATGATTACATGATTGCCCGCATCCGCTACAAGGATTTAGAAAATGTTAGTCCTTTTAGTGAGGAATACGCAAATAAGATTTCTGAACGAAAGGCTGAACTCAAGGAACTCTTTAAAGACGAACCTGAGAAACGCCTCGCTGAAATCAAGTCACAGTCTCAAGCTCAAATTACTCAAGCTAAACAAGAACTTGAAACAGCACTCGCACAGACCCAGCAAATGGCTACAAGCAACCCAGCCGAAGCCGCTAGCGTCAAAGAAGCTACTACCAAAATTGAAGCCAAGCAAAAAGAACTCGAAGAAAGTCAAGCAATGGTTGATAATTTACCAGCGCCTAGCTATCAATTCTACTCTCGTCGAGAGATTCCGGGTTCTGAGGGATATGTTGCTTATGAAAGTAATATTAACATCATTCACGATGTGAGTAACATCTTCCCTGTCGCTCTCTACTTTATGGCAGCTTTGGTTACCTTTGTAACCATGGGACGCTTTGTTGAAGAGGAACGTGGTAAGGCTGGTATCTTCAACGCCCTAGGCTACAGTAATTCGCGAATTATCCATAAATTCGTCATTTATGGTTTAATAACGAGTATTACTGGTACAACCGCAGGTGTTATTACCGGTCATACACTACTACCGATTCTCATTCACAATACTTATAAGAGCGATTTGCAGCTTCCTGCTTTCGAATTGCACTTCTACCTAGGACTTACTCTTGTGGCCTTCCTTTTAGGTCTCTTATCTGCTGTGCTACCTGCCTTTGCGGTTGCCAAGAAAGAGCTCTGGGAAAAACCTTCCCAACTCCTCCTTCCAAAACCACCTCGTGCAGGAGCTAAGATTGTCCTAGAGCGCATCACACCTCTTTGGAAACGTCTCAGCTTTACGGAAAAAGTTACCATGCGTAATATTTTCCGCTATAAGCAACGGATGTTTATGACCCTCTTTGGTGTCGCAGGTTCTATCGCACTGCTCTTCGCAGGTTTAGGAATTCGATCTTCTGTATCTAACCTTAACCAGCAACAGTTTGAAGACATCATTCACTATGATATGATTGTTGCCAAGCAACCAAATACGTCAAGTGCTTTGGATGAGGAACTCACTAAACTCCTCGATAGCAAGGATGTTAAAGAATACTTGAATGTCCATTTTGAAACCTTGCAAAAAATTGCCGGTAGCAACAAGGACACTCAGGAAATCTCAACCCTTGTCTTTAACGACCGTGACGATAAACTCGTTGATAGTTACGTTAGCTTGCATGACCGAGACCGTAATAAGACTCTCAAGCTATCTAATGACGGAGCTATTATCTCTGAAAAAATGGCAAAACTCCTAAACCTCAAGGTTGGAGATACCATTACTGTGCAAAACAGTCAGGATGAATCTGTCAAGATTAAGATAGCTGGTATCACTGAAATGTACATGGGGCATTTCCTCTTTATGAATGCTAGCTACTACCAAAAAGCTTTTGGAACACCTTCAGTGAATAATGCCAACCTTGTTACTCTCGCTGAACCAACTAAGCAAAATGTTGAAAATATGGCAGCCAAATTCATCAACTTACCTAATGTTTACGGTGTTGTTCAAAACAACAACCTTAAACTGCAGATTAGCACTATGGTCAATTCATTGACACAGGTTATTGGTATCTTGATTACGGTTTCCATTCTCCTTGCTGTGGTTGTTCTCCATAATCTCACTAACATCAACGTTTCAGAACGTATCCACGAACTTTCAACCGTTAAGGTTCTTGGTTTCTACAATAACGAAGTATCCCTCTACATCTATCGTGAAACCATTTACCTTTCAATCATCGGTATCTTCGTTGGGTTCGGTCTTGGACAGGCACTCCACCAATATATGGTAAGCATCATTCCGCCAGATCGTATCATGTTTGATCCATCTATCGGACTGGCTACCTACCTTTTACCAGCTGTTCTTATCGGCATAATCCTTATTATCCTTGGCTTCGTCGTCAACAAACGTCTTGCCAAACTTAATATGCTTGAAGCCCTAAGCTCAGTTGAATAAGCTAAAAACGCCTGAGAAGTAATTCTCAAGCGTTTTTTTGTGTTCGATAACTTATTTTGTTTTAGTCTTAGCCAACTCTAGACAGTAGGACTTCACATGACAATGAGGACAAGTCAGCTTACGAGTCCTAGGTGTATGACCTGCAAGAGCAAATTCTTTAAAACTTGGATCAAAGGTCCTATGACAATTAGGACAGAGGTATTCAAACTGCTTTCTATAGTGAAACATCACTAAATTCATTACTATAATAAAAGCAGGACAGACAACAAACAAACCTCTGGGATCCTTAAAATAATAAATGACAACCAGTAGGCCCATCAGATAAAGAAGGGAGATTAGAACGACACTCCCATACATTCTCAACTGCAAATGACGCCATGATTTTTGATTTTCCATAAGACGTGAAATGTCTGACAAATCTTCCAACGAAAGTTGACGCCACTTAGCAGTTGCTTTTTGCAAGTGACGGGCACGTTTTAGTTTGACCTCTATTTCCTCCGAAGACTTTTCCAAGCTTTCAATTTGGTCTGTCAACAACAGCTCTAAAACCTGCTCCCTATTCTCTTCTTGCAAGAGTTTCTTGATTTGATTAATTGAGAAATCCAAATCTCTTAAGAAACAAATGACTTGTAGGCGTTCCAAGTCTGATTCGTGATAGATTCTCCGACCACCCTCTGTGACTTCAGATGGCGTCAAGATCCCTCGTTGATCATAGTACTGGACAGTCCTAACAGACACTTCTGCTGCTTTAGCCAACTCTCCTGTTGAAAACTGCGACATCTCAGTCACCTCCTTTTAAAATCTTCTATCAAGGGAGGTCTTTCACCACCTTTGATACCTAGATTCTACCTTATAACGCAAGGTAATATGCAAGCTATAACCCTAGAGGATTTTCTTTTCTTACAGAAAAAGTTAGCTATCACTCTTTACAACCTTTACAGCTCTTGTAAAGCTTTAGTCGAAAAGGCCGCCCAAACCTAAAGCCGCAAAAGGATTGTTACTGACTTCTTCCTGTTGCTCCAAAAGTTTGGCATTCTCATCTAATTCGAGAAACTTCTCGTAAATTTGGGCGGTCATCCGAGCATCATCCAAGCTGTTGTGACCATGTCCCTTAATTCCAAAGAAATCTGCCACACTAGTCAACTTAAGGTTAACAATACCGTTCAAATCAGAAGCACGACGGTCAAAGGCCTCATCAAAAACATCTAAAGCATATTGCTCTTCCAAGTCCAAACCATTTTCCGACAAAATAGGCAAGTCCGACTTAAGGGCATTGTAACCGATAAGTGGAGTGTCACCAACAAATGATTTAAAATCCGTCAGAACGGACTCTAGCTTTGGTGCCTTGGCAATCTTGTCCGCTGTAATCCCCGTCAAACCATTGATAAAGGACTGTAAAGGAACGTCCGAATAGACAAAAGAGTCAAACTGATCCACTTCCTCATGCTGATCCATCTTAATGGCCGATACTTGGATAATATGACTAACCCCATCCACCGTGTTAAACTCCAAATCAAAGGCAATATAAGTTTCTAAATTTTCCATTTTATCTCCTATAATAGTTAAAGCTGAGACTGAGTCCCAGCTTCTTTTTTATTTTCCAAATAGACGTCCAAAGAAACTTTTTTTTGAAGCTTCTTCTTGTTTGGTCTGGATTTCTTCCACTTGGGCCTTGGCTTCATCAACCTCAACCTTAGCCTCATCGAGTTCCAGTTTAAGCTCTTCCTTGTCCTTCATCGCAGTCAAGGTCAATTGCTGCTGTTGATCGATTTGCTTATCCTTTTCAGCGATTTGAACGTCTTTGACACGCAATTGATCATCCATGTTAGACAACTGCTCATCCTTAGCCTTCAACTGAGCATAAAGACGGGCAATCTCAGAGTTTTTCTCGTCTACAAGAATCTCTAACAACTCACGTTGTTTTGTTTCTTCATCGATTGGCTCATCGTCAAAGATGGTTTTCTTGTAGATTTCCTCCAACTTAATCAAGCCACTGCGTTTAACGACAGTAACTCCTTTAGCATTTTTTTCTAGATCTTCTTCTGGAAGTTGTTTGACACGATTATTGACTGCTTGACGACTAACGCCAAGGATTTCAGCAATCTCGCTGACTGTCTTTTCAATACTCATAATAGCCTCATTTTCTCTTGAAATGTCTTACTATGAGAATATCACAATCACTCCTTTCTGTCAATTTGACTAGTTATTCTGGATACCTGAAGGGCTCTTTTTAAGTCACTTTTTCCTTTCACTCTTCAAACAATTTACTTGATAGGAAGCTAAGCTTTTGGTAAACTAAGTGTGGGTATAAATGTATATAGAAGGAAAGTCTTTGACTTAAACAATCGGTACTTCCAAATTGGCTTTGGTCGGTATCAGATCTGTTGTATCTAGGAATGGTGGGAACAATTCCACAAGGTTTGGGATTTTCATTCTTGCTCCAATTATGGGTGGCATTCGAGCAACTTTGGTTGCAAAACTGCTTAATATTGAAGCATAAATCACATTATCTTCAACGGTTTGACTGTTGGAGTTTTTTTATTGTCAATCCACTCGCTCACTATAGTCTCATATTGCCATCCGAGATTGAAAAAAGCCCTAAATTGTGCCATAATAAACAAAAGCAAAATAGAAAGAATGAGTCCTATGAAAAACTTCCGTGATGATATTAAGGTCAATGATTTGGCCCAGCCCTTCTTAGAGCCAATCGTTGAACAAATGACCACTGTATTCGACCCTGAGATTGAGCTAGATATTTACAACCTTGGTTTGATTTATGAAATCACCGTCGATGAAAATGGCCACTGCTACTTCCTTATGACCTTTACTGATACTGGGTGTGGCTGTGAAGAGACTATGCCTTATGAAATCGCTGAAAAGCTAAAATCCATTGACGGCATTAACTCTGTCAAGGTGGAAACCACTTATTCACCAGTCTGGAAGATGACACGTATTAGTCGTTATGGACGTATTGCCCTTGGTATCTCACCTCGAGGCGGAAAATAAAAGGAAAACCGATTGGACATTTCCAACCGGTTTTTTATATTGAGCTAACAGCAGATAGACGATCACTTGTCATAATGCTGCCATCAACCGTCTCAGGACTTAACATCAAAAAATCACATCGCACATATGTCCGGTGTGATTTCTTTTATATTAGTAAATTAGGCTTTACCTGATTTATCCATGTTCCAAAAGTCGGTAACTGCACCACGAGATGCTGAAGAAACGATGTGAGCATACTTACCGAGGACACCACGGCTATAAAGTGGTGGCAACTCAGTTTTAGCTTTACGTTTCGCCAACTCTTCGTCTGAAACGTGCATAGTAATTTCTTTGGTATCTTGGTCAACTGTAACCATATCACCTGTACGGAGGTAGGCAATAGGTCCACCAACCTGAGCTTCAGGAGCAATGTGACCAACAACGAGTCCGTAAGTACCGCCTGAGAAACGTCCGTCTGTCAAGAGGGCAACCTTGTCCCCTTGCCCCTTACCAACAATCATTGATGACAATGACAACATTTCTGGCATACCAGGACCACCCTTAGGACCTACAAAACGTACAACAACTACGTCGCCATCAACGATTTCATCAGAAAGAACGGCTTCGATGGCATCTTCTTCTGAGTCAAATACTTTAGCAGGACCAGTAATGTTACGAACTTTAACCCCTGATACTTTGGCAACCGCACCTTCTGGAGCCAAGTTACCTTTCAAGATAATCAATGGACCATCAGCACGTTTAGGATTTTCAAGCGGCATGATGACTTTTTGACCTGGTGTCAAATCATCGAAGGCCTCCAAGTTTTCTGCAACAGTCTTACCAGTACATGTGATACGATCACCGTGAAGGAAACCATTCTTAAGAAGGTATTTCATAACGGCTGGCACACCACCGACGTTGTAAAGGTCTTGGAAGACATATTGACCTGAAGGTTTCAAGTCAGCCAAGTGAGGTACACGCTCTTGGAAATCGTTGAAATCTTCAAGTGTCAAATCAACATTAGCAGCGTGAGCAATAGCGAGCAAGTGAAGTGTCGCATTGGTTGAACCACCAAGTGCCATTGTGACAGTGATGGCATCTTCAAAGGCTTCACGTGTCAAGATATCTGATGGTTTAAGACCTAGTTCAAGCATCTTAACAACTGCACGACCTGCTTCTTCGATATCTGCTTTTTTCTCAGCTGATTCTGCAGGGTGAGATGATGATCCTGGAAGACTCATCCCCATTACTTCGATGGCTGTCGCCATTGTGTTGGCAGTATACATACCACCACAACCACCAGGGCCAGGGCAGGCATTACATTCAAGTTCTTTAACCTCTTCAGCGGTCATATCACCGTGGTTCCATTTACCGATACCTTCGAAAACAGAAACCAAGTCGATATCCTTACCGTTAAGATTACCTGGTGCAATGGTACCACCATAGGCAAAAATCGCTGGAATATCCATGTTAGCAATGGCAATCATAGAACCAGGCATGTTCTTATCACAACCACCGATTGCAACAAAGGCATCGACGTTGTGACCACCCATAGCTGCTTCGATTGAGTCAGCAATGATATCACGAGATGTCAATGAGAAACGCATCCCTGGTGTCCCCATGGCAATACCATCAGCAACGGTAATCGTACCAAATTGAACTGGCCAAGCACCCGCGTCTTTAACACCCTCTTTGGCAATTTGACCAAAACCGTGCAAGTGGATATTACATGGTGTGTTCTCAGCCCAAGTTGAGATAACCCCAACAATAGGCTTTTCAAAACTATCATCCGTCATCCCAGTCGCACGAAGCATAGCACGGTTAGGTGATTTAACCATGCTATCGTAGACAGATGATCGGTGTTTCATGTTATTTTCAGACACGATATTTTCCTCCATAGTTAATAACTATTCTAATTTAAACTTCTACTCCTATTCTAACATAAATTGTCTAAAAAAACTGACCATTTACCAACTATTCTCCCTTTTTAAATTATGCTAAAATAAAGGCATGAAACATTTTGATACTATCGTTATTGGTGGGGGGCCTGCTGGCATGATGGCGACCATTGCCTCAGCCTTCTATGGCCAACAAACTCTCCTAATTGAAAAAAACAAACGTCTCGGAAAGAAGCTGGCTGGTACTGGTGGTGGACGTTGTAATGTTACTAACAACGGGACTTTAGACGACCTTCTAGCAGGCATTCCTGGTAATGGACGTTTCCTCTATAGCGTCTTTTCACAATTTGATAACCACGATATCATTGATTTTTTCGAGGACAATGGTGTCAAACTCAAGGTTGAGGATCACGGACGTGTCTTCCCTAAGACAGATAAATCACGGACCATCATTCAAGCTCTGGAAAATAAAATTCAGGAACTGGGTGCTAGTATCCTTACCAATACAGAAGTTGTCTCCGTCAAAAAAGTTGATGAGCAATTCCAAGTTAAGTCTTCAGACCAGACTTTTACCAGTGATAAACTCATCGTCACAACTGGAGGAAAATCTTACCCATCGACTGGTTCAACTGGTTTTGGACACGATATTGCCCGCCATTTTAAGCTCCATGTCACTGATCTTGAAGCTGCGGAAAGTCCACTCTTAACCGACTTTCCCCACAAGGCTTTACAGGGGATTTCTCTTGACGATGTTACTCTGTCCTATGGCAAACACAAAATTACCCATGATCTTCTCTTCACCCATTTTGGCCTATCTGGACCAGCTGCCCTACGTCTTTCCAGCTTTGTTAAGGGTGGTGAGATCGCTCATCTGGACTTTCTTCCTAACCAAAGCCAAGAAAATCTCAAGACTTACTTTGAGGAAAACCGTGAGAAATCTGTCAAAAACACCCTCAAAGCGCTTGTGCCTGAGCGTGTCGCTGAATTCCTAGCAGAAGATAAGGCTGATAGCAAGGTTAAACAACTGCACCCCAAAGACTTGGAAAGCATTATTAGTCAGCTTAAGGACATGGAAATTCCAATCACAGGTAAAATGTCACTTGCCAAATCCTTTGTGACTAAAGGCGGCGTTGACCTTAAGGAAATTAATCCCAAGACCCTAGAAAGTAAAAAAGTCCCTCACCTACACTTTGCAGGAGAGGTCCTTGACATCAATGCCCATACCGGCGGTTTTAACATCACTAGCGCCCTCTGTACTGGTTGGGTCGCAGGCATTCAGAGCCCTTGGGACTAGGTAGTTTTTTCAAATAAGGACAACAAAAAGGTCCCTTCTGTCATAGAAGGGATTTTTTGTCTATTTCTCAAAGGAGAGGAGGGGATTCGAACCCCCGAGCCCCGTTAAGGACTACACGCTTTCCAAGCGTGCGCACTCGGCCTCTATGCGACCTCTCCACAACAAACGATTAGCCATTAATAGACTAATCGTTATTTTTAATCAAGTTTTCAAGAGTTAATCTTTAAACTGGGCCTCTACTCGGTAGATGACTTGACCTTTTTCCGAGAACTTACGCTCGTATTCAGTCATGACGTTGCCTTCATAATCACTGGCATGAAGGTCCAACCAAACTTTGTTGAGAACCATTCCATACTGTGAAAAGCTCGCCAAACTGTATTCGAAAAGTCCACGATTGTCTGTCTTAAAGTGAATCTCTCCATTTTCAGGCAAAATTTGCTTATAAGTATCTAGGAAAGTTTTGTAAGTCAAACGACGTTTCTCGTGGCGACTCTTAGGCCATGGATCTGAGAAATTCAAATACATCATATCCACTTCGCCATCTTCAAAATAATTGGTCAAGGCTGAACCATCCACGCGCAAGAGTTTGACATTTTCAGCACCCAAAGCTAAAACCTTATCCAAGGCGTAGCTCAATACAGACAGCTGAATATCAATACCAATGTAGTTGATGTCAGGGTTTTGTTGGGCCATACCAGTAATGAAGGCCCCTTTACCAGATCCTACCTCGATATGGATAGGATTGTCATTACCAAAAAGCTCATGCCACTTACCTTTAGCAGCCTCCGGCTCAAGGATAACGTACTGAGGATGGTTAGCTAGGTGTTCCTCTGCACCTTTACGTTTTCTAACTCGCATGTCTACTTTCTAATATCTGTGCAAGGTCTCTCTGAATTTACGAAGTTCATAAATTTCTCGGTTGGCATGTTCCATATCACGACTATCAAAGAATTTTGAAATCTGTGTCAAATATGAAAACTGCCCATACCAGTAAATCTTGTCCATCACAAGGTCATTGTTCTTATAGCCATAGTATGACAACCACTGGGGCCAATGTGCCAATGGAATGTAATGGCTGAGGATTTGTGCCACATCATACATACGATCTGTTAGACGTACAGAATCCCAATCAACCAAATAAATCAATCCTGAGGTTGTGATGACAAAGTTACTATGACGAGCATCTCCGTGAACAATTGTTGCAATCTCCGCACGAAACTCTGGAAGATGACGTTTCAAATCTCTAACAACGTCTTGAAGGAAGCCATTTTCACGCAATTGATAAGCGGCATTTTCTTCCCACTCGTGTAGAAGATCAAAAGGATTTTCAATATGATAATCCAACTGCAAAAGTTGATTAACCAAGTGTTTAGAGCGGTGCAAATTACCAAGAATTTGGATAATCTGTTTACTGTTCATGTCATGTTTGGTCAAAATACGACCATCAAGCCACTCCTGTGCACTCATCATGTCACCATTTCCCAGACGCTTAGCCCACAAGAGCTGTGGTGCAATCTGTTCCTTGGCAAGAGCTGCCAAGATTGGTGTTGTATTCATCTTCACAAAGACGCGATCTCCGTTTGGGTAAGTTCCCATATAGGCCTTACCACTATTTCCTTTGAGAGGAGTCAGGCTCAAATCTTTATCTGTTGATGTCACCTAGGCATCTCCTTTTTCTTTAGTCATTCGTTTCTATTTTAACTTATTTAATAGGTGTTAGTCAATCATCTTCTTAAGCTTGGCTGGTAGGTAAACAAGGCTCAAAACTAGCATAATTCCAACCAAAATCAGGCTAAATTTAAGGTCGAAGAGACAAATAGCCTGTACCAGAGTCAACACAAGTACAATCTGTGTAATCAAGCGCTTAAGATTGCTCACCTGCATGTCTTTTCCAACTGGCATAAGGTTAGCCATTCTCTGATAAGCAAAGTGCGATTTAAGCGCTGTGAGCTGGAAGAGCAAAAGGTAGTCAAAAACAACCACAAGCACCATAGCCAGCCATTTTTCAGGAACCAAAAAGATGACTAAAAGCGTTAGGGCAAAAAGGCGTAGGCTAAGGGCAAAGTAATCTCCAGAACGCAAGAAGGCTCTTAGGTAAAGATTATACCAGGTATTTTCCTTGTCTTTCTTTGTACGTTTGAGAATACCATCCAAATAGGCATGACGTTTAACACTCGACGTAATCCCTTTAACATTGGTAAAGAGTGAAAAGAACTTCAAGATCGATTGTTGACGCTTATTTTCTCCTGCAATAGCCTCAGTCCAATTCAGTCCAGACTGCTTATAAAAAGGTTGAGCCTTTTTCTGGAAAATAACATACTTAAGAATAGCCATAGCCACAGCTACAAGGATAACTCCCCAAACTGGCAGCCCCAAGGCTAAAAAGAGGGGAATAACCAAAATAAAAATCAGGGTTTGTACTATTAACCAAAATCTAAAAGCACGTCCTGTTGCCTTCTTAACATGGTCTAGTACCTCTTCTTCCTTAACCAAAAGGTAGTGCTTGTCCGCAGGTTCTAGATAAGTCGCAATATTCCCCCAGAAAGGTATTAACAGACAAAGCACAAGCAAGCCAAGAATGATTGCCCACGGATTTTTTGGAAAATGCTTCAGCAACTGGCTATACTGAACTAAGACAAAGCCTAGCAGAAAGAGAAGAACCAAGATAAAGTGATCATTAAAGACGTAGCGGCTATACTTAGCACAGCGGGCATTGAATCGCTTGCTACGCTCCTTAAATAGCTTAGCTATCATGACAATTCTCCCTTAGTTAGCTGCATGTAGATATCGTTAAGACTAGCACTCTCATCGCCAAAAGTCTGACGTAGCTCCTCGAGAGTCCCCTGTGCTAAGACCTGTCCATGGTGCAAAATCACAAAGCGATCACACATCTTTTCAGCTGAATCCAAAACGTGGGTAGACATGAGAATCGCCTTGCCCTTAGCTTTTTCCTCAGCTAAAAGCTCAATTAGGTCGGAGATTGCCAAGGGATCCAAACCCAAGAAGGGTTCATCAACAATGAAAAGACTGGGGTTAACAATAAAGGCACAGATAATCATAACCTTCTGCTTCATTCCCTTTGAAAACTGAGTCGGGAACCAGTCCAATTTTTCATCTAATCGAAAGAGTTTGAGGTACTTGTCCGCACGTGCCATCCCCTCAGTCACATCAAGACCATAGGCCATCAACACCGTTTCCAAATGTTCACGAAGCGTCAACTCTTCATAGAGACTTGGCGTTTCAGGAATATAGCCAATCTTCTGACGATAGCTAGCTGAATCTTGTTGAATAGTTAACCCATCAATGGCAATCTGTCCCCCATAAGGTGTTAAGAGACCAATAATCTCGTTAATTGTTGTTGATTTCCCAGCACCATTAAGACCAATGAGACCAACCAATTCACCATCAGCCACCTCAAAAGTCACATCTTTTAGGACGGGAATATTAGCGTAACCACCCGTCACCTTTTCTAATTTAAGCATTATCTTTTCTCTCTTTGGTATGATATAATCTATTATAACAAAAACTCATGGAAAGGTCGTTATTATGGATAATTGTATTTTCTGTAAAATTATATCTGGAGAAATCCCTTCATCAAAAGTCTACGAGGACGACAAGGTTCTAGCCTTCCTCGATATTTCACAAGCTACAAAAGGACATACCTTGGTTATTCCTAAAGAGCACGTTCGTAACATCTTAGAAATGTCTGCTGAGACTGCTGAGACTGTCTTTAGCCGTGTTCCAAAAATTGCTCGTGCCGTGCAAAAAGCAACTAGAGCAATCGGCATGAATATCCTTAATAACAACGAAGAAGTTGCTGGACAAACCGTCTTCCACGCTCATATTCATCTCGTTCCTCGTTACGGTGCAGACGATGGTATCCACATGGGATTTGACGAACACGAACCAGACTTCGCTGCCCTGGCTGACCTTGCTGACAGCATCGCTAAAGAGGTAACAGAATGAAAATTGGACGCTTTCTAGCTCTTGGAGCCCTCGCCTACGGTGCCTACTACGCCTATAAACGACGTGAAGACATCAAAGAGGAAATCCTAGACCTCAACCAATCACGAGAAAATATCTCTCACGATCTGGACAATATCAAACGCAACCTTGACATCATCAAGGAACAAAACCTTGTTCTCGCTGACATCAAACAAGACCTTAACTATAAAACACGCGTCTTCAAGAAAAACCTCGAACCCCGACTCAACATCATCCAAGAACGCTTGAAAAAATATCAAAGTGACGATAAAGATTAAAGGTAAGTAGTTTGTGCTACTTACCTTTTTTATCAATGATGAAAACTTATAAAAAGTTTATGGATAGTGTAATAGTCACTCAATGTTCCTTTTTTTCACAACAGAAAGTACCATTCAATAATAAAAGGCACCACTAATCAGATTAAAGAGAACACTACTAAACCCATTTTCATATAATTACTATTTCTTTTTAAAGCATTATAATAGAACGTGTTGCTGATTTCGTTAAGCCTTGATTTTTAGGATGTGTCCTTAAATAGGAATGGACTTTGGTACCAGTATCTGAACATGTGCAACCATTTGTATTAACAATCTTATTACTTAACAGTTTATCCAATAAATCCATTCTGCATCTCCTCACAATTAGTAATTAAAATTTATACTAAATGAATTCATTGTATCATAGTTACCATTCTGTATATTAGCAGTCCACCCAATATTTTCACCGCTCTTCATTTTATGCTTATAGTAGTTTGCTTTTTTTTGCTTTTTCGTCTGATTCCTCAACTTTCTGTCCTGGATTAACGGCAACAAATTCTGATATAGATACTGACTGCTTTCCTTTCGGATCAATTCTAGATTGTGACGAACTAAATAGCTTTGCTTCAATACTATTGTTAATTACAAAAGTTGATTCAATATTAATTTCTTTATCCGTTAAGTTATCAATAATAATATTTCCACCAGTTCTTATTATTTTAATATTTTTATCACTATATAGTTCTTCCGTTTTTGCCACTGTTTTTTTCGAACCCATAATACTTTGTCCTACTTTTGACGTATTACTGCCATTAGTAGAATTTTCATTCGAAGAATCTCTAATAGCCAAAAAAATTATTAACAATGTAAATATAAATCCAAAAACTGCAAATACATAAACGCTAACATTAAAAATTTACTTTAACATATCTTTTCCTTACCTTTATTTTTGAGTTTCAATTGTCACTTTTGCCTCGTGGTCCAAAGATTTAATCATTGTAGAGTAGTACTTCTCGGCTGACTCCTTTAATAATTTTTTATTGTCCTTTATAAAACCTTGTTGTTCCTTATTTGAAAAACCTTCTGCAACAGCCTCACCAGTATCTATGTCTTTAGTCGAATAACTAAGAATCCCTCCACTAGTATCGTAGAGTGTATAAGGTTTGTCTTTATCTAATTCAACACCAATAACTTCAAATTTGGGTAATGTAACTTGATAATTATGATTACCATTATCTTTAATGGTTACATCATTCTTAATACCGAATTTTGCCGTATAATTTAGAATAATGAGTGCTTTCTTTTCTGAACCAGGTATTACAAAGTTACTACCAAATAACTTTGTATTATTTTCTATTGACTTAACTTTTTGAATAGATGCATTGAGTAAAACTAACTCACTGACCTTTTCCAAAGATTTTACATTTACTATGATTTCTGTCTTTGGTTTTTGATTACCAGATGACTCACTCCCTTTATATACGCTAAGAAAAATGAATCCTACGACAATCACTAATAAAATCGCTAAAATACCATATATTATCTTTTTCATACTTTTTTCCTATTAACTCATTTCTTCAAAAACAACTGGATTAACAATCCTGCAATCACAATACCAGCTGCAATTAGGGGGTTCAACATTGCTATTCCTACAAGAAGTAGAATAGCCAAAATCCATAAAACTACTTTTAACATTATTTCTCCTTATCAAATAACAAAAGATTGTAATATTAAACCCAAGAAATCACTAACTAAAATTTAATTTTACACAAAAATTATATAGCGATATGAATGCGTTGTCAACGCTTTCTTGAAAATAGAATATATTTTTAACTATTTATCATATTATCATAATTTGAACAATTTTATCTCATTTTATATTTAAGAATAAATATAAAAGTCACAGCTATACACAAAGCTAGACTTTCCGCTGTGCTAAAAGTGATAGAAGCAATATTGCTTCTATCACTCGGAAGATTTGAGACTCAGGCTCAAATCTTAGGAATGGAATTCCGCTAGGAAGTCGCTTCCGTCCCTAGCACCCAAGGAAAGTCTAAAAAATTTATAAAAAAGAAAAGCAGAGATATCTAACATCTCTGCTTCATAAATAGGATTAGGAGGTTTTATGCTTTTTATTTAGCATCTTTTTCTTTGATAACCAAGACACCATCTTCCATATCAGCTTCTAGGTGTTTAGCATCAAGGTTATCCAAGTGGAAGTCTGTGACTTTGTCACGGATTTGTTGTTCAACCACACGACGGAGTGGACGAACACCCATGACTTCATCGTAGCCTTCTTCAGTCATGTATTCTTTAGCAGCTTCGCTAACTGCCAAGTCAATGTCTTTCTTAGAAAGAGTCTTGTTAACTTCAACCAACATAAGGTCTACAATCTTAGAAAGATCTTCTTTGCTCAAGTGTGAGAATTCGATGACAGCATTGAAACGGTTAAGGAATTCTGGACGGAAGTAAGGTTTCAAACGATCCATAAGTTCTGGTTTATCAGCATCTTCTGTCAAGTTAGCTTCATAGCCAAATCCTGCGTTTGAAGTTGCGATAATCACAGTATTCTTGAAGTTTACAGTGTTACCTTGACCATCAGTCAAACGACCATCATCCAAAACTTGGAGAAGGAGAGTGATAACTTGAGGGTCAGCCTTTTCAATTTCGTCAAGAAGGACGATTGAGTAAGGGTTACGGCGAACACGTTCTGTCAAAGTATTGCTATTGTCATCATAACCAACATAACCAGCTGTTGTACCAATCAATTTAGAAACAGCTGTGCGGTCGCTGTATTCTGACATATCCAAACGGATGATAGCATCTTTAGTTCCGAACATATCAAGAGCCAATTGTTTAGCCAACTCAGTTTTACCAACACCAGTAGGTCCTACAAAGAGGAAGCTACCAATTGGACGGTTACCTTCGTCAAATCCTGCACGGTTACGACGGATGGCACGTGCCACTGCTTCAACGGCTTTATCTTGACCGATAACCTTAGTTTGCAAACGGTGACCCATGTCTTTCAAACGTTCGATATCAGTTGCACCCATTTGTGACACTGGAATACCAGTCATACGTTCTACAGATTCAGCCACATCATTGACAGTTGCAGTGACTTTAAGGTCTGCTGTGTGGTTAGCAATTTTCTTTTCAAGTTCTTCAATACGAACTTTAGCGTTTAGAGCTGCTTCGTAGTCTTCTTTGGCAGCTGCAGCTTCTTGTTTAGCTTTTTCTTCTTCGATTTCATGTTCAACAGCATTCACATCAGTCACTGGGTGTTGAGCAGCCAAGTGAGCCGCTGTCACATCGACAAGGTCGATAGCCTTATCTGGCAAGCTACGTTGTGGAATGTATTGTACAGAGAAATCTACTGCTGCTTTCAAAACTTCATCTGGCAAGATAACATTGTGGTGTTTTTCATAAAGATCACGAATACCTTGGAGAATCTTGAAAGTATCTTCAGCAGAAGGAGCATTAACCTTAACTTCGTTGAAACGACGAGCAAGAGCAGCATTCTTCAAGATAGTGTTACGGTATTCATCCTGAGTTGTTGCACCAATCACTGTCAATTCACCACGTGAAAGAGCAGGTTTCAAGATATCAGCAAGACCTTTAGATCCTTGACCATCACCAGTGCTACCAGCACCAAGAATTTGGTGGATTTCATCGAAGAAGAGGATGATATTTCCAGCTTCTTTGACTTCATTTACCAAGTTTTGAATGTTTTCTTCAAAGCTACCACGGTATTGAGTACCAGCTTCAAGTCCAGAAATATCGATTGAGATGATTTCTTTGTTCTTGATAGCAGCTGGGACATCACCATTTACGATGGCTTGTGCCAAACCTTCAACTACGGCTGTTTTACCAACACCAGCGTCCCCGACAAGGACTGGGTTATTCTTGGTACGACGAGCCAAGATTTCGCAAGCTTCTTGGATTTCTTTGTTACGTCCGATAACAGGATCCAATTTACCTTCGCGAGCTTCTTCAGTCAAGTTACGACCAAGTTTAGCAAGAATACCATCTTGTTTAGGTCCTTTACCTTGTTGTTGAGTTGGGTTGACTGCTTCACCTTCATTACCAGGCAATTGACCTGTTTGACGGTAAATCGCAAATTCTTCAGGTGTCACTTCACGACCGTTAATCATGTAGCGACGGTTTTCTGAACGATAACCACCCATGTTACCCATCAATTGATTGAAAAGATCGTCCATATTGTTAAAGTTGTTGTTCATATAATTACCTCGTTTTGTGTTTTCTTGTGAAATTTTTTAAGTGTTATTTTTACGTTAATGTATTTTTTGACTTTTACTGACCAAAATCCTAAAAATTTTTAGTAGCTTTAACTACTCTTCTAATAATTTCAGGTTTTGCTCTTGGTAGGAGACTGAGAACTTTCACAGCCTTAAATAAATTATGATTTAGCATAAGAGCCACCTTCTTTCTGTGAATCTCTCAATATAGCTAACTTCCAAGCCTCTTTCAGAAAGAAACTTGTAGATTAAGGAAACCTTTTTCCTTATAGCTTTATCATATACCTTTCATTTGACCAGGTCAAGAATTTAGTTTTGACTTTTACTGACCTTTCAGATGAAAATTTTTGCAGACTAGCTGCAATCCTTTTTATTGGTATATGGGCTATTGACACAGCCTTCATAAGGATTTCATTTCCTTATGTTTATATTGTACAACATTGGTCAGTATTAGTCAATATCTTTTTTGACTTTTTTTGACCTTTATTGTAAATATTTTTGCAGGCAAGCTATGATTACCTTTTTACAAGGATTTAGGCTAGTCCTGCAATCTCATAAGGAAGCTATTCCTTATGAGATTATAATACACCATTAGTCAGTAAAGGTCAATAGTTTTATTTGGTCTTTTTTGACCTTTTTGAAAATAATTTACGGAAAGTAAAAAAGCCTACCAAAGGTAGACCTAATAATGATCTTTGAAAGAGAGAAAGGCGACACTCTTACCATCAATCATATAAATCAAACGATTTTCAGCATCAATTCGCCGAGACCAAGCTCCTTGAAAGTCATACTTCAAGGGTTCTGGTTTCCCAATACCTGAAAAAGGATCCCGTTGAATGTCTTTAATCAGCTTATTGATTCGCTTAAGTGTCTTCCTATCCTGACTTTGCCAATAACAATAATCCATCCATGCATCTTCAGTGAAAGTGAGTAACATTTTCTACTCCTTTAGTGCATGTTCTTGAGTCTCTCCAGCACGTACCTGAGCCATTCCTCTTAAAACCTTGTCTGATAGTTCTTTATTTTGAACAATACGCAATGTTTCTTGAATGCTATCCCACTCACTCTTTGAGACCACTACAATATCTTCATCAGGATTTTTATTGACTACAGCTAGAGGTTCAAATTCATCATTAACCTTTTTCATATAATCCTTCAAATGATTTCGAAACGTTGAATAGACGACTGCTTCCATTAGCATACCTCATTTTCCTCTTTTCTTTTATTATATACCAAAAGGATAAACTTGTCAGGAACTTGTACAAGTTTATCCTTTCTATTACATTTATTCGAAAAAGAAGCAAAAAAGCCTACCAGAGGTAGACCTTCTATAAAGCTATTTTACTCTATGTGGTATGCGTCCAAAATTTTGTTGAGAAAGCTCGGGGTTGCCTAATTGATAAACATTATCCGCTTGCTGTGTAAGCATATCCCAAGGCTCCCTTCCAATCCGAGCCACTATATCCACAGATTTTTTCACAGATTTGAGATGAGACTGCCCATTTTGAGAAAATCCAAGCACATGAATGGATTCAGGCAGAGGGTTGTCCACAGCTCCGACCAGGATATAGGTCAAAATACGACGTACACGAGCCTTTGTATAGCGTTTAGTTGCTACCTTATCCACTAGTTCCTCCACAGAAGAAATCTCACGGATAGCAGCTTTTAAACGGCTAGCAATCTCTTCATTCACCTGAAAAACACTGGTCAAATCAGGGTTTGTAAGAATCTGATAAACCAGCAATTGGAAATAATTATCCCAAGAGACCTGTGGAGATGTCTGAAAAAGTTTACTATTGGGCATGAACTTATCCACAAAATCACTATCTTGCCTGTGGAGACGTAGACTGGTCGCTGAGGCGAAAGATACTTCCTTGTCTGAGGAATGATAGCCAGCCCCTTGTCTCTGGATAGGATTCAACTTAATGCCCTTACCAGCACAAGCTTTGGCATAGGCTAATCCTAGGATATGATTGGGTGTATTGCCAGTAAAGTCCACACCAGCAAATTTCTCCCACATTTTTTGCATCTTCTGTGGATAAGATAGGTCACTTGGTAAATTTTCCACAAAGGCTTCCATGTCCTCTGACTTTTCAGCATAGACATTTGCTATTGCCTGGTAATCTAGGACTTCTTCCGTGCCAAAAGCAAGGTTATCAATTCCCAGTCGGGATAAGATATCGACGGCCCCAGCAGCAAAATAATCGGCAGACTGGACTGACGTCAAGAAAGGCAACTCAACCACGAGGTCTGCCCCATTTTCCAAAGCCATCTGAGCCCTAGTCCACTTATCCACAATAGCTGGCTCACCTCGCTGAACAAAATTCCCGGACATGGCAACGATTTTTACGCCTTTAGCCTGATCCAAGAGATACTTGTGACCGTTATGAAAAGGATTGAACTCAGCAATAATACCTGTAACTGTCATAGGCTCTTACTTTTGGGCCACAAAGAACCAACGGGCACTAGTTTCAGTTGGTTCCTTGTCCTCGAAATCGGCATAAAGTTTGAAAGATTTGAAGCCAGCCTGCTCCAGCAAGATATCATAAGTCAAGACCTCATAGGTGCGTTCCTCATGCACCTCATCATGACGGCTAAAGCTTCCATCTTCCTCTTGGACAAAGAAAGTTAATTCATGGACAATAGAATGCGGAGCCGCATCCTCATAGGTATCCCAGAGCATAGCAAACTCTTCTGCATTTTCATGGTAGGAATAGCCAGGGAAAACTTCATCCGTCTGATAGGTTGAGTGCACATCAAAGATAAAGACGCCATCTTCATTCAGTGCATTATAAACCTCCTTGAAGACGTCCCCAACCTCTACTTCATCCTGCATATAGCAGATTGAATCTGAGTAGCAAGTCACAAAGTCGTACTTACCAGCTTGCGATAAATTCAACATGTTGCCTTCAATAAAGTCAATTTTCTGTTTGGCGGAGGATGCACGCTTCTCCGCAATCTTCAACATATCAGCACTCAAATCGAGTCCAGTTACATCAAAACCAGCTTGAGAAAAACGTACAGATTGAATCCCAGTTCCACAAGCCAATTCGAGCAATTTCTTTTTGTCCTTAGTCTTTGGCAAATGACGGAGGGAGAAATCCGTCCACAAATCGTAAAGATTATCATCCATAACAGCGTCGTAGACAGCCGCAAAAGTTTCATAAGTAGCCATAAATCAAGATACAAAGAGCGTCAAAAGCAAAGAAAGTTTATCTTTTTCTCACAGCTTTTAGCTCGTGTTCAGTTGACAAACCAACCAAACACAAGGCTCTATCCTTCCTATTAAATCTTTAGTTTAAGCAACAAAACCCAGTTGTCGCCAACTGAGTTCAGATTTTATGCCAAATAAGCTGACACATCCACCATTGGTGCTTCATGCCAGAGTTTTTCGAGGTTATAGTGTGCACGTTCATCTTCTGTAAAGATGTGAACAACAACATCGTTAAGATCCAAAAGAATCCAACCACCCTTATTGTCACCTTCCATGTGACTAGCATCAAGGCCAGCTTCTTTCACTTTCTCACGGATGTTGTCGGCAATAGCTTCCAACTGACGGCTGTTCATTGCACTCAAAATAACAAAATAATCTGTTAGACTTGTAAGGCCGTACAAATCAAGGGCAACAATGTCTTCAGCTCGCTTTTCATCAGCAGCTTTGACAACCAATTCAAGTAATTCTTCTTTAGTCAATGATATTCTCCAGTAATTTGTTATTAATCTTTTAGGTAATGCACAAAAGCATTATAGGTTTCCAAGGTTTGTGGGAAAATCGGTAGAGCTTGGTGAGCCAAGTGTTCTACCGTATGGACTGTTTCAAAAGCAACGGCCTTATCCAAGGATTGCTCTGCTACTTGTCTAGCTTCCTCTACCAAGGGGAAATTACGGTTATGCTCAATATAATCAGCCACATAGACAATCTTATCTAGGGTTGACATTTCATGGCTTCCGACGGTATGGATCTTAATACTGCGTAGAATCTCAGAATCAGTCAAACCCAAATCTTCTTGGATTTTGTAAATCCCAACCATGCCATGCCAGACATTGTTCCCCCATTTTTTCAATTCAGGGTCGAGCTCATACTTATCGATTAGCTCTAAGAATTCCTGATCCGGAAGTTCCTTGGCATAATCATGAAGGAGGCCAGCCAAACCAGCTTTTTCAGTATCGTAACCATACTTTTCAGCAAGAGCAACAGCAGCTCGCTCAACACCCAAAACATGATTGAAGCGTTTAGGACTCATGACCGCTCGAACTTTTTCAAGGAGTTGTTCACGAGAATAGTCTAGATATTTTTCATAGGTCATTTATAGAGCCCCGCTTTCTTGATGTAGGCAAGTACAGACTGCGGCACCATAAAGTTAGGTGTACGATCCTTTTTAATGTAGGCTCTGACTGCACTCGAACTAATATCCATAAGGGGCACATCCACCCAGATAACGGGATATGAGGTTCCAGCCTTATACTTAGGACGCTGAACACCAACAAATTGGACCATCTCGATTAGTTCATCAATACGATGCCATTTTGGTAGGTATTCGACCATATCCGCTCCAATAATAAAGTAATAATCCGTATCAGGATTAGCCTCTGTCAAGAGCTTCATGGTGTCATAGGTATAGCTGATTCCCTTACGTTCCAACTCGATGGTTTCAATATCCAAACCTTCAATGCCGTTAATAGCCAACATGATCATATTTAGGCGATGTTGTTCATCAATAGTCTCTTTTTTATCGACATGAGGTGGCTCAAACTCAGGCATGAGAAGAACTTCGTCAAGACCTAACTGCTGACGCACCTGGTCCGCAACAACCAAGTGAGCATTGTGAACAGGGTTGAAATTTCCACCTAAAATTCCCACCTGCTTACGGCCAGTATCTTTGATTTCTTCTTCTAGTTGAACCTTTGTAAATGGGGTTACGAGATCCAGTGCCATATACGCCTCCTCTTTTTCAAGCATTATACAACTGACTTAAGGCTAGCTGATGCTTCAAAAGTGTTCCTATACCTTAGTTTATCCTTCACCAAGCAAAGTCAGCAACTATTTTTGGATAGCTTTGACCTTTGGTGACAACTTACGATTTTCTTTTTTGGCTGACTCTTTATAGAGAATCAAGATACGTCCAATCTTAAGAACTGTATCACAGCCAATTTCTTCTTCCAAGATTTCAGCAACCTCATGAATATCTTCCATAGTGTTTTGGAGTAGGGTTACTTTGATCAATTCACGGGCATCAAGGGCGTTGCGAACGCTAGTTTTGATATGGTCGTTAAGACCGTTTTTCCCGATTTGTACAATAGGTTTAAGTGTGTGTGCTTCCGATTTGAGGAAGGCACGTTGTTTTGATGTTAATGACATGTTTATTCCTTTTAACTACTTAATTAAGTTTAAATAATCGCTTTTCGTACGACAACGCCAACACCTTCTGGTGCCCAAGCAGCAACGATGGTTGGTTGGTCAGCTTTTCCTTGGACACGAATCCAACCTAATCCCGAGAAGACAATGTCTGTCTTATCTTTGACGGTAAATTCGTGACGAACAAGTTTTGGAAAATCAGCCAGATCCTTTGGTCCAGGAGGCATGAGAAGACTTCCAACATGCTTATCATAGAAGGCATCTGCGCCTTCAAGTTTAGTACGATGAAGCTTCAAGTTATTATCAAAGAAGGCTGTAAAACCTTGCTTATTCCCATCAATAAAGTCAAATCGTCCAAGACCGCCTAGGAATAGAGTTTGGCCTGCATTTAACTGGTAAGTTTTTGGCTTAATTTCCTTCTTAGGACTAACGTACTTGAGGTCCTTCGCTGACAGATAGTGTGCCATCTGGTGGCGGTGGATGATTCCTGGTGTATCAAAAATGTAAGTACCATCATCCAGAGGAATTTCAATCTTATCAAGGGTCGTTCCTGGGAAACGAGATGTCGTGATAATATCTTTATCACCTGTAATTTCCTTGATAATCGCATTAATTAAGGTTGATTTACCAACATTCGTCACACCGACAACATAAACATCACGACCCTTACGGAGTTTTTCAATACGTTGAATCAACTCTTTAATGGCGTGATGATTTTGGGCAGACGTCAACATGACATCCACAGGACGCATGCCTTCTTCATGGGCACGTTCTGTCAACCATTGAGTTACCTTACCATCTTTAACAGATTTAGGTAGGATATCCTTTTTATTTCCGACCAAGAGCACATCATTCCCAGAAACAAAGCGTGACAAGCCTGGAATGATTGATCCATTAAAATCGAAAATATCAACGACATTGACAACGAGGGCGTCACTGTCACCAACTTCATGAAGCAATTTTAAAAATTCATCATCTGTAATGTGGACGTCCACAATTTCATTGTAATGACGAAGGCGGAAACAACGTTGACAGTACAATTCACCTATTTCTTCAGCTTTTTTTATAGAGCTAGCGGGTGTGTAACCAGCCTTTTCTTTATCTTCTGTTTGAATTTGGGCTCCACAGCCAATACAAAATAATTCTTCCATTAAATTCCTTTGTTAAAGGTCATTGGACCATATGCTTTTTCAATCTTTTTCCACATGCGACGCTCACGCCAACGATTAAACTTGGTTACCCAAGCATCTGATTGCACCAAGGGCTTAACCAAAATCGAGCGAATGCCAGCTCGGTGGCTAGCTCTGATGTCAGTCATGAGCTGATCTCCTACCATAACGACCTCGTCACGGTTAAAGTGGTAACGCTCAATCGCTTCATTAATCCCTTTCGTAAAAGGTTTCATGGCACGACTCACGAAATCCACATGGAAATTGGCAACCGCACGTTCAACACGTTCATATTTATTGTTAGAGACCACAACTACCGGAATATCAGCCTCTGTCATCTCATCCAACCAAGCACGTAGCTCAGGAGTCCCATCAGGGTTGTTCCAAGCAATCAAGGTATTGTCCAAATCGACCAAGACGGCACGAATACCGTGTTCACGTAGCTGGTCAGGTTTCAAATCATAAACAGCCTCCACCATAAAATGGGGCCTGTAATCGTCTATAGTCATTTTCTCTCCAAAATGTTAGTTTACCTCTTATTCTACCATATTTTTAAGGTTTATGTGTGGGACTTAAGTCCTATTTTTTAAGAACATCCTTTACAGAACAATAAAGAAAAGAGCCACAATCACTCAGGCTCCATTCTTATCTTTGAATTTTTTCTTGTTTTTTAAGGGCAACTAAATTCTTAAGCGATATGATGATAACAGCAAGAACAATTAAAAACATTCCGACCACATCAATGGCAAAGAAGCGGTCCCCCATAATTAATACGGTCAAAATGACCGACGCTACAGGTTCTACCGAAGCCAAGAGACTCCCTTTGACAGCTCCAACCATGATTGTCCCCTTAAGGAAAACAGTGTAAGCAAAGACTGTCCCAATGAAGACCAAACCAAAAAGCGCTAAGAGATTGCCGCCAGTCAAAGGAAGCTTATACTTCCAGACTTGGATAACAATCGGAAAGATTAAACCACCGAGCAACAGGCCTAAACCAATGACAATCAAACTACCCCATTTTTCAATAGCCTTAGCAGGCAGTAAGATATAAAGTGCATAGGTCACCGCCGAAAAGAGACCCCAGAACAAGCCCAGAGGTGTAATCGCCAGCTCCCTTATCTGACCATGCGTTGCGATGGTAAAGGTTCCCACAATAGCCATGATAATCGCCACTAGCTCTGCTGCTGTTGGGAACCTACGATATTTTGCACATACAAAAGCCAGGATGATAACTGGGGTGACATACTGCAAGACCGTCGCTGTCCCAGCATTAGTGTATTGAATAGCACTAAGATAGGCGTACTGATTTAGTACCAGACCAAAGAGAGCAAATAAGGCGATACTTACTAAGGTTTTTCTATCTTTAATAGCTTGTACTAATTTGTCTCGCTGCCTAAAAAAGACCGAAGCCGTTAGTAAAATACCAGACAGAAGCAAACGTAAACTCGTCAAAAGATTGACATTAACACCATGAGCCATTAGGTATTGACCAGAAACTCCTGAAAATCCCCAGGCAATTCCTGCAGTTATGACCATCAGACTACCTTTTAGCGTCTTTGACATAGTCGCCTCCCAAATCTATTTGTTTCTGTTATTGTAACACAAAAAGGTCGAAACAAAACGGTTTCGACCTTTATCTATTCATTCGACATTTATAAACTTATTCTGGTTGAACCAAGATTTTAATTTGAGATTTATCTTGGGTTAATTCAACAAATCCTTCTTCAACGATATTCTCCAATTTAATTTTCTTAGTAACCAATTTATCAGCAGGGAAGTAGCCTTGTTCCATCAATTCCAAAACTTTAGGGAAGATGTGACGGTAGGCAATAATTCCTTTGAGAGATTTTTCTTGGATGGCGAATTCATTTGGATTGATGCTGGCTTCACGTTCCCAGATAGATACGACCATACATTCCCCAGCTTTATGAACAGCTGCAAGGGCTTGGCCTAAAACAACCGGAACCCCAGTAACTTCGTAAGAAACATCTGCTCCACCTCCTGTCAAACGATGGATAGCCTCTACGACTGTTTCCCCTTCTTCTGGGCGAACAACAATTGCTCCCAATTCTTCTGCTTTCGCTTGACGTTCAGGAGACAATTCAACCGCATAGATTTTTGATGCGCCTGCTGCACGAAGGGCTTCAACGATCAAAAGACCAATTGGACCCAAGCCAAAGATAACAGCTGTATCCCCAGCTTTCAAAGCAGATTGACGAACGGCATAAACAGCCACAGCTGCAGGTTCTGTAAGCGCTGCTTGCTCGTAGCTCAAGCTATCTGGAATCACATGCACAAGATCACCATCAAGCACACAATACTTCGCAAAACCACCATCTGCTGCTAAACCAACAAAGTTCAAGTTTGGATCAAGGTTGTAGTCACCGATTAGGTTATGTTTTGCCAAAATTGGTTCAATCGTCACACGATCCCCAACTTTGACACGAGTCACATCACTTCCGACTTCTACAATTTCACCAGAGAATTCATGTCCCAAAGTAACCGGTGCTTTTTGACCAGAATACACATGTTCTTCAGTTGGGATGAAGATCGGTCCATCCAAATATTCATGCAAGTCCGTCCCACAGATCCCTGTGAACTTAACTGCCACTTTTACTTGATGTGGTTGTACTTCAGGTACTTCCACTTCTTCGATACGAACGTCTTTTGCTGCATGCCAGCGAGCTGCTTTCATAGTAGCCATAGGATAATCTCCTTTATATTTCCATGATTTGCATTTTCCTTTTCAGGAAACTCAACAAATCTATTGTAAGCCTTTTCACAAACTTTGTCAAGAAAAAACTGAAGATGAAAAAAGAGCCGCCCTTCGCCTGCTCCTTCTTACCTCTTCTTGATTCGTGAATTCTCTATTCTCCAGCCCACAATCCAACCAAGGACAAGGAGATAATTTTCAAGCGCACCAATCCCATTGACCGGCAGATGATAGTGAAAATAACTGAAAAGATGATTGGTCCCAATTCCAAACCCACCAATGATCAAGGCCACTAGTACCGTCCGAAGATAAAACCAATCGTATTTGAGATTGACGGCAATCAAGATCACAAGGACTGCCATATTCCAAATCCCAATCTCCCGTTGCCAACCGACAGAAATACCATATCCCGAATGACTTCCCATATAGGATGGAAAGAATAGTTGGAAGATAATCGCTCCAGACATAGCGATAATGACTAGGATAAATAAAACTCTTAAAAATTTGTTCATGTGACTCCTCCTAATGCTAGTTGATATGTAATGGTCTTTCCTATTCTAACACAATTTTATGGATAGTAAAAACCAACCTCTCGGCTGGTTCTTTATCTATTACTCTTCTTTCAACTTAGCCAATTCTTGAGCAAGTAGTTTAAGAGCTACTTGTGGGTTGGCTTGGCCTTTGGTTGCTTTCATGAGGAAGCCTGTGAAGGCCTTGTCAGCGTTACGTTTACCTGACTTGAAGTCGGCTACGGCTGCTTCGTTGTCTGCAAAGACTTGGTGGATGATAGGGATCAAGACTTCAGGGTCTGAAATCTGTACCAATCCAGCTTTTTCGACGTATTCACGCGCACCGCCACCGTTTTTCGCCAAATGAACGAAGACTTTCTTGGCAATCTTAGATGAAATCGTTCCATCTTCGATGATGGCAATCATTTCGACCAAGTTTTCTGGTGTCAACTTGATTTCTTCAAGCGTTTTGCCTTCTGCGTTCAAGAATTGCGCGACTTCACCTTGGAGCCAGTTAGACACTTGTTTGGCATCTCCGCCAAGGGCTACAGCTGCTTCAAAGAAGTCAGAAGTGACTTTCGTCGCTGTCAATTGGTTGGCATCATAGTCAGACAAGCCAAGCTCTGCCACATAGCGAGCACGACGGTCTTTTGGAAACTCTGGCAACTCAGTACGCATTTCCTCAATCCACTCATCTGAAATTTCAAACAATGGAAGGTCTGGTTCTGGGAAGTAACGGTAATCCGCTGCTCCTTCTTTGACACGCATAAGGATAGTGCTCTTATTAGCTTCATCATAACGACGTGTTTCTTGACGAATGACACCACCTGAACGCAAGATTTTCGCTTGGCGTTGCACTTCGTATTCAAGACCTTTACGGACGTTTGAGAAAGAGTTCAAGTTTTTCAACTCAGTCTTGGTACCAAATTCCTCTTGACCGTATGGGCGAAGGGAAATGTTGGCATCCACACGCATAGATCCTTCTTCCATCTTGACGTCTGAAATACCAGTGTATTGGATGACTTCTTTCAAAGCTGTCAAATAGGCGTAGGCTTCTTCTGGAGAACGCATATCTGCTTCAGACACGATTTCAATCAATGGAACCCCTTGACGGTTAAGGTCTACGTAAGAGAATCCATCTGTTCCGTGCGTGTTCTTACCAGCATCTTCTTCCAAGTGGGCCCGTTCAATCCCGATTTTCTTCGTTGAGCCGTCTTCCAATTGCACTTCAATCCAACCGTTGTAACCGATTGGCTCGTCAAATTGTGAAATTTGGTAAGCCTTTGGATTATCAGGGTAAAAATAGTTCTTACGGTCAAAGTGCATGTGCTGATGGATATCCATATTCAAGGCCAAAGCAGCCTTGATCCCAGCGTCCACAACACCCTTGTTCAAGACAGGAAGCACCCCTGGGAAAGACCAGTCAATCACATTAGTGTTGGCATTTTGCTCGTTCCCAAAGTGGGCAGAGGTTGGTGAGAAAATTTTTGAGTTTGTATTCAATTCAACGTGGACTTCAAGTCCGATGACTGTTTCAAAGTTCATTAATTGTCACCTCCGAAAATAAGGGGTTGTTGCTTGTGGTAATCCGTCGTAGCTTCAAAGGCAGCTGCAGCTTGGTAGATTGTTTCTTCAGAATACTTAGGACCAATCAACTGCAAACCAACTGGAAGACCTTGCGCAAAACCTGCAGGAATCGAAATTCCTGGAAGACCTGCCAAGTTGACTGGAATGGTCAAGAGGTCAGCCAAGTACATGGCAACCGGATCATGGTTGAGCGAATCCAAATCAAAGGCTACACTTGGAGCTGTTGGACCAAGGATAAGATCGTAATCCGCAAAGACTTTTTCGAAGTCTTGGATAATGAGGGTACGGACTTGACCAGCTTTCTTGTAGTAGGCATCGTAGTAACCAGATGACAAACTAAAGGTACCAAGCATGATACGGCGTTTGACCTCATCACCAAAGCCTTGGCTACGAGTGTTCACGTAGATGTCATCCAAGTTTTTAGCATCTTCTGCACGGAAACCATAGCGAATACCGTCGAAACGTTGCAAGTTTGAAGAAGCTTCAGATGAAGCGATGATGTAATAAACGGCAACCCCGTATTTAGAATGAGGTAGGCTGACTTCTTCGACAGTTGCTCCCAATTTTTCAAAGTGTTTAGCAGCGTTAAGGATAGTTTCCTTGACTTCTGGGTCAATCCCTTCACCGAGGTATTCCTTAGGGAGGGCAATCTTCATGCCTTTGATGTCTTGACCAATCTTAGAAGTGAAGTCTGCTACACGAACAGGTGCAGAAGTTGAATCCTTGGCATCTTCACTGGCAATGACATTGAGTAATTGGGCATTTTCCTTAACCGTCGGTGAGAAAGTACCAATTTGGTCAAGTGAGCTACCAAAGGCAATAAGACCGAAACGAGAAACCGTTCCGTAAGTTGGTTTGAGACCTACGATTCCGTTGAAGGCAGCTGGTTGGCGGATAGAACCACCTGTATCTGAACCAAGTGACAAGCGGACTTGTCCTGAAGCGACAGAAGCTGCTGAACCACTAGAAGATCCACCAGGAACCTTACTGTGGTCCCAAGCGTTTTTAGTCGCACCATAGTATGAAGTTTCACCAGATCCACCCATGGCGAACTCGTCCATATTGGTCTTCCCGATGACAATCATATCCTTGGCTTTAGCATTGGCAACAGCTGTCGCATCAAAGATTGGCTCGTAGTTATAGAGCATTTTTGAAGCCGCAGTGGTCAAGATGCCATCTGTTGAGATATTGTCTTTGACAGCGAGTGGAATCCCTGACAGGAGGTTGTCTGCATCGATTCCTTTTTCATCAATGGCCTTAGCTTGCGCAAGGGCAGCTTCTTCGGCCACCGTTACAAAGGCATTGACTGCTTCTTCACGCGCCTTGATATCATCAAGCGTCGCTTGTGTCAATTCCGTTGCTGAAATTTCCTTAGAGACAAGGAGGTCGTGCAACTCTTCAATGGTTTTATTGTTGAATGACATTAGGCATCTCCTCCATCTTCTAGGATAGCTGGTACCTTGATGTAGTAGTTATCTTTTTCAGGTACATTTTTAAACAAGCGGTCACGGTCAGTCCCTTTTTCAGCAACATCCGGACGCAATACGGTCTTGCGGTCAGCCATGGTCGTTGTTGGGGCAACACCTGTTGTGTCCACTTCTTCCAACAATTCCACCATGTCGACAATTTTAGACAAGGTTGTCGCAAACTCAGCTGTCTCTTCTGGAGAGAATTTCAATTTTGAAAGATTGGCAACGTGGGTTACCTCTTCTTGCGTAATTTTCATCTTGCTTCCTTTCGTGAAATGATGATTTTTCAATACCTTCTATTTTACCATAATTTAGCCTATTTTGCTTGGAGGATAAAAAAACTGTAGTAACTTTTTTGTCACTACAGTTTACAGAGATAGAGCTTTTTTTAAACACTTATCGTATGGCTATCAAGAGCTTTCTCCAAGCCTCTAGAATTTCAAGTTTCAAATACTGTTTGGCTAACTCATATGAGGCTTGGTGCATAGACTCAAGATCACTTTCTAAGGCAAATAGAATCTTGTCAGCCATCTGAGAAACAAGCAGGTCCTCATCCATAGTCTCGCTATAAGGAACCAGATAGCCATTCTCACCATCTTTGATGAAGGTTGGATTGCCATAACGGGCATCAAAACCAACCAGGGCTAAACCTGCTCCTACCGCTTCCATCAGAGTCAAACCAAAGGTCTCCCATTGAGAGGTAGTGACATAAAGTTCGTACTGTGGGTAGACGTCACGTAAATCCGCATGTCCTCTAAGTTTGATGTAATCATTCGCCCCAAGAGTATCAATTAAATCTTGTAGATTCTCTTGTTCCCCACCTTTACCGTAGATGTCAAAACGAAGTTTTGGCTCTTTTTGATGGGCAAGGGCAACGGCTCTTATAGCCAAATCCAAGCGTTTACGTGGGTCCAATCGCGAAGCCGTCATCAAACTGAGAGGCTTTCTATGCCCCTCTGGAAAACTAAGATTCTCCAAATGTCCCACTGCTAGGGCATAAATAGCGGCGTCTGTGACACCTTGCTTTTGCAGCGTATTCTCTAAAACAGCCTTTTGTGACTCAGTAGCTGTGATAAAGAAGTCAAAGCGTTGGGCGTACTTAAAGATGTAATAATACTCATAGTAGAGGTCCCCATTTTCAAACTCATGCTCTGAATGAAAAACAAAACCTAGCTTTGCAGGTGAGTCCAGTTCATAAATCGGTCGCATAAATTCCATCAAGGAAGCCCTATCCAGCAACAAGGTATCCTCAGCTGTCAAAGGAAGCCTTGCTAGAAAACGACGCATGACCTCTGTCTTGGTCACTAAAATCTCAGTGCCTAGCCTATATAACCAGCTGGCTCCTTGCTTGAGTTCTTCAAAGGCAATGCGACCATCTTTATTGTGATAACTTCTCCTGATGATGATGCCTTTTTCAAAGTATTCTGTAACCAATTTACTTGTTCCATACCACTCACGCTTCAATAGCATGCCATTAACGTGGTAGTCTACATACCGCACACTACCTTTTTGGTAGGGATCCATCTTAAAGACTAAAGAAGTACCATCAGAACAGGTATAAACAGAGTCTGTTTCGCTTTGGCTCTTCAAATCTAGACGTGTCAACTTAAATTTTTGCTGCAAGGCCCCCACTGTCAAAGATGGGATATGACTGTCTTGATCTGTAAAGCCAAGGTAGGCATGGAGGAGTTCCTCGTAGCGATGCCCCAAAGAAAGATAGTAATCTAATTTATAGGGTTGTGGCCAGGTCGTAAAGATAAACTTAGCAGGCTCATTTAATTCACGTAGCATCAAAGCTCTAGACGCCTGAGCCACATCGACACCATTAGGTTCATAGCCCACCAATAGGTTAAAGGTGTAAATCGTCATCTTTTTCCCCCTCCAATCTAGTAAAGAAAGCTAAGATTTCTTCCCTCTCGGTGAGTTTCAAAACCTCTTTCTGACTTTCAAGAGCCTTAGGGTAAAACTCTGCTTGCTGTATGAGTTGTCGGAATCCCTGTTCTAGTTCCTCTAAGGAAGTATAAACCGTTGGTAAGTCCTTATAGTAGTGACGATGAACCGTTGATTCTAAGCCAAAAAGCAACTGTCCATTTTCAATCGCATCCAAAGTTACATCAGACACTTCGCTTCCATAATTCAAGTCTAAATAAATGAAACAATTCCTCAGTAGATCTTGATATTTCCCCTGACGAATCCCTGGGTAAAGATGGACATTTCTCTTATCTTTGAGACAAGTCAATTTTGGCCCCATACTAGTTTGGGCTCCGATATGAAAGTCAATATCCGGAAAAGCATCAACCAGATCATCTAGGCCCTCAATATTTTCAGAAGCAGTCATCACCATGGCTTGAGGCACAAAAGTCTGAGAACCGTCTTGTTCTGCACCAGCTAAATAAATCATGCCTGACTTACGTTCCTCTTGGGGATAATAATTAGTAACCAAAACATGATTCACTTGATTTTGAATAAACTCAAGACCATCCTGAGTGTCGGAGCAATAAACCAGACGATTAACATTCAAGGTCTGCAATGTCGGGATTAGATTGGAATCCATACAGATGATAGCTTCGTCTGACTTCAGGATTTGATTCAAAACAGCCTTAGTTAATTCTTCCCTACCTGAGAAAATTCTATCTCTTCCTTCAGACCCCTGATCAATCAGGTATCCATCTTGAATATAGTGAAGCAAGACTTCTTCTTGGTTACGATTAAAGTAAATATCCATAATGCCTTGCCCCTGATCATCCAGAAGACGCTGTTTGGTACGCCAGCCATAGCGATTATAATCATCAACCGCAACAACTTTTTCCCCTTGTCCAAACCATTGGACTTGTTTGACCGTACGTTCCTTTAGATTGTCACGAAAAATAACACTGGCACGGCGGTCTTGACCATCAAAAATGTAGGTCGTAATCCCCAAAGTCCACAATTCCCAGTATAGTGGAACCGACAAATCGTTAAAAAAGAGTGGTGTCCCTTGATAATCTTCCTCTGAGGAATAAATAAATGACGATGCTAAACTAATAGTGTCCTTATCAACATCCGTTTCAAAATTCGTGTAAAACACACGGGATTGGATACCAAAGGAGTCTAGTAATCTTCTCAGTTTTTCCGTTGCCTGACTAGGTTCTTGTGCAATAATAAGCATAGTTATCCTTTCTGACTAATCCAAGCAATAAATAGCTTAACCTTCACCTTTATTGCTCCAAAAATCTCAAGTTAACCTGCGCCGTCTTATAGGTCTCAGTATCTTGAAGATTAGCTTCTTCCATTTTTTCAATTGCCCGCTTCAGACGCGTCTTGTAAATATAACGGTGCCAAGTCAAATCATAGCCCAACATGCCTAGCAAAGCTAGTTTTTCATTTTTAGCTTCCATCTCATCTAAGACACGCTTCTCGGTCCAGACCTGCGACAGCGTATCCTTACGCCCCACTCGGTACCAATAGATACATTTTTCGGTATGGACAACACGATTGGCCTTTAACAAGAGTTTGTACATAAGGAAGTTATCCTCGACGTTCTTCCCAACAGGAAAACGAAGGTCCTCGAACAAAGAAATCTTATAGAGTTTCATCATGGCGCATGCCCAAGCCATATCTCTTGTCTCTTGAATGGCATCTTGGTCAATGATGTCTCTCCCCTCATAAAGGGTTTCAGAATAATCGTTCTCCGTTACCTTAATCAAAAACTTACTAGTACTCTCGTTGAATAAGTTATAGTTGGCAATAGAAACATCTGCCTCATACTTCTTAAGCTGAGTGTACAAGGTCTCCACATAATCCTCTGTTACCCAATCATCCGGGTCTACAAAAGTGATGTAATCACCTGTGGCTAGGTCAATCCCTGTATTTCGGGCTGCAGATAGGCCGCCATTAACTTGTCGCACATAGCGAATACGTGAATCTCGCTTGAAAAATTCCTTGCAAATCTCCTCTGACTTATCAGGAGAGCCATCATTGACAAGAATGATTTCAAGGTTTGGATAGGTCTGATTCACTATCGTTTCCAAACACTGCTTTAAATAAGCTTCCACATTATAAATGGGAATAACAATACTAACTACTTCTTTATTTTCCATGGTCTATCTCTCAATCGTATCTATATAATCTCGAACAGCTTTTACCATTTGGTCTACTTGGTCATTCTTGAACACTTGATTTTTCCCAGTTTGGTCGTGATTTGTTCCTTCAAAAGAGAGAATCGGAAGTCCCAACTGATGAATCGTTTCTGTGATATGATCAACCTCATCAAATGGGTTGATATCCATATAGAAATCTATTTTTTCTAAGACCTTTCGACTAGTCAATGGATCAAAGGATGGATAGAGAATAAGGTTTGGATACTGCTCCAACTTCACCAAATTAAACCCGAAATGAGAATGAGCCAAAACATGAAAAGCTACATCTGGAAGAGCCTGCAGCAAATGTTCCAATTCAAAGATGTCTGCAGTATTAGTATAAATCGCCGTATGGTAAGGAAAATCACCTACCATGTCACTAAAGCTAAGCTTTAAGGATGGCTTTCTCAATAAGATTTCTTCCCAAGACAGGGCATAATAAAACCACCAAATATCCCTGAAACGATTGAAGCGTTTGGACGTCCAAGGTTTATTGTGAGAAGTGTAATGAATAACCGCTGGTACCCCTTTGAAAGCATCATACCATTCCAAATCCCCATAACCATACTGGTCCTTATCAGAACCCACTTGGAGATTATAGGTCCATGGGAGTTGATACCAAGCATCCTTGAAATAAAGATTCAAGATTCCTTGATCCCCATAAACATTTTGATGATGCTCTTTTGTCAAGTCAAAAAGAGAGTCTGTCACCTTGTGTTGTCGCCACCAATCGGTATCAATAACCATCAAACCAGCGTTAAAACCATCTGTTGTCGTCGGACGGTCCACTACCGCTCCAATACCCAATCCGCCAAGATCCACTTCAAAAAGTGGTGACAAATCCTGCGTAAAAATCATATCGCAATCCAAATAGAGAACACGATTTTCTTGAACAAACTCAGGAATTGCATAACGGAAAAAAGTCGCATAATGTATATGCGCACTTGGAAGCGAAAATTGTTTAAAGCTTTCGGCAGACACACGACAATTGAGAATTTCAGAATCAATAGCCTCTAGGCGACGATTCATCAGCGTAAACCATTCTGTTGGTAAATTCTCATTTAGCACATAAATTTTCCACTGCCCTTTATGTGCACACAAAGATTTAAGAGCCACCTCTAACTTTTCCATGTAGGATAGCTCTGCTACAAATACAACTGATTTTTTACCCATGTTTTCTTCCTCTCAAACTCTAATAAGAATATCATTTTTTAGAAAACATTACAATTTCTATCCCTTACAAAAAAAGCCAGCCCTAAGGCTGACTTTAATTGGAGATCAATTTTCTTTTAGTGCTCGTTAAATGCGTAAAATAGAATTCAGACAAACACACAGCTCAAAACACCGAACACCTCTCAACTCATAGACTATTCTACAGAGGCACCGTTACTTGCGATAACTTCTTTATACCAGTTAAATGATTTCTTCTTAGAGCGTTTCAGGCTACCATTACCATCGTTGTCACGGTCCACATAGATAAAGCCATAACGTTTCTTCATTTCACCAGTTCCAGCAGAAACAAGGTCGATACAGCCCCAGGTTGTGTAACCCCAAAGCTCTACACCATCTTCATTGATAGCATCACGCATAGCCTTGATGTGGGCTGCCAAGTAGTCGATACGATAATCGTCTTCAACATAACCATTTTCATCTGGCGTATCCACAGCACCAAGCCCATTCTCAACGATAAACATCGGTTTTTGGTAACGATCCCAAATAGCATTGAGGGTAATACGAAGACCTAGTGGGTCAATTTGCCAACCCCACTCTGAAGCTTCCAAATAGGGATTTTTAATAGAGGCAAAGATATTGCCGGCAGTCTTTTCATTAACTTCTGGATCACCTGAAGCCACACGACTTGCATAGTAAGAGAAGGAAATAAAATCAACAGTATGTTCTTTAAGAAGGGCCAAATCTTCTTCCGTCATCTCAAGCTCAATGCCATCACGTTCCCACTGCTTCTTAGCATAATTTGGATACTCTCCACGAGCTTGAACATCAATAAAGAAATAGCTACTACGATCTTCTTGCATGGCTGCCCAGTAATCGCGTGGGTGGGCTGTATTTGGATAATATTGACCTGCTGCCAACATACAACCAACCTTATTTTCAGGATCAATCTCATGGGCCAACTTCGTCGCCATAGCTGAAGCTACCAACTCATGGTGAGCTGCTTGGTATTTAACCTGCTCCTCATTCTCACCCTCTTCAAAGCAGAGTCCTGCTCCCATAAATGGTGCATGGAGAATCATATTGATTTCATTGAATGTGAGCCAGTACTTAACCAAACCTTTATAACGTGTGAAAAGGGTACGGCAAAGATTTTCATAGAAACCAAGCATCTTACGGTTACGCCAGCCACCATACTCGGTAATCAAGTGCATGGGACAATCAAAGTGTGTGATCGTTACCAAAGGTTCAATACCATACTTGTGACATTCTTTGAAGAGGTCCTCGTAAAAGGCAAGCCCAGCTTCATTTGGCTCAGCCTCATCCCCCTTAGGAAAAATACGTGACCAAGCAATAGAAAGACGATAAGTCTTAAAGCCCATTTCACCAAAGAGAGCAATATCTTCCTTGTAACGGTGGTACATGTCGATACTTTCCTTGGCTGGATAGAAATAGCCATCCTCAAAATCAAACATCTTACGACGTCCAGTGATAATAGAAAGGCGATCCTCACCAATTGGCACCACGTCAACATTGGCTAGACCACGCCCATCAGCATCATAGGCACCCTCACATTGATTGGCCGCTGTCGCCCCACCCCACAAAAATCCATCAGGAAAAGTCATTTTTTTAGTCATTGTTCTACCTCTTTATGATTCAAGATTATTTCAGTAATAGTATATACTAATCTGGAATCGTTTTCTTATAGTAAACTACGAAAAACTGATACTATCCTATGATTTTGACAAAAAACGAGAGTAGGCCAGATTCCCACTCTCGATTATATTTTATTTCCAATTTTCTTCTAAGAATTGGTGACGAATGGCACTACTCTGTGCATAACGTTCAGGATTAGTCTTATAAAATCCCTGGTGATAGGCTTCTGCTTCATAGAAAGTCTCTGCAGGCTCAATCTTCGTCACAATAGGACGATCAAAACGTCCTGAGTTCTGAAGATTTTCCTTAGACTTTTCAGCAATTTCCTTTTGACGCTCATCAAAATAATAAATCACAGGACGATAGTTATCACCACGATCCTCAAATTGACCAAACGCATCCGTTGGATCTGTCTGAGCCCAATAAATCTCAACTAATTTAGAGAAAGAAATAATTTCTGGATCAAAAATAATTTCTACCGCCTCTGTATGACCTGTCGTTTTTCGACAAACCTCTTCATAAGATGGATTAGGTACATGTCCCCCTGTATAACCAGAACGAACAGATAAAATACCAGACTGTTCTTCAAAAGGCTGTACCATACACCAGAAACATCCTCCAGCAAAAATAGCTCTTTCCATAGCTTCCTCTCTTACCAAACCGGCTCATCTAAACCTTGAGACGATTTCTTGATGACTTCTTTCACTTCGTCAGTATGATAGGCTTTGATGACTTTCTTAATAGCATCAGCCTTGTCTGATTTTTCCCAACCTTTTTGGGCAACAAGTAGGTTGTACCATTGCTTAGTATTTTTACTTGCAGGTTCCACGTAGATAGCTGTCTTAGGATCAATTCCAGCCTCTGTTACGAAGTCATTATTAATGATAGCCGCATCTACAGAATCTAGGTTAGCAGCTGTTTGAGCCGCATCAACTTCTTTGATATTTAGATTCTTCTTATTTTCGCTGATATCAGTCAATTTAGCTTTATCGTCAGCATCGACACTAAGCTTAATCAACCCTGCAGACTGCAAAAGGTTTAGGGCACGACTTTCATTAACAGCATCATTTGGGATGGCAATCGTAGCACCATCTGGTAATTCTTTAATATCCTTGTATTTATTCTTACCACCCTGTGTTCCTGAGTAAACACGGAAGGCCGTAAAATAAGTCTCAGCAATTGGTACTAGGTCAGTTTTATGATCCGCATTCCAGTTATCAAGGAAATTGTAGTGTTGGAAAGCATTGATATCAATCTCACCATTATTTAGAGCTACGTTAGGTTGAGAATAGTCCGTAAACTCACTAAACTTCAGCGTAATGCCTTCTTTTTTCAGAATTTCTTCAACCTTATCCCAGCGTGCTTGTTCAGACTCACTCTTAGCCATGGTTCCCACTCGTACCACGTTCTTATCCTTAGCAGCATCCTTACCACAAGCTGCTAAAATCCCTACAGATGCAACAGCAAGAGCTACGATACCTAATAAACGTTTTATCTTCATAATTGTCTCCTCTCAAATAAATAAGTGGTTCTAGTCTAACACGAAAAAACTTGCTTGACTAATTCATATTCTTAATCAATTGATAGAGAGGAGCTATCAAAAAAAGAGTAAGAACTATCTCTTACTCCACAATTGTTGCTCCAAGAACATTCTTAAAATGCCCAATAGCAAAGTCATGAGCTTCAAGCGTCAAGGAAGCTGTTGCACTCGCTACAACCTCAATATCATAGCCCAAATTATAGGCATCAATGGCTGTATGTAGCACACAAATATCTGTTAAAACTCCTGTCAAGACAACTGTCGTCACACGACGTTCACGCAAACGAATATCTAAATCCGTTCCCGAAAAGGCTGAATAGTGTCGCTTATCCATCCAAAAGACACGATTATCATCCTTAATAGCATCATATACACCAGCCAACTTACCATAAAGTTCTCGCCCAGACGTCCCTACAATATTGTGAGGTGGAAAGAGCTTGGTTTCAGGATGGAAGGTATCTCCTTCATCATGTCGGTCCATAGCAACGAAGATATAGTCCCCATTATCATAGGCCTCTTGAGTTACCTGGGCAATGCGGTCTTCAATGGCTTGGGCAGGCTTTCCAGCCGTCAACTTCCCATCATCTGCCACAAAATCATAAGAGTAATCAATTGATATCAATGCCTTTGTCATATTACTTTCTCCTTTTAAAAAAAGTGGGGCAGGCTCCTCCTACCTCACTTTCTTTCAGTATTCTTCTTATTCGTATTCTTTCAATTTATCGTAGATACCTTCGTTAAGGACTTTAAGATAAGTCCCTTTCATACCGAGTGAACGGCTCTCAATAATACCAGCTGATTCCAACTTACGAAGGGCATTAACGATAACTGAACGTGTGATTCCGATACGGTCAGCGATAACAGACGCTGTCAAGCGACCTTCCAAACCGTCCAACTCATTCAAGATAGCTGAAACTGCCTTGATTTCTGAGTAAGACAAGGTATTAATAGCCATGTTAATAGCTGTCTGTTTACGAATTGTTTCTTCCAAGTTCTCTGTTTGAAGATTCAACAACTGCAACCCAACTACTGTAGAGGCAATCTCAACCAAGATAAGATCTTCATCCACAAAATCATGGTCGTTACGCCAAATGATGAAAGAACCAAGACGCATACCACCACCATAGATTGGGGCAATTGTAGTCAAACCATCTGGGAAGTCATCTTTTGATTCCACAGGGAAAATGGTCAAGTCACTGTCAATACCAATGTTTTCTTGAGTGTCATAAACACGGCTGATACCACGTGTGTATTCTTCTGGAAGTTGTTTGGCTTCAAAAAACTCTTCCACACGATCATTGTTGGTTTTGTACTTCATGGCAAAACCAAGGAGAGCACCACCACCATTAACGATAGCAGCGTTACAATCAATGATATCCGCCAATTGAGCAGCCATATTGTTGTATGGAAGATCTCCTTCCAAGCTGTCTACTGAGCGTTGCAAGATAGATGTAATTTTACGTGTTTTAGCCAGCAAATTTGCCATATTTATTGTCTTCACTTTCTATTGTAATCATAATAATATCAAGCCTTGTACTAATCTTCTGCGTCAAGACCTACTAGCCCTATCATTATAGCACACTTAACCCAGAAATTGCAAACAATTGTCTGAAAATTATTTATTATTCTACTATTCATTATATTAAGTATATTATGGCATTTTTAGGAAAAATGTTCGGATTTTACTCAAATACATCCCCTTTTTAGAGACAATAAAAACTGGACAAGCCTTTTTGTCCAGTTTTTTAAGAAATTAACGCTTGTAATATGACAAGACTCGTTCGATTTTGTTACCGAGATCAGCCAACTCTTCCACACGAGGAAGGTAGACAATACGGAAGTGATCTGGTTCATTCCAGTTAAAGCCTTTACCTGGAACTAGGAGAACCTTCTCCTTCTTCAAGAGACGAAGACAGAATTCTTCATCATCTTCAATATCATACATGTTACGGTCAATCTTAGGGAAGATGTAAAGCCCTGCGTCAGGCTTAACAGCCGAAAGCCCTGGAATAGCGTTTACGGTATTCGTGATAAACTCACGTTGTTCATAGATACGCCCACCAGGGATCAAGAGTTCATCCACGGATTGGTAACCACCAAGTGAAGTCTGAATAACGTGTTGGGAGAGCACATTAGCACAAAGACGCATGTTGGCCAACATATTAAGCCCTTCAATATAGCCTTTGACATTCTTTTTAGGTCCAGAGAGAACCATCCAACCTACACGGAAACCACAGATACGGTGAGACTTAGAAAGACCATTCATAGACACACAGAAAACATCTGGTGCAAGACTAGCAATCGCAGTATGCTTTTTACCATCCATAACCAAGCGGTCATAAATCTCATCCGCAAAGATAATCAAATCATTTTGTCGAGCAATATCCACAATCTGTTCAAGAACATCCTTAGGATAGAGCGAACCTGTAGGATTATTAGGATTGATGACTACAATTGCCTTAGTATTTGACGTAATCTTTGATTTGATATCATCAATATCTGGATACCAGTTAGATTTTTCATCACAGACATAGTGTACGGCATTACCGCCAGCTAGACTGACACAAGCTGTCCAAAGAGGATAGTCTGGCATTGGGACCAAGACCTCATCTCCATCATCAAGCAAGGCCTGCATAGACATGGAAATCATTTCTGAAACACCATTACCAATATAAATATCATCAATATCTACATTTGGGAATCCCTTTAGCTGGCAATACTGCATAATCGCCTTACGAGCTGAGAAAATCCCCTTACTATCCGAATACCCTTCACTGTTACGAACATTCATAATTAAATCACGAATGACTTCATCCGGTGCTGTAAAGCCAAATTCCGCAGGATTTCCTGTATTAAGACGAAGAATCTTTTCACCATTGGCAATCATACGGTTGGCTTCATCCAAAACTGGTCCACGAATATCATAGGCAACGTGATCCAACTTTGATGATTTATCAAATGTTTTCATAAGTTAATCCTTTCAAAAGATACTAAAAGTAGATACATCTAGCAGAAAATAAGAAAATTCAACACCTGATGGGGATTTCCACTTTTATTGACACCAACTTTAGGCTTGGCCATTTGGTATCATTTCTGAAGACTTGTCTTCCTCTTTTTTAATTATCATGTTTCTTACGAAGCTAATAACAGATTGTATTATACCTCTTTTTCAAGCAATCTTCAATTTTTAGATAATACTGAAATCTTCACATTACTAAGAGCGTCCTAAAGTAAGCAGTCAAAAAAAGATTTCAGAAAATCTATAACAACGCTTTCATTTTTTAGATTAAAGGAGTATAATAAAGCTAAAGATAGGAGGTAGAGCTTATGTCTCAACAATATGAACGTATTATGGTAGCTATCGACGGTTCTTACGAATCAGAACTGGCCTTTATTAAAGGTGTGCACGTTGCAAAACGTAATAATGCTCAGTTACTATTGGTACACGTTATCGATACACGCGCCCTTCAAAGCGTTGCGACTTTCGACTCTTACATCTATGAAAAACTAGAAGACGAAGCTAAAGCTGTTTTGGCTGACTTTGAACGCCAAGCCAGAGAAGCTGGTTTAACCAAGATTCGCAAAGTTATTGAGTTCGGTAATCCTAAGAGCCTCTTGGCTGTTGATATCCCTGATAAGGAAAATGTTGACCTTATTATGGTTGGTGCCACAGGTCTCAATACTTTTGAACGCTTGCTTATTGGTTCATCTTCTGAATACATTCTCCGTCACGCAAAAGTTGACTTGCTCATTGTTCGTGACTCTGAAAAAACACTTTAGTCACCTCTCACAAGCACCTCTGGTGCTTTTCTCATATGAAAAAGAACCGAGATCCTAAATCTCAGTTCTTTTTTTGTTCTATTTTTCAGACTTTGCTGATTCAGACATCACTTCTGACTCTGAAGTTGACTGGCTTTCTTCGGCCAAGTCTTCACTAGCAGATTGACTTGAGGCACCTGCTTGCTCCAAAGCAAGACTAGTTGAAAGGCTCTCACGCTCTGCTTCCTGACTAAGGCTAGCTTCAACAATCATGAGTTCCTTTTGACGTTCTGTTTCACGAAGATATTCACGTTCTTCAAGTTCTTCCTGACGACGTCTTTCCTGCTCACGTCTTTGGGCTTTTTGACGCTCACGCTTAGCATGACGTTTTTGCGTCTCATCAATCAAGACCTTAGTATTGTCTTTAATATGCATCCACTTAATAAGACGAACCAAGAGTCTCCATAGGAAGACAATAATTGACTCTGCAAAGAGAAGAATCTCAACCAGAATAACTCCCAACAAGCTCCAAGCCATGAAGAGTGTAATCAATAACTGTGTGAAAATCTTCTTCAAGTCACCCAAATGATTATTGTGAATATTAAGGGTCTCAAGGAAAAGATCTAAAATCCCCTGCAAGAGGTGTGATTTAACAGATTTGTCTCCCTCTAGGCTCAAGTCCGTTTGGACTTCTGCCGGAGTAACAACTGTCAAGTCCCCATCCTGATAGACATCTATACGGTCTCCTAATTTTATATCAAAATCAAAAAGCGTGCGATCTATTTTCTTAAGTCGCCCGTCAGGATGACTGAGATAAACAAAGTCATCATCAAATTTTAAAATACGAAACATAATTTACCTACTCTTTATTGCTCCCTAAATAATAGCAAAGTTAAAAAGCTCTTGTCAAGAGCTTCTTTTTCAATCCAAGGTTTTAACACCGATACGATTTTTATACTCTTGATACGTTTCAGTGTGCATGAGAGCTTTGGCATTTTTAACCCGATCTGCCGTTGGTGGTTTGACCCCTTCCAAAGGATATGGAATACCGAGCTCACGCCATTTGAACTCACCCATTGTATGATAGGGAAGAATTTCAAATTTATCGACATTTTTCAAGGTTTTTACAAACTCACCAAGCTTAACCAAGTGTTCGTCAAAGTCTGTCAAACCAGGTACCAAAACATGGCGAATCCAGACTGGAACTTGTTTATCAGACAGATATTGAGCAAATTCCAAAATATTTTTATTAGGTTGACGGGTCACAAACTTGTGTTGTTCAGGATCAATCTCTTTGATGTCAAGTAGGACCAAGTCAGTAACAGCCAAAAGTTTGTCAACAACTTCATGATACTCAGGAGTATTGCGGTAAGCAAACCCACAAGTATCAAGCGTACAATGAATCCCTAGCTTCTTAGCCTCTGTAAAGAGGGCAGTGACAAAATCAATCTGAAGCATGGCCTCACCACCTGATACAGTGATACCACCATGCTCACCCCAGAAATGACGGAAACGAAGAGCCTCATCTAAGACATCTTCAACTGTACGTTCAACAGCCTTATTTGACTCCATAGCCCAAGTATCTGGGTTATGACAATATTGGCAACGCATCTTACAGCCTTGCATGAAAACAATAAAACGGATACCAGGACCATCTACGGATCCAAAACTTTCGGTTGAATGAACAAGTCCAGTCACCTGACTGTAATCAATTTCTGCCATGGCAGCCTCCTTGAAAACGCTTTTTACATGTTTTTATTATACCTCTTTTATCAGAAACATGCTCCATATCTGCCTGAATTCAGGCAAAGGTTATACTATAATACATCTGAAATTAAGGAATATCTATACTATACCAGAAGAAAAACAAAAAAACTGGAAAAATCCAGTCTTTTATCATCTATATTACTAGGCACGTTTCTTAAGCCCCAAAAAGGCTGCAGCAGCAAGGAAGAATGTTCCTACCATTGTCAAGATTACTGTTGATGCTTCACCAGTCTTAGGAAGTGTAACTTCCTTACCTTTAGCATCTTTACCAGTCAATGTACCGTCAGCGTTCACTTTGAATCCTACTGTTTCAGGAGCAACAACACTTGTTGTACCATCAGTGTTAGCGATAACAATTTGGCTATTTTGTGTAGACACAATTGTTTGGCCAGCTGCAGTGATAACTGGAGCTGTCGGTGTTACAGTAACAACAGGTTGTCCATTAACATTCACTGCTGGAGTTTCAGGGTTTTGAGGTGCTTCGCTTGTCCCTTTATCAGTTGCTGAAGCTGGGTCTTCCGGCTTATCGGCTGGTTTCTCAGTTGGTTTATCAGCTGGTTTTGTAGATGAATCAGCTGTTGGAGCCGGTGTCGCAGGTGTTTCTGGAGTTGCTGGTGTTGTTGGTTCAGCTGGTACTTCAGGAACTGTAGGTGTTGGTGTTGTTGGCGTTGCCGCACCTGTGTTTGAATCATTGCTACGAGCCAAGTCTCCATCACTTGGGGCTGTTGAAGGACCAGTTACTGCACGATCTGTCGTTGGTTGTGTAAGAACAGCATCATTTGTCGCAATACCATCGTCCGCAAAAGAAGTTACTGGTACAAAAGCTCCTAGGGTAAGGGTGAGTAAAAGCAAGCTACTATATATAGATTTTTTAGAAGCCATCAAGATTCTCCTTTTTTCATTTATCAGTTAATTTATATTCTACCATAAAAAAGTAATAAAAGACTGTTTTAATTAAAATCTTATTTATTTTTATTCTAAATCTATCAATACGCTGAAAAATGTTAGATTATCTTCAAAATTATGGTTGTTTTCCTGACAAAGTCCGGCAGTTTTGATAGGTAAAAAAGGCTTTATGACGTGTTTTATAGACGTTTTCTAATCTTATTATTTTGATAAGCTGATATTCCAAGATAGATAAGAAAAAGCACTTTCACTCATAATGAGAGAAAGTGCCTAATTAGTAAATAGTCGCTTTTAAGTTCCAATATTTTCTAATAAAAACATGTAGAAAACTATTCTTCTGCCTCTTCTGGAGCTGCCGTGATGATTACCTTAAGTTTGGTTACACGACCATCCTTAACCTTATCATTGATAAATTCGAGGTGTTTGTCCTTGTTGATAACTGCATAGTGTTCCTTGACTTCTTGAGTTGGAATGGCTCCCACACCAGTCAAATAATAACCTGCGATAGTATCAACGTCATCACTCTCAAGTTCTGTATCAAAATGTTCATTGAAGTCGTTAAGAGTCATAGCTCCCTCGACAATATAGGTATTCTCACCAATTTCACGAACTTCCACACTAGATTTATCTGTTTCGTCGTCAATCTCACCAACGATTTCTTCCAAAAGGTCCTCGAAGGTAACAAGACCAGCAACGCCACCGTATTCATCAAGCAAGATAGCCATCTGATTATTGGTGTTACGAAAGGCTGCCAAGAGATCATCTACGAAGATAGTCTCAGGAACAAAGAGTGGTTCATTCATGATTCGACGAAGTTTGATATTTTCAAAACCAAGTTCAAAACCTGCTTTTAGAAGGTTTTTAGTATGAATGACACCGATAATCTTATCCTTGTCATCTTCGTAAACAGGAATACGAGAGAAACTTTCCTTGAGAATAGCTTGGATATTTTCTTGAGTGTTGTCTTCAATATCAATCATGAAGGCATCTGTACGAGGAACCATAACCTCACGCGCCATCAATTCATCAAGAGAGAATACCCCTTGGAGCATTTCAATTTCTTCAGCCTCAAGTGTATCCTCACTCTTTGTCAACATGTACTCAATCTCATCACGTGTCATCTGTTCATCTGCATCATCAAAGGTCGCAGGTGTCAAACGAGACAAAAGATTGGTTGACGCCGAAAGAATCCAAACAAAGGGACTAACAATCTTACCTGTAACAATAATGACAGGTGCCGAGTAGATGGCTAGATTTTCCTTGAGATTCATAGCGATACGTTTTGGATAAAGTTCCCCAAAAACGATAGAGATATAGGTCAAGACAACCAAAGAAATCATGCTACCCGCTGTCTTAGCCCAAGCCACATGACCAAACCAAGTCGCTATCACTGCACCTAGTGACGCAGAGAGACTGGCCCCCTGTAAGAGGCTAATAAAGGTAATACCAACTTGGATAGTTGATAGGAAGTTGTTTGGATTTTCAAGAACCTTGAGTAGGCGAATAAATTTCTTATCACCTTCTTCTGCCTTTTGCTCTACACGTGAGCGGTTAAGTGATACGAGAGCCATCTCAGATGCTGAGAAAAAGGCTGTAAGCAAGGTTAAAATTAGTAGTAAAATAGATTGAAATAATAAGGACTGACCACTCGAGTCTTCCATTTTTTCTTCTCCTCTAAAAAAAAATTCTGACTTTCATTATACCATAATTTCCCAATAAAGGTGTCTATTTTATGCTATAATTAGAGTAATTTATCATCAAAGGAGAGACTTATGTCACTTATACGATTAGAAAATGTCAGTTTGGCCCGCCAAGGAAAAACACTTTTGTCTGGCCTTAACTGGACAGTTGAAAAAGGTCAAACTTGGGCTATTCTGGGACTTAACGGTGCTGGAAAATCAACCCTCCTACGTTTGTTGACAGCTGAATTCTTTCCTTCTGAGGGAAAGGCTGAGATACTAGGCTACACCTTTGGGAATGGAGACATCACAGGTCTTCGTCAACATATCGGTATCGTCAGCTCCTTCATCACTGAGCGTCTTCCTCAACATATGACAGCTGAAAAAATCGTCCTTACAGGTAAATACAAGAGCTCAATCCTCTACAAAGCCTATGGAGACAAAGAGCTACAAGAAGCCAAGGATATGCTGACTTCACTTGGTGCTGGTGATTTGATTGGTCGTAAATACCGTGGTCTCTCTCAGGGAGAAAAGCAAATCTGTTTAATTGCTCGTAGTCTGATGGAAGATCCCGACATCATTATCCTGGACGAAGCAACTGTGGGCTTGGATCTCTTTGCCCGCGAAAAGCTCTTACGTCAGATTGACCGTATCACCTCGCTTCCTCACGCACCACTGGTCCTTTACGTCACCCACCATGCTGAAGAAATCACTGAAAAGATGGACCACATTCTCCTACTCCGTCAAGGAAAAATCGTGGCACAAGGACCCAAAAATGATATCATCACACCGGAAGTTTTAGCTGACTTCTACCAAAATCCTGTTCAAATTATTCCAATTGATGACCATCGTTTTTACATTAACCCTCTTCTATAAAAATCGCTCAAAGAAACAAGTCCCCCAGATAATGTTTAGGGGACTTGTTCTTTTGGCTCTTTGTCAACTGTAGTGGGTGACGAA
>NZ_KV794095.1:0-228 GCF_001808655.1 Streptococcus sp. HMSC078H03
TTGGAACACGGACTTCTTTAACTTCTTTGCCACCGCCTGAAACATTAGTTACGACAACATCAAAGCCATTAGACGTTTGGTTGCTGATGGTCAATTTCCCTGTCACTTGAGATTCAGGAACTGTGGCTGTAGTTTCGGTAATATAAGTTCGTTTACCATCCAACATATAGTAAAGATGTACAGAATAGGTACCAGCATCACCCTTATGGCTAGCTGTGTCTACATGAA
>NZ_KV794096.1:0-357 GCF_001808655.1 Streptococcus sp. HMSC078H03
GCTGCCTTGGCGGAAATCATTCGTGGGGGACTGAACTCTATCGACCATGGCCAAACGGAAGCCGGCTTGTCTCAAGGATTTAACAACAAACAAATCTTTATTTACATCATCTTCCCACAAGCTATTCGTAAGATGTTACCATCTATCATTTCTCAATTCGTAACAGTTATCAAGGATACTTCTTTCCTTTACTCTGTTATCGCCTTACAAGAATTGTTTGGTAAGAGTCAGATTTTGATGGGTGGTTACTACGAACCTAGTCAAATCTTTACTTTATACGGTATTGTGGCTTTAGCTTATTTCGTGGTTAACTTTGCCATCTCTAGCTACTCTCGCTACCTCTCTAAACAATGGGAG
>NZ_KV794097.1:0-357 GCF_001808655.1 Streptococcus sp. HMSC078H03
CAGACTGTGATTCTGAAACTGATGCACTTTCTGAAGCTGACTCGGAATTAGACACTGATTGTGATTCACTTACTGATGCACTCTCTGACGCTGACTCAGAATTAGACACTGATTGTGATTCGCTTACTGATGCACTCTCTGAAGCTGATTCTGAGTTTGAAACAGATTGTGATTCTGATACAGAAGCACTTTCTGAAGCTGATTCTGAGTTTGAAACAGACTGTGATTCTGAAACTGATTCACTTACTGACGCTGACTCTGAGTTAGACACTGATTGTGATTCTGAGATTGATTCACTTACTGAAGCTGATTCTGACGTTGAAACTGATTGTGATTCAGAAACTGATGCACTTTCTG
>NZ_KV794097.1:457-697 GCF_001808655.1 Streptococcus sp. HMSC078H03
ATTCTGAAATTGATTCACTTACTGACGCTGATTCTGAGTTTGCAACGGATTGTGAGGCTGAAACTGATGCACTTTCTGAGACTGATTCGGAGTTTGAGACTGACTGTGATTCAGAAACTGACGCACTTTCTGATGCTGATTCAGAATTAGACACTGATTGTGATTCTGAGACAGAGGCACTTGTTGATGCTGACTCGGAATTTGAGACTGATTGTGATTCTGAAATTGATTCACTTACTG
>NZ_KV794097.1:797-1145 GCF_001808655.1 Streptococcus sp. HMSC078H03
ATTCAGAAACTGACGCACTTTCTGATGCTGATTCTGAGTTAGACACTGATTGCGATTCTGAGACAGAGGCACTTACTGACGCTGATTCGGAGTTTGAGACTGACTGTGATTCAGAAACTGACGCACTTTCTGACGCTGATTCTGAGTTTGAAACAGATTGTGATTCTGATACAGAAGCACTTTCTGACGCTGACTCTGAGTTAGACACTGATTGTGATTCTGAAACTGATGCACTCTCTGAAGCTGACTCTGAGTTTGAAACTGATTGTGATTCTGAAATAGAAGCACTTTCTGACGCGGATTCTGAATTTGAAACAGACTGTGATTCTGATACTGACGCACTCTCTG
>NZ_KV794098.1:0-280 GCF_001808655.1 Streptococcus sp. HMSC078H03
CTGAATTAGACACTGATTGTGATTCAGACACAGACGCACTCGCTGAAACGGACTCTGAGTTCGATACTGATTGCGACTCTGAAGTTGATACTGAGGCAGAGGCTGACTCTGATGAGCTTGCTGAAACTGATACGCTGGATGAGACTGACACAGATGTACTTGCACTTTGCAACTCACTCAACGATGCTGAGTTAGATGTCGAAAGCGATTCACTAGCTGAAATTGAAGCACTTAATGAGGCTGATACTGAATTAGACACTGATTGTGATTCAGACACAGA
>NZ_KV794099.1:0-3618 GCF_001808655.1 Streptococcus sp. HMSC078H03
GTAAGACTCTTGAAACTGTAAGCAACGATGCATCTGGTAACGTTAAGTTCTCAGCTATGTCATTCAAGAAGGGTCAAGAAGGCGTACACAACTACACAGTAGAAGAAGTTAAAGGCTCAGACGCAACCGTTACATACGACACAATGAAAGCGAATGTAACAGTTACAGTTAAACACGATGGAACAGCTAAAGTTCTTATCGCGACTGTAGGCGACATTGCGGATAAAGAATTTAACAACCGTGTAACTCCTCCAGACGAACCTAAGTTCCAACCAGAGAAATACGTTCTTAGCGATGGTAACGGTAAGTTCGATATCACTGGTACTAAACTTCTTGATGACGATAAAGAGTTGGCAGACAAGTACGCAGAAACAAATGCGAACCCATATGCGGATAAAGCTGATAACAACGAAGCAGAAAACATCAATACTAAAGCTGTTAAACGTGGCGAAACTATCAACTACCAAGTATGGCTTGATACAAATCAATTTGATGCAAACAACAAGGATAACATCCAAACTGTTGGTATCACTGATGATTATGATGAAGCTAAATTGGAAGTTAAAGCCTCAGACATTAAGGCTTACGATGGTAAGACTGGTGCTGATGTTACTGACAAGTTCGACATCTCTATCGCTAACGGCGTGATTACTGCTAACCTTAAAGCTGGCTTCACTAAGTCACTTGGTGATGCAGAAAACACTCAAGTTATCGATACTACTAAGTTCGAATTTGGACGTTACTACAAGTTTGTCATCCCAGCTAAGGTTACTGACGGTGCTTACGATGGTGCTGAAATTGAAAATACAGCAGCTCAAGTCGTTAACTACTACAACCCAACTACTAAGAAAGTTGAAACACCTAACAAACCAACTGAAAAACGTGTTAACAACGTTCCAACTGCTATCGAGTTGATCTTCGGTAAGACACTTAACGGACGTAAGTTGCAAGATAAAGAATTTACTTTCGAATTGAAAGATGAAAAAGGTAATGTTCTTGAAACTGTTAAGAATGACGCTGAAGGTAAAGTTAAATTCTCTACTATCAACTATGCTAAAGCAGATCTTGGTAAGACATTCAACTACACAGTAGAAGAAGTTAAAGGAACTGATACAACTGTTACTTACGATAACATGAAAGTCAATGTTACTGTTCAAGTTATCCAACCTTCAGTAGGAGATCAATTGTCAACAGTTATCTCTTACGCTACAGTAGGTGGAGATGCTTATGGTGGTGACGATCGTGTCTTCGATAACAACGTAACTCCTAACTTCAAACCAGAGAAATACGTTGTTTCAGAACCAAGCTTCGACATCATTGGTAACAAACTTGCTGATGACGACGATTCAGCTGATAAAGTTGAAATCCAAAACTTGAATGGTAAGACCCTCAAACGTGGTCAAAAGATCTACTATCAAGTATGGCTTGATACTCGTGACTTCACTGCAGAAAGCAACCTTCAAACAGTTGGTATCACAGACAACTACGAAGAAGCTAAGCTCGATATCGACGCTTCTGAAATCAAGGTTTACGATGGTATCACTGGTAAGGATGTTACAGACAAGTTCGATATTAAAGTTGAAAATGGTGTTCTCTACGGTACATCTAAAGCAAGCTTGACTAAAGCTATTAGTGCAACAGATGCTACTCCAGTCATCGATACAACTAAATTCAAGTTTGGTCGTTACTATAAATTTGATATTCCAGCTGTTGTTAAAGACATTGATGCTAACGACGGTGTAGATATTGAAAATACAGCTAACCAAACAATTCACCAATACAACCCATTCAATAAGAAAGTTACAACTCCTGAAAAACCAACTCAAACACGTGAAAACAACGTTCCAGTTCCACTCGAGTTCAACTTCACTAAACGACTTGAAGGCCGTGAGTTGACTGCAGGTGAGTTCAGCTTCGTATTGAAAGACAAAGACAACAAGGTTCTTCAAACAGTGACCAACGATAAAGATGGTCACATCAAGTTTGAAAAACTCTTGTTCAACAAAGCTGATCTTGGTAAGACATTCACTTTCACAGTTGAAGAAGTAGCTGGTAAAGATACTTCAATCACTTACGATGCTATGAAAGCAACTGTAACAGTGGAAGTTACTAAGGAAGGCAAAGTTCTCACAACTGTCGTTAACCACGCTTCAACAGGCGGATTCGCTTCAAGTGCTAACGATAAAGAGTTCAACAACAAAGTTCGCCCACCAGAAACACCTAAGTTCCAACCAGAAAAATATGTTGTTTCTGAAGCAAAATTCGATATCACAGGTACTAAGCTCGTTGATGATGATAAAGAATTGGCTAACAAGGTTGCAGATACAAATGCTAATCCTTACGCTGATGATGCATCAAACAACGAATTGGAAAACATGAATACTAAGTCTGTTAAACGTGGTGATAAACTTGTTTACCAAGTATGGCTCGATACAACTAAATTCGACGCCAACAACAAGGATTACATCCAAACAGTTGGTATCTCTGATGACTACGACGAAACTAAGTTGGAACTTGACGCTACTAAGATTAAAGCTTACGATTCAGTAACAGGTGAAGATGTTACCGCTAAATTCGACATCACAGTTGAAAACGGTGTAATCACAGCTAACCTTAAAGATGGCTTCACTAAGTCACTTGGTGATGCTGCAAACACTCAAATTATCGACACAACTAAGTTTGCCTTTGGTCGTTACTATAAATTTGATATTCCAACCACTGTTAAAGACACTGTTCCTGGTGGTGTAGATATTGAAAATACAGCTGGACAAGTTGTTCACTACTACAACCCAACAACTAAGAAGGTTGAAACACCTAAGGTACCAACTGAAAAACGTGTTAACAGTGTTCCAGTTGAAGTCGGATTCAACTTCACTAAACGTTTGGAAGGTCGTGAGCTTAAAGCTAACGAATTCACATTCGAGTTGAAGGATGCAGCAGGTAAAGTTGTTGAAACTGTTAAGAATGATGCAGCTGGTAATGTTAAATTCTCTAAACTTGAATTCAAGAAAGGCCAAGAAGGCGTTCACAAGTACACAGTAGAAGAAGTCAAAGGAACTGATGCAACTGTTACATACGATACAATGAAAGCGAATGTAACAATCACTGTTTCTCATGATGGTACTGCTAAAGCTCTTGTAGCAACTATTGGTGAAATTGCTGATAAAGAATTCAACAATGCTGTTCGTCCACCAGAAAAACCTAAGTTCCAACCAGAAAAATATGTTGTTTCTGAAGCGAAATTCGACGTAACAGGTACTAAACTTGTTGATGATGATAAAGAATTGGCTAATAAGGTTGCAGATACAAATACCAACCCTTACGCTGACGATGCATCAAACAACGAATTGGAAAACTTGAATACTAAGTCAGTTAAACCTGGTCAAAAACTTTACTACCAAGTATGGCTTGATACAACTCAATTTGACGCTAACAACAAGGATCATATCCAAACTGTTGGTATCACTGATGACTACGATGAAACTAAGTTGGATGTCGATGCATCAGCAATCAAGGCTTACGATTCAGTATCAGGTGCGGATGTAACTTCTAAGTTCGACATTAAGGTTGAAAATGGTGTTGTTACAGCTAACCTTAAAGATGGCTTCACTAAGTCAC
>NZ_KV794099.1:3718-38037 GCF_001808655.1 Streptococcus sp. HMSC078H03
CTAACCTTAAAGATGGCTTCACTAAGTCACTTGGCGATGCTGAAAACACTCAAGTTATCGACACTACTAAATTCGAGTTTGGTCGCTACTATAAATTTGATATTCCTGCAACAGTGAAAGCAGACGTCGCTGGCGGTGTGGATATCGAAAATACAGCAGCCCAAGTTGTTAACTACTACAACCCAACAACTAAGAAAGTTGAAAAACCAAACGTACCAACTGAAAAACGTGTTAACAGTGTTCCAATTTCAGTAGAATTCAACTTCACTAAACGTTTGGAAGGCCGTGAGCTTAAAGCTAACGAATTCAGCTTCGTGCTTAAAGATTCAGAAGGTAAGACTCTTGAAACTGTAAGCAATGACGCTAAAGGTAACGTTAAATTCTCACCTATTGAGTACAAGAAAGGCCAAGAAGGCACTTACAAGTACACAGTAGAAGAAGTTAAAGGTACTGACGGTACTGTTCAATACGACGGTATGAAAGCTCTTGTCACTGTTGAAGTATCACATGATGGTAAAGCGAAAGCTCTTATCACTAAAGTGAACGACCCAGCAGACAAAGAATTTAACAACACTGTTCGTCCACCAGAAAAACCTAAGTTCCAACCAGAGAAATACGTTGTTTCTAAAGAGAAATTCGATATCACTGGTATGAAACTTGTTGACGATGATGCTGAGTTGAAAGATAAAGTAGGCGATACTAACAAGGATCCTTATGCTGACAACACAGCTAACAACGAAGCTGAAAATATCAATACTAAGACACTCAAGAAAGGTGATAAGTTTGTCTACCAAGTATGGCTCGACACAACTAACTTCACTGACGCTCACAATATCCAATCTGTAGGTGTTACAGATAAATATGACAGCGAAAACTTGAACATCAATGTTGCTGATATTAAAGCATACGACTCTGTAACAGGAGAAGATGTGACAGCTAAGTTTGACATCAAGGTTGAAAATGGTGTAATCACTGCAACATCTAAGTCTGACCTTACTAAGTCACTCGGTGATGCAGAAAATACTCAAGTGATCGATACTGCCAAATTGGCATTCGGACGCTACTACAAGTTCGATATTCCTGCAACTATCAAAGGCACTGCTAAAGATGGTGTAGACATCGAAAATACTGCGTCACAAATCGTTCACCAATACGACCCAACTAAGAAATCTGTTGAAAAACCAGAAAAACCAACAGAAAAACGTGTAGTCAATATCCCAACTAAGGTTGAGTTTGAATTCACTAAGAAACTTGAAGGTCGTGAACTTAAAGCTGGTGAGTTTAGTTTCGTACTTAAAGACAGTAAGGGTAATGTGATTGAAACTGTAAGCAATGATGCTAACGGTAAGATCAAGTTCTCAGCTCTTGAGTACAAACGTGGTGAAGAAGGTACTCACGTCTACACAGTAGAAGAAGTACAAGGTAACGATGCAACTGTTACCTACGATAAGATGGTTGCTACAGTCGTTGTTTCAGTAACTAAAGACGGTAAAGTCTTGACAGTAACTTCTCAATTGCCAGAAGATACTGAGTTCAACAATATTGTGACACCACCGACTCCTCCAACACCACCGACTCCACCAACACCACCAACACCACCAACACCACCAACACCACCAACACCACCGACTCCTCCAACTCCAGTGGTTCCACCAGTGACACCACCAACTACACCAGAAGCTCCTAAAGGACCAGCACTCCCTGAAACAGGTGATGATGCGTCTATGGCAGCTATGGCTCTCGGAGGAATCCTTGCGGCAGCTGGACTTGGTTTGGCAGGAAAACGCAAAAAAGAAGACTAAGATAGTTCATAGGTTAAATCCCTCAACATAGTTAGATAGACTATTTCAGTTTTCGAAAAAGAGACTCACCCCGATAGGGGTGGGTCTCTTTTGTGTCTATTACAAGACAGTTTTTATTTATATTAAAAAATTAGATAAAAATTCAAAAGGTGAAGAGGTTTATTCAAAAAATATTAGTAACTTAGATTATAGGGGAAATTCCCATAAATAGTGATATGCATGAAAATGCTTATATGAAAAGGTTTGATTATTTTCACGAGGATCTAGTTACTAATCATAATTCGTTTTTTATATTGATTAAAAATTAGAGAAAATACTTGCTTAAAGATTAAAAAAAGGATATGATAGACTTCGGAAGAAGGTTAATAAATGTATAGAGTGCGTGTTTTTTCAATAACGTCTTCGTTTTTTTGACGTGCCTTGGGGTACAAGGATTAACATATAGGAAGATTTTGAATGAAACAAGCAAATCATGTTTTTGAAAAAGTGACAAAATACGCCATTCGTAAATTGTCAGTAGGTGTAGGGCCAGTTGCTATCGGGACATTCTTGTTAGCAGGTGGTCTTTTCGTGTCTAAACCAGTTTCGGCAGACCAGGTTACTTCGGATGCATCGGTACACATGGCCTATGTCACAGAAAATGAATTAACAGCTGAAGAGCAGAAGCAAGTGGTACATGCTATTCCTAAGGAATATCAAAATGAGGACACTTTTTATCTGGTTTATAAACGTAAGGGAGACAGTCAAGCTACTCTTCCTCAGACAGGAAGTTCTGACTGGGCAGCGACAGGTTTGGGATTGGCAACAGCGACTATGGCTGTGTTGCTATTTTCAAAAAAACATCGAAAGAAAATTATTGGTTTGGTCTTGATTGGGGCCGCAGGGCAAAGTCTACTTGTGCCCATAGAGGTTCTTGCTTTGCAAAACAAGGAGTTACAGTCCTATAATCAGACTCTTGCTGTTTCAACTGAAGCAGATTTGGCCAAGGGTGTTATTGCAATCGATGGTTATGAGTATGTCGGTTATCTGCGTTACTCAGCTAAGCCAGAGCTTGAACAACCTTTGGAGAATACTATCAAAGGACTTGAGTCTTCAATAAAAGAAGATAATACAGTTAGTCAGGGGACAGCTGATAAGGATCGTAAGGGAATCAGTTGGAAAAAAGGAACTCAGGAGCCAGGTCATGAGGGCGAGGCTCTCGTTCAACCCGCCAATCCAGAGTATACTGGTCCAATCAGTGCTAAAGGTACGCAAGAATCAGGTCATGAAGGCGAGGCAGCTGTTCAACCTGCAAATCCAGAATATACTGGTCCAATCAGTGCTAACGGTACTCAAGAGGTCGGTCATGAAGGTGAAGCTTTGGTTCAACCTGCAAATCCAGAGTACACTGGACCGATTAGTGCCAATGGAACACAAGAAGTAGGTCATGAGGGTGAAGCTTTGGTTCAACCTGTTGCCCCTGAATATACGGGCCCAATCAGTGCTAATGGTACCCAAGAAGTTGGTCACGAAGGCGAAGCTGCTGTTCAACCTGTCGCTCCAGAGTACACAGGTTCAATCAGTAGCGATACTACAAGTGCTAATGGAACGCAGGAAGTTGGTCACGAGGGTGAAGCATGGGTCCAACCAGCTAATCCAGAGTACACAGGACCAATCAGTGCTAACGGCACTCAAGAAATCGGTCACGAAGGTGAGGCAGTGGTTCAACCAGCTAACCCAGATTACACTGGACCGATCAGTGCTAACGGTACCCAAGAAGTTGGGCACGAGGGTGAAGCGTTGGTTCAACCTACAAATCCAGAGTACACAGGCAAACTGGAAGCTAAGGGTACACAAGAACCAGGCCATGAAGGCGAAGCAGCTGTTCAACCTGCTAATCCAGACTATACTGGTAAACTGGAAGCCAAGGGTACACAAGAATCCGGTCATGAAGGCGAAGCAGCTGTTCAACCAGCTAATCCAGACTATACTGGCAAACTGGAAGCCAAGGGTACCCAAGAATCAGGTCACGAAGGTGAGGCGGCTGTCCAACCCGAGAATCCTATTCATACCCCAGTTGTCGGTAGTATCACAGAGACTGAAACGCAAGCCATCGATTATCCTATCGAAGTTATCACTGATGATAGCAAGTATGTGGATGAAGAGGTTGTCGAGCAAGAAGGTCAAAAAGGTAGCCAAGAAATCCAGAAAATTTACCAAACCATTGATGGTGTCAAGGTTGGTGAGCCAACTATTGTATCAGGTAAGGTTATTGAGGTGCCACAACCTAGAAAGCTTCGTCGTGGCAGCAAACCTCTAGATGGAACAACGACGGAAGAGTCTATTGTAGAGCTTCCATTTAAAGAGATTGTCCAAGAAGATGATAGTCTTGAAAAGGGCACTCTAAAGGTTGTTCAAGAAGGTCAAAAAGGTCAAAACAAAATCACCAAAGTCTATAAGATCTACAAAGGGAATAAGACGTCTGAGGCACCAACTGTCACTGAAACCGTGCTAGTTCCTGTTCAAGATCGTATCGTTCACAAAGGGACCAAGGTGTCTGAAAAACCAGTGCTTACGCTGACACAGATTGACAAGGATGATTTGGGTCGTAGTGCTAAACTTAGCTACAACTTGACGAATCCAGGTTCAGCAGCTATCACGACTATTAAAGCGGTCCTCAAGCAAAACGGACAGATTGTCCAAACGCTTGATATTCCTAGCACGACCTTGACTGCTGACCTAACAAACTTAGACTATTACAAGCTATATACCCTCACAACAACCATGACCTATGATCGTGGCAATGGTGAGGAGAATCAGGTTTTGGCAGACCAAACTCTCCAACTGGATCTCAAGAAGGTTGAGCTTAAAGATTTTGCACGTACAGATTTGATTAAGTATGACAATCAAACAGAAGTGGATGAGACTCGTCTGGCAGCTGTACCTCAGGATCTCACGAATTACTACTTGAAGATGACTTCTGCGAATCAGAAGACCACTTACTTGGCAGTAAAAGCCATCGAAGAAACAACAGTTGATGGCAAGGCGGTTTATAAGGTAACTGCAGCAGCGGACAATTTGGTGCAACGTGATGCCCAAAACCATTTTGCTCAAACCTATAGCTATTACATTGAGAAACCTCAGGCTAGCCAAGCCAATGTTTACTACGATTTTGCTGAGTTGGTCAATGCCATTCAGGCTAATCCTTCAGGTGAATTTAGGCTCGGACAAAGTATGAGTGCTCGTCACGTCGTTCCAAACGGTAAATCATACATTACGACCGAATTTACTGGTAAGTTGCTCAGTGATGGTGACAAACGCTATGCCATCTATGATTTAGAACATCCATTGTTTAATGTCATCAATGGCGGAACGATCAAGAATATCAACTTTGAAAATGTAGACATCAATCGCTCTGGTCAAAATCAAATCGCGACGCTTGGATTTAACCTTAAAAATAAAGGTCTGATTGAAGATGTTAAGGTGGCTGGTTCAGTGACTGGTAACAATGACGTTGCAGGTATTGTCAATAAGATTGATGAAGATGGCAAGATTGAAAATGTTGCCTTTCTCGGTAAAATCAACTCTGTTGGTAATAACTCAACAGTTGGTGGGATTGCTGGTTCAAACTACATGGGATTCGTCAACAGAGCCTATGTGGATGCGACTATTACAGCTCAAAATGCTAACGCAAGTATGCTGGTGCCATTTGTCACTTACATGCTCAACAGTTGGAAATCAGGAACGAAGGCTAAGGTAACCAATTCAGTAGCTAAAGGTGTTCTTGATGTTAAAAACACAAGGAATGTCGGTGGTATTGTCGCTAAGACATGGCCTTACGGCGCTGTTCAAAATAATGTGACCTATGCTAAGGTTATTAAAGGTCAAGAAATTTTTGCTTCTAACGATGTCAATGATGAAGACGGTGGCCCATACATCAAAGATCTCTTTGGTGTGGTTGGTTACAGCTCGGCCGAAGATGGTACTGGTAAAGATACTAAGAGTCCGAATAAGCTCAAACATTTGACCAAGGAAGAAGCTGACAAGCGTGTTGAAGGTTACAACATCACAGCTGATACATTTGTTAGCGAGCCTTACGCGTTGAATACTCTTAACAATGTTTCTAGTCAAGCTGATTTTGCCAATATTCAAGACTATAAGCCAGCATACAAGCAGGCTTACAAGAATATTGAGAAATTCCAGCCATTCTATAACAAAGATTATATTGTCTATCAAGCAAATAAACTGGCTAAAGACCACAACTTGAATACCAAAGAGGTGCTCTCAGTGACACCAATGAAAGACAGTAATTTTGTTACAGATCTAAGCGATGCTAACAAGATTATTGTTCATTATGCTGATGGTACCAAAGACTACTTCAAGCTTTCAGAGAGTTCAGAAGGTTTGAGCAATGTTAAAGAGTACACTGTTGCTGATTTGGGTATCGCGTACACTCCGAACATCGTTCAAAAAGACCACTCAAGTCTTATCAATGGTATCGTTGATATCCTGAAACCGATTGAGTTGCAGTCTGATCCGATTTACCAAAAACTTGGTCGTACCGGTCCAAACAAGGTCAATGCTATCAAGAACCTCTTCTTGGAAGAAAGTTTTGACGCTGTTAAGGCTAATTTAACTAACCTGGTGACTAAGCTGGTTCAAAATGAAGACCACCAGCTTAACCAATCACCAGCTGCCCAACAAATGATTCTTGACAAGGTTGAGAAAAATAAAGCGGCCCTCTTGTTAGGTTTGACTTACTTGAATCGCTACTATGGTGTGAAGTTTGATGATGTTAATATCAAGGAAATCATGCTCTTCAAACCAGATTTCTATGGTAAAAATGTGGATGTCCTTGACCGTTTGATTGAGATTGGCTCTAAGGAAAATAATATCAGTGGTTCAAGAACCTACGATGCCTTTGGTGAAGTTCTCGCCAAAAGTACCCTTTCTAGTGATCTGACCGACTTCCTTAATTACAACCGAAAACTCTTTACCACTATCGACAATATGAATGATTGGTTCATCGATGCTGCTAAGGATAAGGTCTACGTTGTTGAGAAGGCATCTCAAAATGAAGGTGTCGGTGAGCACAAGTATCGTGTTTATGATAACCTTAGTCGTGGTCTCCACCGCAAGATGATTTTGCCATTGTTGAACCTTGATAAGACAGAGATGTTCTTGATTTCTACCTATGACACCATGTCTTATGGTACGGCTAACAAGTACAATACAAGCTTAGAGAAGTTGAAACCTGAGATTGATCTAGCCGCTCAACGTCAAATCAACTATCTTGATTTCTGGCAAAGATTGGCTGCGGATAATGTCAAAAACAAATTGTTCAAAGACATTGTCAATCCAGTCTGGGAAGGTTTCTACGTCTGGGGTCATGGTTGGCCAGGTTGGCCAGAGCGCTACGGCCAATTCAAGAACAGTACAGAAGTCTATGCGCCAATCCGTGAAATCTATGGACCAGTCGGTGAGTACTATGGTGATAACGGAGCCATGGCCGGTGCCTATGCTGCCATCTACGACAATCCATACGATAATCGTGCCAAAGTTACTTTTGTCATGTCTAACATGATTAGTGAGTACGGTGCTTCGGCCTTCACTCATGAAACAACTCATATCAATGACCGTATTGCCTACTTTGGAGGCTTTGGTCGTCGTGAAGGAACAGACGTTGAAGCCTATGCCCAAGGGATGTTGCAATCACCAGCTACTCAGGGGCATCAAGGTGAATATGGGGCCTTGGGACTTAACATGGCCTTTGAAAGAGAAAACGATGGTAATCAGTGGTACAACACTAATCCAAACAAGTTGAAGTCGCGTGAAGCCATCGACCGTTACATGAAGGGCTACAACGATACCCTTATGCTTCTTGACTCCCTTGAAGGGGAAGCGGTCCTCAGCCAAGGAAATCAAGAGCTCAATAACGCATGGTTCAAGAAGGTAGATAAACAGCTACGAGGTAATAGTAAAAACCAATACGACAAGGTTCGTGCTTTAAGTGATAGTGAAAAGGCTATTAATTTGACCTCTATTGATGACCTTGTAGATAATAACTTCATGACCAATCGTGGACCTGGAAATGGTGTTTATAAACCTGAGGATTTCTCTTCTGCCTATGTCAATGTGCCTATGATGTCTGCCATTTATGGTGGTAATACCAGTGAGGGCTCTCCAGGTGCTATGTCCTTCAAGCATAATACTTTCAGACTCTGGGGTTACTACGGCTATGAAAAAGGCTTCCTAGGTTATGCGACCAACAAGTATAAACAAGAAGCCAAAGCAGCTGGCAAGAACACCCTTGGTGATGACTTTATCATTAACAAGATTTCTGATGGCCAGTTCAACACCCTGGAAGACTTCAAGAAGGCTTACTTCAAAGAAGTGAAAGAAAAAGCGTCCCATGGTTTGACGACAGTTGCTATTGATGGCACATCTGTAAGTTCTTACGATGATTTGTTGGCCTTGTTTAAAGCGGCAGTAGCCAAAGATGCTGCAAGTCTTAAAACAGATAATAGCGGTAATAAATCGGTGTCAACAAGCCATACGACTAAACTTAAAGAAGCTGTCTATAAGAAACTCCTACAAGAGACAGATAGTTTCACAAGTTCTATTTTCAAATAATAGATGAAAAAATCCCTTTTGGTAAATGCCAAAGGGATTTTTGAGTTTGTTCGAAAAAGGAGTAGTAAGGAGTCTCTATGTCAGTATTAGCAAGGGGTTGAGAGAACTGTGAGTTGAGTTGTTAAAAAATTTTTCTTTTTGAAGGGAGAGTATTTTGTATTTTAATAAATATCACCAAAACTAAAAAATAAGGTTAGGGTGATGAACGTTTTTAATGAAAAATGGTTTGATATGAAAGTATTTTGAAAATTATAGAACTAACAAAACAGAGGATTGTGGTAAATAAAAGCACGAACGATTTGAAGTTTCAAAGGACTTAGATAAAAGTTTTAAATTAATATTTTCTAATAAAAGTTAAACTTTTACACAATTATTAGTATATATTTGACAATTTAATAATTATAGTATAAAATGGAAACTGTATATAAAGTAATTTGGATATTGAGGAAATTTATTATTATGAGAGATATGTTTAATAAACGCCAACGTTTTTCATTAAGAAAATACAGCTTTGGTGTAGCCTCTGTCCTTTTGGGAGTTTCAATCTTCTCAAATGCACAGGGTGCCCAAGCTGATGAAACGGTAGCACCAACTACCGCAGGTATGGAAACAACTGCTGAGCCAGATGTAGTCGTGGAGCAATCAACGCCAACAACAGCATCAGTAGCGCCAGCAACAACAGAAAACGCACCAAGCTCAGTCTCTACTGTGGCTTTGGCTAGTGAACAGCCACAATCAGCAGCTCAAGAAAGCCAAGCAACTTCAACAACTAGTCAAACAGCAGCTAGTTCAGAAGCAGCTTCTCAGGCTGCATCGCAAGCGAGCTCTGAATCTGTAGCAGCGACTGCTTCATCTGTAGCGACTAGTGCACAATCTCTTAGCTCAACAGCAGTAGCCGAAGCTCCTGTAGCTGGTCAAGTATCAGCACAAACAAGTGCAGCCGCTTCAGTTGCGACTGCAGCAGAAACTGCCAGCGCAGAGTCTACAACCAATGCTGTAAATAGCGTCCTTAAAGTAGCGACTAGTGAGTTGGCCGTGACAAGCAGTGAATTGACTGCTGCTGAAGCAAGCCTTAACTCTGAAAATCTCATCAACGCTATGGGACTTGCGGTATCAAACCGTAGCCTTCGTACAGCTGATGCGGTTGCTGTTTTGACAAATGCTGGAGCAAGCTCAACAAACCCTGACTTGACAAACCTCGGCTACAAACTTGCTTATTTGCCAGAACGTCAACAATACTTTGTTAACATTGATTACATCAACCACCTCAAAGTCGGTCGTGATAACCGTGGAGTAATGAGACCTTATGACTACATTACAAACGGTAGTTACATGGTTGTTGTTAACTATGCCAACCTTGGTATTATTGACTATGTTGATGAAGCAGGAAACAAGATTCCTGGATCTTCAACCTACCGTATCAATAACTCAACTGAAACAATCACAGCAAACGGTAAGACCTACAATAAAATTTATGATGCTGGTGTAACAGAACTTCCACCAGTACCAGCAGGATACCGCATCAAATATGCCTCTGCTGACAAATCTAAAGCTAATGCTTACGTAGATGTCTTGAAGTCAGAACGTCAGTACGACTATAACAACGGTATTGCAACAATCCGTTCAGAACGTGCTTGGGACCGTAACCAAAGCCGTGTCGTTGACCTTGTTCAATTTGCTAACGGTTCACAAGGTTTGGACGCTTCAATTGATGCCAATGGTGGTGGTCAATACCTAGCTCCAGGTTACCGTTACCACATTATCGTTGAAAAAGACACTAAAGATGTCACAAAAGCAACAAGTCAAACAGTGACTTACACTGGTGCTGATACGAAGACACCAGCTGCTAACACTCAAAATGACTTTAGCTTTAACGGTAAAGAAGATCCTACAACTAATACAACAACTTGGACTGAAACGACTCACACTTATGGAACAGTCAAAACTCCAGTTGTTACTGGTTACTATGCCGATAAAGCCGTAGCAGGTGGCAAGACAGTTACTCCAGATGCACCAAATGTGACAGACACAGTGACATACAAAGCCTTTGGTAAATTTATCGCTGTGGATGAAAATGGCAATCCAATTCCAGGTGTATCGACAACTGCCTACACGAACGATCCTAATGATGCGACTAAGATGATTGCCATCGACAAGACGCTTCCAAGTATTCCTGGTTACACTGTTAAGGTTATCCCTGCATCACCATCAAATCCAGGTGAAGACACTCGTGTCGTTTACGTAGCAATCGTTAACGATGTGACTAAGGCGACGAAACAAACAGTTACATTCCAAGGTGCTGGCGATAAAACTCCAGCTGCAGATGTGAAATCTGACTATACCTTTGCAGGTAAGGATAACCAAGCGACTGGTAAGGTGACTTGGAATGAAACTAGCCACACTTACGGTACAGTTAAGGTTCCTGTTGTGAATGGTTACTTTGCAGATAAAGCGGTAGCAGGTGGTAAGACAGTAACTACAGATGCTCCAGAAGCAACTGACACCGTAACTTATAAGGCCTTTGGTAAATTTGTCATTGTCGATGAAAATGGGAATCCAATTGCAGGTGTGTCAGATACTGCCTACATCAATGATCCTAACGATCCAACTAAGATGATTGCAGTTGACAAGAACTTGCCAACTATCCCAGGTTACACTGCTAAAGTAGTACCTGCAACACCAGGTGACTTGTCTAGCGATACTAAGGTTGTTTACGTTAAGAACGATCAAAAAGCAAGTGTTGTTTACCGTGATGAAACAAGTGGTTCAACCCTTGAAACTGTTGCCTTGGCTGGTAAGTCTGGTGAAGCGGTTAACTATTCAACAGCTGAACGTATCAAACACTATCAAGACCTTGGCTATGTCCTTGTAACAGATGGTTACCCAGCTGGTGCAAGCTTTGACTTGGATAGCACAGTTGACCAAGCTTGGACAGTAAGCTTCAAACGTGTAGCACTTGACTTTAATCCAGACAATGCTCACGAACCAGGAACACCAATCTATCCTAACCAACCAAACGGTCCAAAATGGCCAGCTAAGGATGCTTACCTTAAAGATGTGACATATACTGTTCACTATGCAAGCAAAGATAGCGATGCTAAATTGCCAGCAGATAGTGTTCAGAAAGCACAATGGAAACGTTCATTGACGCTTGATTCTGTAACAGGTGATATTCTTACAACTGGTGAATGGAAGGCAGATAAGACTAAGTTTGATCTCGTGATTACACCAATGGTTAACGGTTACTTCGCCGATAAAGGCCGTGTGGCTTCTCAAGATGTCACTATGGACAGCAAGGTTGAGACTGTAACTTACACTAAATTTGGTAAGATTATTGCCGTTGACGAAAAAGGGAATCCAATCCCAGGTGTTGAAGCAGTTACTTACACAAATGATCCTAACGATCCAACTAAGGCTGCTATGACACTTGTTCCTGAAGTGAAAGGTTACAAGGCTGATAAGACTGGTGTGACACCAAGCAACCCTGGTGAAGATACAAAGGTTGTTTACAAGGTGGTTAATGCAGAACCTGCTAAACCGACAGTTAACAAAGAAGTTGGTACTATCGTTGTTATCTATCGTGACGAGTATGGTAACCAAATCAAGATGCCACTTGTGATCACTAACTCTGTTGGTTCAGAAGTTAATGTTCATGGTGACCGTTACATCTACCGTAACGGTGTGAAATATGAATTGATCCGTCAAGAAGGTAAATCTACAGACAAGATGACAGAAGGTCAAACAGTCGTAACTTACATCTACCGTAAAGTCGAAGATGGCTCAACACCATCAAACGGTAATGGCGGACAATCTGGAAGCTCAACATCTAAGGCTGTCAAAGCAACTTCAAACGGTTCTAAAGGATCTAAGGGTTCTGGATCTGGTTCAGCAGCCGATGGCGCTTCAGATGGTAAAGGTTCAGATAAGAAGAAATCTGGAAACAAAGATGGTAAGAAGGCAGATGGTTCTGATAAAGCTAAAGAAGGCGATGAACAATTGCCAGTAACAGGCGAGTCAGATAACAACCTTGCAGCAATGGGTGTTGTTGTCATGGGACTCATGTCAGGACTTGCGGCTATGAATCGTCGTAAAAACCAAGACTAAGATTTCCAAACCTTATCTCTCATAAAATCCAAAAATAAAATCTCTCTCGAGTGACTTGCTCGGGAGAGATTTTTTGGTCTGCGGATAAAATTCACGGAATCTCCCAAGGTTTGTGAATCTTTTAAGCAGTATTTAGCTTGATAAGGTACAATAGAGTAAGACAAAACGAATGAGGAGACTGTCATGAAGTTTTTACATACGTCAGATTGGCATGTGGGGCGAACCCTCAATGGCTGGTCTTTGTTGGAGGAGCAGGAGTGGGCCTTTCAACAGATTGTGGATTTGGCTATTAGCGAAAAAGTGGATGGGGTTATCATTGCGGGAGACCTCTATGACCGTGCGGTGCCGCCTGTAGATGCGATTAAGCTATTTAATAAGACCTTGGCCCGCTTGGTCTTGGAGGAGCAGATTCCTGTCTATGCTATCAGTGGCAATCACGATGGTGCTGAACGTTTGCATTTTGGACGAGACTTTTTTCAACATCAAGGTCTTCATTTAAGCACACGTTTGGAGGAGGCTTTTGAGCCTATTGAGTTGGAGGCTTGCCAGATTTTCCTCCTTCCCTTTATCGATCCTATTGATGCCCGTATTTATTATAAGGACGATGAGAATAAGGAAATTCAGGGGATTGGTGATGCCTTGGCCTATATTCTCGAGGATATGGAAAAAGCTTTTGATCCTGACAAGGCCCATGTCTTGGTGGCGCATTTTGCAGTTTCTAAGAAGGATGATAGCGATGGTCAAAGTCTACGGGAATTGATGTTGTCTGAAACTAGCAATACGGTGGGTGGGCTTACCAATGTGACCAGTGACCTTTTTAAGGCTTTCGATTATGTGGCTTTAGGGCATATCCATACGCGTTTTGCCAGTCCGAGCCAGCGCGTGCAATATTCAGGCAGTCCGGTCACCTTTAATGTCAAAGAAGCCAAGCGTAGGGAAGAAAAAGGTGTCTATATTCTTGACTTGGATGCAACTGGAGACTTGTCTCAGACCTTCCATCCTCTAGAGGTCAAACGACCGATTTTGGCCTTGCAGGAGCCTTTTGAAACCTTGATGTCACCTGAATTTTATAAGGAGCAGCCTTGTCAAAAGGCTTGGTTTGCCTTTGATATTCAACTGTTCAGTCGTAAGGAATTAGAGGGAATCAATGTGCGTGCCCGTCTGGAAGAGATTTATGGGACAGACATTGTAGAAATCACTTTCAGTCGTTTGGGTGATGTCAGGGAAGAAAGCTTGACTGTAGATCAGCACTTAAAAGATTTGGAAATGCAGTCGCCTCAGGAAATTGTCTCTGATTTTTACCAGACAGTGACTGGGGGCGATGTCTTGTCTGAGAGACAAACTGCCCTTGTGGAAAGTATTTTTGAGGAGATTGGAAGGAGTGGACAATGAGACCAGTTCAGTTAGAATTGACCAATTTTGGACCTTATCGTAAGGAAGTCATCAATTTCACCCAGTTTGACCACGCTCCCCTCTTTTTGATTGGTGGGGACACGGGGGCTGGTAAGAGTACCCTCTTTGATGCCATGACGGTGGCCTTGTTTGCGACGACTAGTGGTGATCGTAATGTCGAGGAGATGCGGTCGACCTTTGCTAGTCCAGAGGATGACTTGACCAAGGTGACCTTTTATTTCCAACAAGGCAAGCATCTTTATCGAATTGAGCGAGTGCTCCAGCAGGAGAGAGCCAAGCGAGGTGGGGGCACTACTATGCAAAAAGCGACGGCTTCTCTAGTCATTGTGGATAAGATTGGTGGTCAGGAAATTGAAAAACTTGGGGATAAGATCAAGGAAGTTAGTGACCAGATTGAGCAGATTTTGGGACTCAATGCCGAGCAGTTCAAACAGATTATTCTCCTTCCGCAAAATGATTTCAGCCGTTTCTTGAAAGAAGATTCCAAGACCAAGACCCAAATTTTGAAGAAAATCTTTGGAACGGGTATTTTTGACCGTTTTCAAAAGAGCTTGGAAGAGCGTCTTCGTCAGAGCAATAAGGATATGGATAAGCGCCAAGCTCAGCTAGATGGCCATTTTGCCAGTCAGGTCTGGTCTGAGGAGGAATTAGCAGTCTTGACCCAAACGCCAGCTTCTGAAAAATTGGCACGTCTTGAAGAACTTTTGGTACAACGGCAAGATAATCTTGAAGAGCAGAAAAGCATCTTGAAGGATGCCCATGAGGATTTGGCTAAGCTGCAGAAGAGCTTGCAAACTGCCCAAGATTTGGCAAAGATTTTCCAAGAATTGAAGCAAGCCAAGGAGCGTTACCGTCTGGAAATTGAGGAAGGTGCTCAGGAACAGGCAGAAGCGAAAGCGCATCTGGACGAATTACAGTTTGCCCAAGGCTTGCAGGAAACCATTAGCAGTTTGAAGCAGTATCAGAAGCAGTTATTGCAATTAGAGCAGGATCTTGAAATCGCTCAGGAAGAATTGAGTGAAAAGCAGCAGGCTTTTGAGGGAGTTAAGGCTCAAAAAGAGGCACTCGCAGCTCAATCTAAGGACTCTCTTCAAAAAGAAGAGGAGCTTGAAACTTGGAAAGAGGATATTATCTATGCTCAGAGTCTTGTCCGAGAGCAGGAGAAAATCAAACGTTCACGTACTAACTACAAGCAGTTGGAAGAAACCTATCAACAGGCGTCGAAAAAGATTGAGCTCCTCAACCAGTCCTTGTCAGAATTGGAAGCTAATCGTCTTAGTGTAGATAGCTTGCATGAGGCCGAAAAACTCCTCCAGTCTGTGGGCTACAGTGTGGATAAGCAACTGGCTCAGGACCTAAAAGAGATAGAGGGCTTGAATCAGGAGTTGGCCAAGACGGAAAAACGTCAACAAGGGTTATCTTTGGATATTGACCAAGCTCAAGAAAGTCTCAAGGAATTGGAAGACCAGTTAGCAACCACTCTAGCCTCACGACGTCAGCTCATGATTGCTCAGTTACAGGCAGAATTAGAAGATGGACAGCCCTGTATGGTCTGTGGTTCGTTTGACCATCCTAAGGTAGATGGGACACAAGCGGATGAAGCAGCCTTGAAGGAACTCATGGATCAGGTGGAGGCACTTCAAGCTCAAAAAGAAAGGCAAGTGGCTACCTTGTCAAATCGTCAGGCTACCTTGAGCGAGGTTGAATCTAAACGTCAAGATTTGCTTGACCAAGTAGCTAAAGTTAAGTTAACTCTTGAAAAACACTATCTAGAACTCCAAGAGCAAGTTAAGGGACAATTTGATTTTGATTTTGCTGAGGACTATGAAGCAGACTGTGGACAAACCTTACTCCGAAAGGTTGAACAGTATTATCAAGAGCTACACAAACGCTTTGATAAGGAAGAGGCAGATTGTCTCCATTATCAAGATGAGTTAGCCAAGGTTCAGGAAAAATCGATAGATTTGGCTAAAGCCTATCAAGAAGCTAAGGCGGCGCTTGACCAAGCTAAGGAACGTCTTAAGGAGTTACAAGAAGCTCATCAAGAGCTTGAATCTGTTGAGGTTTATCAAGAACGTATTTCCCTAGCAAAGCAGGAGTTGGACCTCTACAATAAGCAAGTCAAGGAAAATAGTGAAGCCTACAACCAACTTCATGCCGACATTCAAGGAATCAGGGGGCAACTTGAGAGCCTAACCAAGTCTAAAGAAAATGCTAGCCAAGAAACTAAGCGTTTATCGGCTGAACTAAACCAAAGTCTTATGGCTGAAGGGGCCCTCACCAATGACCTAGAGCAAATCCAGCTTTGGCTTCTTGAGGTGAACAAGCAAGCGATCCCTGAGCTCCAGGCTCAATTGACAAGCTACCAAACTCTTAAACAAGAGTTGCAGGCGCAGATTGTCAAGGGTCAAGAGCTTATCGAAGACCAAGAAAAGCCGGACCTTGGCAATCTAACACAAGCAGTAGAGGATTGTCAGGAGAGCTATGATAAGCAACTGGCTCAGGTTTCTGTCATGGAGCAGGGGCTTAAGGATGCAACGGCTACCTACCAAGCGGCCAAAACCCTTCAAGACAGTAATCAAGAGGCCTTTAAAGCTCACCAAGAACTCAGTGATCTGGTTAAGGTGGTCAAGGGAGAAAATACAGCACTAACTGGACGACTCAATCTTGAAGTCTATGTTATCCGTCAGTATTTCCAACAAATCTTGGACTATGCCAATGCCAACTACATCGGTCTCTTAATGGATAACCGCTATTCCTTTGTTCTGAGTGAAGAAGGTCGTAGGGCGCGTGATCACTTTGGTTTGGACATCAACGTCTATGACCAGCTGACAGGTAGCGAGCGTTCCGTCAAATCCTTGTCTGGAGGAGAAACCTTTATCGCTGCACTGGCTATTGCCCTATCCCTCTCAGAGGTGGTGCAAAATACTAGCAAGGGTGCTGTTGTTGAAGCTCTCTTCATCGACGAAGGGTTTGGCTCACTGGATAAGGAAGCCCTGACCAAAGCCATCGCTGTTCTGGAACAAATCGGTGAAAACCGTGTGGTCGGTGTCATCAGTCACGTGGACGACATGAAAGAAGGCATCGCCCAACAATTAGCTATCATCAAGTCGCATGATGGCAGTAGCAGTATTAAGATTGTGGATAAGGGGTAAGAGAAGTCAAGGGGTTAAGAACTCTCGTCAAAACGTTTTAATTATTCTAAGAGATAGTTTCTCATCGGGGCTATCTCTTTTTCTATCCGCTTATTTCAATCTTCCTAACTATCAGTTTTTTTTTGAAAATAAAAGGAAATTTATTTGAAAAAAACCCCTCATAAAAAAGTTAATCTATTAGAAAATTAAGTGATACTATGTTATAATTTAATATGGTTAAGTCTCGATAAAATCAAGGAAAAAGTGTATAGAATGTGTTTACAATCTTTAATCTTGTGACCGTAAAATGCTTGTCAGATTCTTAGACTGTTCCTTGCTATCTTATGAAAGTTTGAGACAGGAAAATAAAAAATGTATTAGCTAGAAAAAATAAGAAATAAAAAAATGACAGAAAAAATTTCCGTAATTATTCCCGTTTACAATGTAGAAAATCAACTCCAGACCTGTTTAGACAGTGTTTTGGGTCAGACATATCAAAATCTTGAAATTATTCTCATCAATTATGGCTCAATAGATAATAGTGATGCCATTTGCCGTAGTTATGCTGCTAGGGATTCTCGTATCCTCTATTTTAAAAAAGATAATGGAGGGCTTTCAGATGCTCGCCATATTGGTATTCGTCAGGCTAAGGGAGCTTACGTCACCTACGTGGATGCTGAGGATTGGGTAGAGTCTACTTATCTGGAGGAACTTTATAAGACTCTGCAGGCCCACAAGGCGGATATCGCAGTGGCCAATTACAGTGTCTATAAGGAATCGGAAGATCTCTTTTATTTTTATATCAAAGATGAAGATTATTATGAGCAGGTTTATTCACCGGCTCAGATTATTGATGGTCTCTTTGAAGAAACCAATAACATTAACATCGCTCTGATTTCTGCGACAGGCAAACTCTACAAACGTTCTTTGTTTAATGACTTGCTTTTTCCAAAAGAGCATGCAGGGGAGGATGGCTTTTTCAACCTTAAAGCCTATCTCATGAGTGAGCGTACGGTTTATCTCAACAAGGGACTTTATGTATATCGTGAGAGTCCAGAGATGCCATCAGCGACTTGGATGCAAGACTGGATGATGACCTTGGTTTATGCCATGGAAGAACGCTTGGCTATTGTTGCTAGTCATGGTTTCCCTCTGGAGAAATACATGGTCACCTACCGTCAGATGCTAGAGGCTTGCTTGAAAAATGTGGAGGAGCAAGGTCTCACGGATTCTGATGCCTACCGCTCCATTCAGGAGAAATTCCAGGTCTTGAGTTTAGCTCCTCAACGTTATGAGACTAAAAAGCGTGCTATTGTTCTTGCGGCTAACTATACTTATGTTGACCAAGTGCTTACGACCATCAAATCCATCGTTTTCCATCATCGCAACATTCGTTTTTACTTGATTAACGATGATTTCTCTCAAGAGTGGTTTAGAGGACTAAACCGTCATCTGGCTGCCTTTGGTAGTGAAGTGATTAACTGTCGTGTGGATAGTAGTCATATCAAGCAATACAAGACTAATAGCAACTATGCAAGCTATCTTCGCTATTTTGTGGCGGACTTTGTATCTGAGGAACGGGCCCTCTATTTGGATAGTGACATGGTGGTTACCGGTTCTCTAGAGGACCTCTTTACCCTTGATTTGCAAGGTCGACCTTTGGCTGCCGTGCGTGATTATGCTATTCAGGTTCAGGACCGCCAGGCGATGTTTGATGCAGGATTCATGGTGATTGATACGGCTTATTGGAAGCAGTACAACATGAGACGTCACTTTATTGACATGACTAGCGAATGGCATGATAAGGTACCATTTGCAGAGCAGTCCATTCTAAACATGGTCTTCCGTAACAACTGGTTGCCCTTGTCTTTTGACAACAACTATGCGGTTACCAAGTCTAGTTTAGCTGGTTTCCATCTGCCAAATGGTCAAGACTATCCTAAGGTTGTGCATTATGCCTCACACCGTAAGCCTTGGTTACCATTGGCTTGCCAAGCTTATCGCGAGGTTTGGTGGTTCTATGCTCAAATGGATTGGTCAGGGGTTGCTGAAAATGCCGCTTTATTGCCACTTTCAGAGGACATGATTTATCCTAAGGGCCGTCCATTTACTTGTTTGGTTTATACCAACATTTCAGAAATTCCGCATTTGACGGACCTTATCTCGGCTCTTCCTAAGGTACAGTTTAAAATTGCCTCTCGACAGCATGTGGCAGATAAACTGGCCCAATTAATTACCTATCCAAATGTGACGGTTTACTCAGCCATTGCGGGCTTAAATGGGCTAGATTTGGAATTGTTGCGTACCAGTGACTTGCTTCTAGATATTAATCCAGGAAGAAAAGTAGTGGAGATTCTTGATGCCTTTAGGTTTGAAAATAAACCGATTTTAGGGTTTGAGGACCTCAAGTCAACCAAGCATAACCAACAAACCTACTCAAGAGATCGTTGGAAAGAGATGGCTGAGACCATTCGCCAAATGCGTAAGAAGAGCCTGTAATCCTTTGCTTGGATAAGTAGGCTGAAATGGCGTTTCTGTCTCGTTTCAATCGAAATAACATCAGCCTGTCTATGGGCAGGAAATAGGAGTAATAGTGAAAAAAATTAGTCAATCGATAATCACCAAACGTGTCTTATGGACCCTCTTTTTCCTCTTTATTTATTGTTTGGGAAATCAATTGGTTCTACCGTTTGTGGATTTGAAAAATGCAAATATCTTTGGGGGAGCCATAGGTTCCTTGGCTTTCTCTAGTGCCATGATGGGGGGGAACCTCAGGTCCATGTCTCTATTTTCAGTGGGCTTGTCGCCCTGGATGTCGGCCATGATTCTCTGGCAGATGTTTTCTTTCTCTAAGAAAATGGGCTTGAAAAATCTCCCCATTGAGATTCAGGACCGTAGACGCATGTATTTGGCCCTGGGGATTGCCATTGTTCAATCTTTGGCAGTATCCTTGAATTTACCTATCGTTTCAGGGGTTAATGCTAGTCTCGCCATTTTCATGAATACCATTTTATTGATTGCGGGGACCTTTTTCTTGGTTTGGCTATCAGACCTCAACTCCCTCTTTGGGATTGGGGGTTCTATTGTCATCTTGATGGCAAGTATGATGGCCAATCTGCCCTATCAAATCATGGATAGTATTGAAAAGCTAGGTATCGGTTGGGATGTCTTGCTTCCTCTGATTCTATTCAGTTTGGTCTTCCTCTATATTTCAGGGGTTGTACAGAGGGCTAGATACCGTATCTCAATCAATAAAATCAATATTCATAACCGCTTTAAACAGTATTCTTACTTGGATATTATGTTGAATCCAGCCGGAGGGATGCCTTTCATGTATGCCATGTCGCTGGTTAGTATTCCGCAGTATGTTTTTATGCTGATTCAATTTATCCATCCTGAAAACAAGTGGACCAGTGGTGCCATCAAGGCCTTGACGGTCGGTCAACCTCTTTGGTTGGTTGTTTATCTGGTCATGCTCTTCGTTTTAGGGTTAGCCTTTGCCTTCGTTAATGTCTCTGGTGAGCAAATCTCTGAGCGAATGCGCAAGTCAGGTGAGTATATCTACGGTGTTTATCCAGGCCAAGAAACTAGTGCCTATATCAACCATTTGGTGCTTAGACTTGGTTTTATCGGTGCCCTTTATATGCTCTTTATGGCAGGTGCTCCAATGCTGATTATCTTGGTCAATCCAGATTACCTACAACTGAGTATGATTCCTGGGACATTCTTGATTTTTAGCGGTATGATTTACAATGTTAACGAGGAAATGAAAGCCTTGAAGCTTAACACTTCCTACACCCCACTTTTTGAAAATGTATAAACTCTCACCCCTTGTGGGGTTGAGAGGCAGGCTGGTGATGAGTGATCGGTCTGCCCCTCAATCTCAAGTATTGTGATGAAAAGACAATGAAGGAGAACTCATGTATTATTTTATTCCAGCTTGGTATGGACAGACGGATGAATTTTGGAAGACGGTCATTGATCCTTGGTACCGTATCCGCCAAAAAATTGAATTTGATGACAGCTTGCACCAAGTTCGTATCTTTCAGGATGAGGACTTAGCCCCTCAGCTTTTGCTTTTGGCCTACCAACCACATTTGCGTTATTTCTTGCATCGTCATGATGTCTTGGAAGTTGGCTATACAGCTATTTTTGACTTGATTCAGGGTATCACTGATGAAGATATGAAAAATCTTCAAGTGACAGATTTGGAATGGCCAGAAGGGGCTACCTTTGTTCACACACCATTTGCTATCGTGGTGCAATGCCAACACAAGCGTTATGCCGAGATTGAGTTTGGCTCAGAAGGCTTTATTGGCATGATTCGCTACTATAAGGATGAGCAAATCATTCGCGAAGACATCTACGATGACCGCGGTTTTATCTCAAGTAGTCTTTATTATGAAGGTGGACAACCAAGCTATCGAAACTATCTTAATGCCAAGGGAGTCTGGCAACTCTGTCATTTCTTTGATGGCCGTGGAATTGTAGCCAACCCTCGTACGGAAGGTCGTTTTAATAAGAGTTACTACAGTAATCTTTCAGAAGTTATCTGGGAATTTTTGACTAAATTCTTGGACGAAAAGGTAGAAGCAGAGGACCGTTTTGTTATTGCCTCAGATTTACGCCATAACAAGCACCTCTTTGAACATTTGCCAGCAGACAACACTAAGATTTTGACTTGGTTCGCAGAACGTAATCAGGACGATAGTATTGATACCTATGAAGTCTTTCTGCCGCAAGTGGACTTGTTGATTGCTGACCGTTACGATTACTTGGAGCAGCTTCAGGTTGCCTATCCAGAAGAGGCTAAGAAACTCAAACACATGGCTTCTTTCGATACCCGTTTGGCTTTGGGAACCAGTCAACGTGTCAAAGAGTCTAAAATCTTTTATCAGGTTGACTTCGATCAGTTGGATTTAGAGGCTATTTATCAGGTCTTGGCTTTTGTGGCTAAGTATCCTAAGACACAGGTTGAATTTGGAGCATTTAATGCCAATCCAGAGCAACTTGGTAGCCTGCAAAATCAAGTGGAAAAAATGATTGAAGAACGATTGAGTCCAGATGCCTTTGAAGAGGTTGTTGAAAGTAGTGGTGCAGAAAATAAATTGGAAGAAAATAATGAAATCGTCAGCCGATTTTCTTTCCAAGACCTGCGTGACGAGACTGCCCTTATCAAGGCCCTTCAGTTTACACGACTCATTGTCGACTTGAGCAAGGAACCTAATCGTTATACACAGATTGCTGGAATTAGTGCTGGTATTCCACAAATTAACCGTGTGGCGTCTGAGTATGTGACCCACCAAGAGAATGGTTATATCTTGAAGCACTTGTCCGATTTTGAAAAAGGGGCTTACTACTATTTGGGACAGTTGAACAACTGGAACCGTTCCCTTATCTACTCTATTGAGAAAATTAAGGAAAATACGGGAGACCGTTTGGTGCAAAAATGGGAAAATTGGTTGAAGGAGGAGCAGAATGACCAAGGATAATCGCCTGAAAATACTACAAGTTGGGTCATCCAACTGGTCAGAAAATCAGGAAATTCCTGAAAATATGAAATGGTATTATTGCAATCTTGGTCAGCTTGAGACCTTGCAAGAAACCATCGAAGAAGACGAAATCAAGACTTTCACAGCTGTCATTGTGGACAGTCTTGCAGGTCTTGAAGAATTGATGGCTATTAAAGAACATTTGATTCCTCATACTATTTTCTTTGATCAAACGATTGAAGTGACAGATGAGATTCTAGCTCAGTTCATCAAGGAAATATGCGCCGTGCCAACTGATTTTTCAAATCAAGGGCAGTTGCTCTTTACCCTTTCAAAAGCGCTCTTTTCAGGGCAATACGGGGATAAGATGTTTCCTTTCACGACCCAGGTTAACCCCAATTTTACTGGCCAAGTGACCTACCATGGTTATGAAAATGTCATTTTAAATGGTGATTATGGTCAAGATTTCAGTCCTGTCTTGGACTGGACCTATAATGTCAGAGCCAGCAAGGAAAATCCTATCGAGCTTTGGTTGGAGTTTGAAAAAGAGGAGACTTGTGAGTGTCGCTTGATTCTCAATCTTTTGCCAGAAGGTTCGGTCGCAGGGATTTTCAAGACCTATATCGTTTCAGAAGAAGAAATGCGCAAGGGAGCCATTGTCCTTGATGAGGACACGACCTTCCTCCTGTCTGCTAGTCTTGAGATGAAAGGCCAAGGTCAGATTACAATCGGTGGGCTCCACCAACGTTTGACCCGTTTCCAATTCGGGAAATTTGTACTTGGTGGTGGCATTCTCCACGATAGCAAGCGTCAGGAAATCAACTATTTCTTTTATCCTGGGGACTTCAAGCCACCTTTGTCAGTTTACTTCTCAGGTTTCCGTCCTGCCGAAGGTTTCGAAGGTTTCGGAATGATGAAGGGGATGGGAACGCCATTCTTGCTCTTTTCAGACCCTCGTCTCCAAGGGGGAGCCTTCTATATGGGAACTGAAGAACTTGAAAATAGCATTAAAGACACCATCCAACATTATTTGGACTACCTAGGTTTTGACAATAGTCAGCTCATTCTCTCAGGAATGTCTATGGGAACCTTCCCATCTATGTACTATGGTGCGGACTTTGAGCCTCACGCCATCATCATGTCTAAGCCTCTAGCCAATGTTGGTACTATCGGTAATCGTGCCAGACTCTTGGCGCCAGAGGTTTTCCCAACAGGAATTGATGTCTTGCATTTGCAGACAGGACGCTTGGACAATGAAGGTGTCGAGGCCCTTAACCAGAAGTTCTGGGATAAATTTGAAAAAGCAGACTTCTCAAATACAACTTTTGGTCTTTCCTACATGAAAGACGAGGATATGGATCCGACGGCCTACGAGGACATTACCAAGTCTCTCTATTATTCAGGGGCTAAGATTCTCAGCAAGGGAACGTCAGGTCGACACAACGATGATTCTTATACGGCGACAACTTGGTTTGTTAATTTTTACCGTATGATTTTAGAAAATGATTTTGGAAGGAAGGAGTAAGAATGTTCAGAAACAAGAAATCAGAAATCTTGTGGGGCTTAAACCACAAAGCCTACATGTATGGCTCAAAAATTGTTAAGCGCCAAGATGGTTCTGTGCAATTTTACAATCCTTTGGTGCCATCAGGAACCGAAATCCAGTCTTGGGTGGCCATCCAAAACTATCAAGCTGGTCGTACTCAGCCTGCTCTCCCACTTTTGAAAAAGGGGCACAGCTATGACTTGACGGCCAATCTCGAAGCTGTCCCAACAGGCTCAGTCTTTTTGAAAGTCAGCTTTTTGGACCGTTATGACAATGAAATCAAACAGCTCATTGAAAAAAGTACCCACATGACCTTCGTATACCCTCACGAGGCCTATACCTACCGTATTTCCCTCTTGAGTGCTGGGGTCAAAGAGCTAGATTTTTACAACTTAAAACTGGAAGAAACAGGAGAAGAACATGTTTAAACAACTGAATCCTATTCTCCCTGTTAAGGAGATACTCAAGGAAATTAATGGTCTAGCCGATGAAATGGCTGGTTTGAGCAACCTTGAGTTGAAAAATAAAACGCAGGAATTTAAGGAGCGTTTGGCTCAAGGAGAGAGCTTGGACGACCTCCTGCCTGAAGCCTTTGCGGTTGTTCGTGAAGCGGATAAGCGCGTGTTAGGCATGTTCCCTTATGATGTTCAGGTCATGGGAGGCATTGTCATGCACCAAGGTCATATCGCCGAGATGAATACCGGTGAGGGTAAGACCTTGACGGCTACCATGCCAGTCTACCTTAATGCCTTGTCAGGTGAAGGGGCTATCCTTGTTACGACAAATGAATACTTGGCTATCCGTGACGCCGAGGAAATGGGGCAGGTCTACGAGTTCCTAGGTTTGACGATTGGTGTTCCCTGTGTGGAAGGCAGCAATGAGATGGAACCGGCAGAAAAGCGTGCTATCTATCAATCAGACATCGTTTACACGACCAATTCTAGCTTAGGCTTTGACTATTTGATTGATAACCTTGCTTCTAACCAAGACGGAAAATACATGCGTCCCTTTAACTATGCTATCGTCGATGAGGTGGATTCTGTCCTCCTTGACAGTGCACAGACGCCTTTGATTATCTCTGGTGCGCCCCGTGTTCAGTCTAACTATTATGGGATGATGGATACGCTTATGACCACCTTGGTTGAGGGTGAGGACTATATCTTCAAAGAGGAAAAAGGGGAAGTCTGGTTGACTACTAAAGGGGCTAAGGCTGCTGAAAATTACCTTGGTATCGGAAACCTCTACGATGAGGAAAACAGTACCTTTGCCCGTCACCTGCTCTTTTCACTTCGTGCCCACTTGCTCTATAAAAAGGATAAGGACTACATCATTCGTGATGGCAAGAAGGGGCCTGAAGTGGTCCTTCTTGATAAATCGACAGGTCGTCTCTTGGAATTGACCAAGCTCCAAGGTGGACTCCACCAAGCCATCGAAGCCAAGGAATTAGTGGCCTTGTCACAAGAAACCAGAGCCATGGCTTCAATCACCTACCAAAGTCTCTTTAAAAAATTCAAGAAAATTTCAGGGATGACTGGTACGGGTAAGGTTGCGGAGAAAGAATTTCTCGACACTTATGGTATGAAGGTTATTCAAATCCCAACCAACCGTAAGAAACAACGTATCGACTACCCAGATAAGATTTATGCGACCCTACCAGAGAAGGTCTTTGCCTCTTTGGAGTATGTTAAGCATTATCATGAAAAAGGCAATCCAATCTTGATTTTCGTTGGTTCGGTGGAAATGTCAGAGCTTTATTCTTCTTTGCTTTTGCGTGAAGGAATTGCTCATAACCTCCTAAATGCCAACAATGCACCACGTGAGGCTGAGATGATTGCTGAGTCAGGACAAATGGGTGCCGTGACGGTTGCGACGTCAATGGCTGGACGTGGAACAGATATCAAGCTCGGTAAGGGTGTGGCTGAACTCGGTGGTTTGGTCGTTATCGGTACCGAACGTATGGAAAGTCAGCGTATTGACCTGCAAATCCGTGGTCGTTCTGGACGTCAGGGTGACCCTGGTATGTCTAAATTCTTCGTCTCACTTGAAGATGATGTGATTAAGAAATACGGTCCATCTTGGGTTCACCGTACTTACAAAGAATACGCCATTAGTGATCACATCGAGCCTAAGGAATTGACAGGCCGTAAGTATCGTAAATTGGTTGAAAAAGCCCAAGAAGCCAGTGAAAGTTCTGGTCGTACCTCACGTCGTCAGACTCTTGAATTTGCAGAAAGTATGAACATCCAACGTGAGATGATCTACGCGCAACGTGACCGCCTCATCTATCACAATCAAGGCTTGGACACTGTTATCGACGAGGTTCTTGATGACTTTATCGACCAGGCTATGGCTGAGGAAGATTTCTCAAAAGCGGAAAATCTTTACCACTTTATCTTGCGTAATATCAGCTTCCGCATCAATGAAATTCCTAAGGATTTGGACCTCAACAATCGTGAGGAAGTCTTGGAACTCATCTACCAGTTTGCCTATCGTGAACTTGATGCTAAAAAGCAAGAGTTGAAAACCAAGGAACTAAACGAGTATTTCCAACGCCTATCTATGCTTAAGGCTGTGGATGACAACTGGGTGGAGCAGGTAGACTATCTACAACAACTCCAAATGGCTATTGGTAGCCAACAACTCAGTCAAAAGAACCCGATTGTCGAATATTACCAAGAGGCTTACAAGGGCTTTGAAGCCATGAAACGTCAAATCAGAAAGGATATGGTTCGTAATCTTCTCCTCAGTCAGGTGCAAGTCACTAAAAAAGGAGATATCATCAGCCATTTCCCATAAAATAAGGAAATTATGACAGTATATAACATTAATTTAGGTATCGGTTGGGCCAGCAGTGGTGTCGAATATGCCCAGGCCTACCGTGCCAAGATTTTCAGGGAAATGGGACAAGAGGCAAAATTTGTCTTTATGGATCTCATCCTTGGAGATAATATCGAGCATATGACTAGCAAGATTGGTTTTTCAGACGACGAAATCATCTGGCTCTATAGTTATTTTACAGATGTGAAGATTGCGCCATCGACCATCAGTCTAGCAGAAATCGAGGCCATCTTACCTGCCAATCCTGAGCGCAAGGAAGTTGCTGGTCGCCTCATTCGTTACCATTATCCACAAGATGATATGGTGGTGGCATGTAACCTTCGTGCGGTTGACGAAGATGCTGTGGAAACCGTGAGCTATTTTGTCAACGACAAGCTCTTGCGCAAGGACTTTTACTCTTACACCCGTTATTGCAGTGAGTATTCTGCGCCTAAGGACAATCAAGCCAAGGTTTACCAACGTCGTTTTTATAACGAAGATGGGTCTACAGCCTATGACATGATTGTAGGAGACAATAATCAGGATATCTATCGTTTCCCTGATCAGGTTCTCTATGGTAAGCAAGAATTTCTTCGCTATTTCTTCAAACGTCTGGCCCTAACCAAGGATGATGTGGTCATTTTGGACCGTGAAACAGGTATTGGTCAGTTGGTCTTTGAAGAAGCACAGGCTGCTCGCCTAGGTGTCGTTGTTCACGCTGAGCATTTTAGTGTCAATCAAACTGATGACAACTACATTCTCTGGAATAACTATTACGAGTACCAATTTACCAATGCGGACAAGGTTGATTTCTTTATCGTGGCGACTGATCGTCAGAAGGAAATCTTACAGGAACAATTCCGTCGCTACACCAACCATAATCCAAAGATTTACACCATTCCGGTTGGAAGTTTGCCTGAATTGGTTGGACAAGACAAGCCACGTAAGCCATTCTCAATGATTACGGCCTCACGTTTGGCTCAGGAAAAACACATTGACTGGTTGGTGCGTGCGGTGATTGAGGTTCATAAGACCCTGCCTGATATCACTTTTGATATCTACGGTAGTGGTAGCATGGATGCCAAGTTGCGTGAGATTATTGTTGAAGCACAAGCTGGCGACTATATCCGACTCATGGGCCACGCTGACTTGACTGACATTTATAGCCAGTACGAAGTCTATCTGACAGCTTCAACCAGCGAAGGTTTTGGACTTACTCTTATGGAGGCGGTTGGCTCAGGTCTTCCGATGATTGGATTTGACGTTCCTTATGGGAATCAAACCTTTATTCAGGATGGGGCCAACGGTTATCTCCTTCCCGTCGCTGAAAATCACGTCGTGGATGTTATCACCAAGTCCTATAAGGATGCCATTGTCCGTCTCTACGAAGAAGGCAATATCGAGGCTATGCGCCAAAAATCTTATGACCTTGCCAAAGGCTTCTTGACTAGCCAAGTCAAGGCAGCTTGGAAACAGTTACTTGAGGAGGTACGCTCATGATATTCTTATGTGATTACTACAATCAAGCCAGTAAGGATTTGGCTTACTCTCTTCAGGCAGCAGGCTACGATGCCACAACAGTTGTTATCAATCCAGATGGATTCCTCCCTCAAGGAGCTCTCTCTCCTTTCACCTACTATGTGGAAGCAGCAGAGGAAACAGGCAAACCACGCTTTTTCAACCAAGTCCCTGTGCCAGCCTTTTGGGAAATTTCAGGGAACAATCAGATGGCGCGTGTGTCTAACCTCACCGAAGAACGTGCCCGCATCACCTACCCAGAAGGTAGCAAGGCTCGTATCGTCAAAAGCGTCGAATGGTTGGACAAGTCAGGTAAGATTCGCCAAGTGGACCACTACAACAAGTACGGTTTCTGCTTTGCCAAGACCACTCATGATGAGAATGGACAGGCAGTCTTTACCAGCTACCAAACCAAAGAAGGCGACGAATGTATCTTGGAAAATCATCTCACCGGCGATATTCTCTTGACCTTACCAGGACAAGCCCTTCGTCGTTTCGCCAACCGTACCGAATTTATTAAAGACTTTCTAGCTCAGGTCTTTGGTGATATCGACCACATTATCTTTAATAGCTTGGCAACACCTTTCATCGTCTCATGGACTATGGAAAATAAAGGTGCCACTGATGTCCTTGTTTGGCAGGAGCCACTGGGTGATGTCCTTCCAGGTAACATGAATGGTATATTGGAGGATAATTCAGCCAGAGCCAATGCCATCATCATTCCTGATAAGGCAACTTATGAAAAAGCTTTGACCTTGGCGCCAGAGGACAAACATCATAAGATCTTGTCTCTTGGCTATGCCTATGACTTCAAGGAAAATCATGGCAAACCTCGTAATGCCTTTATCGCAACCAATTCAGACCAAATTGAGCGTTTGGAAGCCTTGGTTGAGTCACTCCCTGATGTGACCTTCCAGATTGCGGCAGTCACTGAGATGTCACCAAGATTGCTTTCAATGATGCGTTATTCAAACGTTGTGCTCCATCCAAACGCTAGTCACAAGCAGTTGGACAAGCTCTATCAAGAGTCTGACCTCTACTTGGACATTAACCATCATAATGAATTGTATAAGGCGACACGAACTGCCTTTGAAAACCAATTGTTGATTTTGGCCTTTTCAGAAACAGCTCATGGACCTGTCTATACAGCGCCAGAGCATATCTATGCCAGTCAGAACTATCCAGCTATGGTTGCCAAGATTAAGCAGGTCCTAGGCGATGATCAAGCCATGCAAGAAGCCATGCAAGCTCAAAAAGCTCAAGCCAACACCCTGACTGCCTCTGAGTTGGCCGACCGCTTACAATCACTTTTAGGAGGAAATCATGTCTAAAAAAGATTTATTCTACGGTGACGTTGAAGGCCGTATGGAAGAACTCAAGCAAAAGCCTATCACAAAAGAAAAAGAAACCAGAGGAGAGAAGATTAACAAGAGCTTTTCAATCATGCTCGGACTTGTTATTATCATCGGTTTGATCTTCACCCTTATTGGTTTGTTGAGGTAGTCTTATGATGTTAGTATTTATGGTTCTAGCAGTGATTCTTTCGGTTGCCCTTATCATCCTAGTGACCATCCAACCGCGTCAAACGCAGATTTTTTCAACGGATGCCACGAGTAATATCGGTAAACCAAGTTATTGGGCTAGCCAACCGATTCGAAAAATGTTGACCTTGGCTATCAGCATAGCCCTCTTTATCCTCTTACTTATTTTTATGATTGTTTCTTATAAGTAGAGGACTTCCTACTATATAATAGAAAGAAGTATGTCATGCGCGTACATTTTACAAATTTATTTGGCCAGTCCTCACGTAGTGTGGCCTTGATTGCCCAAAATGATACCATGAAAATTGCCAAAGAGCTCGGTGCTAATGAACTAGGAATTTATTTCTATGATAGTAGCGAAGAGCCAGATGGAGAGCTTAATTCCCGCTTTGATGGGATTGTAGCAGGACTGAGTGTTGGAGACATCGTTTTCTTCCAGTCTCCATCATGGAATGGTAGTGAGTGGGATAGCCGATTACTCCGTAAATTCAAGGCTGTTAATGCTAAGACTGTTATGTTTATCCATGACGTTCCACCTCTCATGTTTGATAGTAACTACTATCTCATGTCTGCTTATATTGACATGTACAATCTCTGTGATGTCGTCGTGGTTCCTTCTGAAAAGATGCGTGATCGTTTGATTGAGGAAGGGTTAACAGTTGAGAAGATTATCATCCAAAAACTTTGGGACTTACCTCACAGTCTTGACCTACACCAACCTAGTTTCCAGAAGAAGATGATTTTTGCTGGGAATCCAACCCGTTTCCCACACGTCCTAGATTGGAAACAAACCACACCTCTCCACGTCTACGCTGAGAAACAAGAAGATAAGGATTATTCCAAAGTCCACCTCGAAGGTTGGCGTAATAAACATGAGCTTTTGCTAGAGCTATCTAAGGGAGGCTTTGGTCTGGTCTGGGGTAATTCAGAAAAACCAGAAGATGAGCTTGATTACTATAAGATGAACATCTCTTACAAACTCTCGACTTACTTAGCTGCAGGTCTCCCAGTGGTTGTACCTGACTACCTATCAAATGCGGACTATATTAGGGAACATGGACTAGGCTTTGTCGTTTCAAGTCTGGAAGAAGCAGACCGTTGTGTTCAAGAATGTACCGAGGAGCAGTATGCACAGATGGTAGCTAACGCTCGCCACACAGCCTACCTCATCAGTAACGGTTACTTCACAAAGAAACTTTTCATCGATGCCATTATGGCCTTAAGCTAATAAAAAAAGGATTATCGAAAGGTAATCCTTTTTTTGCTACAAATCTGAGCATATATCTTGACTTTTATGAAAAGCACTCAAATCATTTTCACTTTAGACTTAAGGAGTTAAGAAAGACCTGTCTCTAATTAGGACTAATGTTAAAAAAACACCTGACAATCGACTTGTAAATGTAAAAAAACAGCCCTAAATAATTGATTGTAATTGTTCGAAAATTTACTACAAATCGAATTGTAGAAAAATTTAAAAGTAAAAAGTGATGACTTTAAAAATGAGAAAACCTAAGGGAAATAGCGTAAAAACAAGTATTTAAACCGTTTTACTTCTAAAATAAGATCAACTAGTGTTAAAAAACAGAAAATTCAGAATTGCGAAAACCTTACATTTTTTAGAGAAAATGAGACAAAAAAGAACAATTTTTAGTCAACTTGTGTTATATTATAAAATGTAATTTCCAGATTAGGAAATAACTCATATTTTTTAGGAGGTAAATATGTTTTTTAGACGTAACGAGGGAGAATTCCGCGAAACAGATCGCGTGACTCGCTTCAAACTTATCAAATCGGGTAAAAACTGGCTTCGTGCTGCAACATCTAACTTTGGACTTTTCAAAGTTGTTAAAGGTGGCGCAGACGCTCCGTCAGTAACAGTTCAAAATGTAGAAGAAAAATCTTCTCTTCTTTCAGGTACAGCTCTTCTTAAAGGGATCGCAGCAGCAGGTGCTGTGGCAGGTGGTGCAGTAGCAACTTACACTGCTCAAGCCGAAGAAACAACTGCACCAGCTATGGAAAGCCAAGCAACTACAAACCATGACGTATTGGCAAACTCTGATGCAGCTGTATTGAGCGCTGCTCCAGTATCTGAAACATTAGCTTCAGAAGCTCCAGCGGTAGCATCAACAAGCCAAGAGTCTACAAGCTCTTCAGTTGACGCTCAAGCAAGCACAGATGCTTCAGTTTCAGTATCACAATCTGTATCAGCAGAATTGTCACAAGCTATCTCAGAATCTGTATCACTTAGCAAAGTGAACTCAACATCTGAAAGCCAATCACACACTGAAAGCAACAGTGGTTCAAACTCAGAATCATCTTCAGCTTCAGAATCAGCAACTTCAACAGCTGCAACTGCATCAGAAACAGCTACTCAAGAAGATGAAAAAACTATCTTGGATCAAAACGTTTCAGAAGCAGAATTGCTTGTAGGTATCGCTAAAGATTACCAAGCTAAGTTGACTGATACAGCTGCTAAAGCTGAAATCCAAACTGCTATCGCAACAGTTCAAGAAGAAGTTGCTAAATCAACAACATTGCTTGCTGCAACAGCTACAAACGCTGCTTACGCAGAACAACGTGAGCGTCTTGGTAACGCTGTTGACAACATGATGACTAAGATCACTGACAACGGCTTCACAGGTAACTCAGTAGTTAACGGCGTTGCTGCAGTTACTGCACAATTGGATGCTATCGCTACTTCAAACACAAATTCATCTGGTGTTAGTGCGACTCCAAGCATGGATGATGCGAATGGTGCTACACTTACTGACAGATCAACTACAATTCCTTCAGGATACTCAGCTGATCCAGCTTCAGGTCGTTTGACATTTGGTATTTGGAATCTTTCTTCATACAACCAACTTTACAACAAAAACTACTACATTACATTGTCTGTAGACAAGACAAATAGTGCATCAAATCCAAATGTATTTGTTCGTTTGGTTGATAAAACAACTGGTAGTGAAGTTGCGAATACAACATTAAGTAATGCTGTTGCTGGCAAAGAAATCAATCTTGGTGACCTTTCAAGTCAGAAGTACTATCCATACCTTGTTTATAATGCTTCTACTGATGGAACTCCGTCTAGTGTTGATATCATTATCAAGCACAATGAAGATTTGAATCCTAGTGGTTTTGATTACAAGACAGAGCAAGTCTATGACTACCTTACACCTGCCAACCAAGGTGAAAAGAAACCGAACGTTGAAATTGCTGTACCATCAACTAAGATGAATCAAACAACTCACTATAAAGTGGTTGATACTACATCTTCAACTTATGATGCAAACCGTTCATCTTCAGATACAACAACTCAAAGTTACAAACCAACTGGTAATGAAACAGAACTTGCTTCATATACTCAAACAGGTATCCAAGGTCAAAACTATACTGCATCAAATCCTCGTACATTTGATGGTTATGTTTTGTATCAACAGGCTGATTCTTCAACTATGTCTGGTGAACTAGGTAACACTGTAGGTACTAAATTTGCCGAACTTAAGGGTACACGTCAACATTACTATGTGAAACGTATTCGTGAAGTAGTTGCCAACGATGGTTCAACTGTAACGAAGCTTTATGTATTGGATCCTTCAGCAGTTTCAACTTACAATGAAGCGACAATGGGTAACAACACAGATACAAATGGTTACACCCTTGTATACACAACTCCAGTGATTAAACCAGGTGAGAAGTATATTCCTGCAGCAACAAATATGGATGCTGATAAACGTCTCGTTTCAAGCAAGAACGGTGACTACCAATTGTCTGTTTCTCCATGGCACAATCCAGATAAACCAAATGAAGGTTTAGTATATATTACAGGTTGGTATACAGCTGGTCATTACAACGACGCAAATTATATGTTTACTGATGAACCTAAGGGTACAGCTAATGTTGTTGCAGGTGGTAACTCGCAAAATGTTATCGGTGGACGTACGAAATATGCTATTATTCAAGCTACAGGTCAGATTAAAACAGATGCTTTAGGTAATCCAGTGAAATCTACAAGTGGATTTGGTGTCCAATACTCAATTCCAGATGCAAATGAAAAACCATCTGGTGATACCGTGCACTACTACCGTAAGTTTACTGATTCTGAGTCAGCTTCACAATCACAATCGCAATCTAACTCACAATCATTATCTGAATCAGAAGTAGTATCTAATTCACTATCTAGATCAGAAAACCAATCAGCTTCTGAATCATTGAGTCAATCAGAAGTTGAATCAACAAGTAAATCAGTATCTGAGTCAACAAGCGCTTCAACGTCTGAATCAGGTTCAGTATCAGCAAGTCAATCAGAATCGTTGAGTACATCAGCATCTGAATCAGCTTCA
>NZ_KV794100.1:0-323 GCF_001808655.1 Streptococcus sp. HMSC078H03
TTCTTGTCTTTAAAAAGGCTCGACCAAGGTGCTGAATAATGTGAAATCGATCAAGAACGATTTTGGCGTTTGGAAAGAGCTTGCGAGCCAGTGGCATATAAGCTCCAGACATATCCATAGTGATAAACTGTACCTGTTGTCGGACTTTCAATGGATACTTCAAAAAGTAGTTTCGTATAGTAGTTTGGCAGCGATTATCAAGTATAGTTATGAGTTCGTTTGTCTCATAGTTCTGTGCCACAAAAGCCAATTCCCCTTTCTTGAAGCCAAACTCATCCCAGGACATAATAGCTGGGAGTTTGTCATAATGTTCCTTGAAAGTA
>NZ_KV794101.1:0-291 GCF_001808655.1 Streptococcus sp. HMSC078H03
ACGACTTTCAAAAGCCTTCTAAAATCCCTCTTCTTGAGCAAGCTGGAACTCCAACACTACTACGTCTGAAAAAACGTCGTTTCCAGTGTAAAAGTTGTAGACGAGTCACGGTAGCTGAGACATCTATCGTTGAGAAAAACTGCCAAATCTCCAATCTAGTCCGACAAAAGGTTACACAACTCCTAACTGAGAAGGTGTCATTAACGGATATTGCCAGAAGACTTCGCGTGTCAACGTCCACTGTCTATCGTAAACTCGACCAGTTTACTTTCAAGGAACATTATGACAAAC
>NZ_KV794102.1:0-538 GCF_001808655.1 Streptococcus sp. HMSC078H03
ACGAAAACCACTAGCTGTGCTAGTGGTTCCGAAAAGCTTTTAGCGATGTATCAAAAAAGTCCCCCTAAAGTGTTATATTAGATAAGGTTTCCCGACCACTAACTAATATACAAAAGGAGGACCCCTGATGAGACAGGATAATAATAGTTTAGCACATACTACATGGAATTGTAAGTATCATATTGTTTTCGCTCCAAAATATAGACGTCAGATAATCTATGGGAAATACAAAGCAAGTATTGGTCAAATCTTACGGTTATTATGTGAAAGAAAAGGCGTTGAAATTCATGAAGCAGAAGCTTGCCCAGATCATATTCACATGTTAGTGAGTATACCACCGAAACTAAGTATTTCTTCATTTATGGGATATTTAAAAGGTAAAAGTAGCTTAATGATCTTCGACCGACACGCAAATTTAAAGTATAAATATGGGAATCGCAAATTTTGGTGTCGAGGCTTTTATGTTGATACGGTTGGGCGAAATCAGAAGCGAATTGAAGAATATATTCGTAATCAATTACAAGAAGACGTGATAGCA
>NZ_KV794103.1:0-36260 GCF_001808655.1 Streptococcus sp. HMSC078H03
TAGCTACTCTCGCTACCTCTCTAAACAATGGGAGCAAGCTAGTGAATAAAACAAAAACTCACCTGCCGGTGGGTTTTTATTTTGCTGGATACTAAAAACGACTCCAACCGGAGTCGTTTGTTTCGTTAATTCACCGTTACTTTCCCTGAATAATAATCTAGGGTAATTCCCTGTTGGACATTTGGAACGAAGACGTTGAACTCAAGCGAGCCATCAGCTGACTTGGCTTCAAGATGTGATCCTGATGGAATCAGGTTATCTCCTTCATAAATGAGGGTAACGCGGTAACGGACACGTTTGTTTTTATCCTGAGCTTTTCGTACCAGGCTTTCATAATAGTTTTGGCCTGTGGAAGTTTCACTATTAGCTTGGTTAGCCCAAGCAGTTTGAACGGCAATATTTTCTGGATTTGAAGTCGAGGCATCAAATCCTTTAAGACCACCTACTAGAGCATAACCTAACAAATGACCTCGGTCTACGGCATGGCTATACTCTCCTGAAAGATTGTGAACTTGATGCCATCCAGCTGGTGTCCAAGAAGTTGAGCCATTCCCTGTTTCTTGACGATTTTTGTACTGTCTGGTCGCTTTACTTAACAAGGCATTCGCAACTGTAGGAACCGTTTGTCCTTGAACTGTTTTGACTTGGTTATTAGCGTAGGGTTGGCTAGATACCTTAGCATTAAGATTGGTTTTATTACCGTTAACAATATAAGCTCCTGCCCCATTCCATTCTATGGTGTTTCCTAGTTGACTCTTGACGGAGCTGGTCATCACTGTCTCAGCGAGCTGCTCTTGTGGCGTAGACTGCCCACTTGTTGAGCCGTTTGATTTGGCGGAGTTATTGGATTTTCCCGAGACTAGACTAGCTACCTGCTTGATTGGATTGTTAGGTGAGAGCTTATTACTCGTTCCAATGTAACCTAAAACTGCAATCAAAACCGCTATTAGTAACGAGACTAGCTGACGTTTCTGTTTATTTGTTAAAGATGTCTTTCTTTTTGCCATTGTTCTCTTTCTTTTATATGTATGTCATGACTAAAGGAGCGGGATTACTTCCCACTCCCTTTTATTTTCCTGTAAATTTAGCAACAATTGCCTGCCAAGTTTCTGGTTTTAAGATGCTTATCGGATCCTTGCCCTCTCCTAAAACAGCATAGCCAACCATCAAGCCGATAGCTAGAAAAGCAAGGCCAATCACACACACACTTAAAACAAGTAATAATTGACGAAAAACATAGCCTTTACCAGTTTCCATACTAAGCCTCACTTACACGTGAAATATTTGCTCCTAGTTTAGCTAGTTTCTCATGGAATTGATAGTAACCACGATCCAAGTGTGTCAATTTACCAACAGTCGTTGTTCCTTCAGCTACCATTCCTGTAAGAATAAGTGCTGCCGAAGCTCGAAGGTCAGTAGACATAACTTGAGCACCTTGAAGTGGCAAACCACCGTGAATCATAGCCGTATCACGAAGGATTTCTGAATGAAGTCCCATACGACGCATTTCTTCCAAGTGTTGGAAGCGATTCTCAAAGACAGTTTCAATCATGGTTGATTCCCCATTTACCACTGCCATAAGTGCTGTAAATTGAGCTTGCATGTCAGTTGGGAAACCTGGGTGAGGTAGAGTTTTAACGGTTACTGGTTTCAATTGTGAAACATCAGATTTAACACGAATACCGCCTTCTTCTTCCTTAACATCGACACCCATTTCCAATAATTTTGAAATCAAAGGACGGTTATGTTCCCAGATAGCGTCTTTGATGAGGACATCTCCAGAAGTCATAGCCGCTGCTACCATAAAGGTACCTGCTTCAATACGGTCCTGAACAACTGCATGTTTAGTACCATGGAGAGCTTTAACACCTTTAATCACGAGTGTTTCAGTTCCAGCACCTTTAACGTCTGCTCCCATCTCGTTAAGAAGAAGGGCCAAGTCAACAATTTCTGGTTCACGCGCAGCATTTTCAATGGTTGTAACACCATCAGCCAAAGTTGCTGCCATCATAAGGTTTTGAGTGGCACCAACAGATGGGAAGTCCATATAAATAGTTGCACCTTTAAGGTTTTCTGCTGTCGCAGTAATGTCACCACCAACTTGGGTAATTTTAGCACCCATTGCTTCTAAACCTTTGAGGTGGAGGTCGATTGGACGACTACCAATCGTACAACCGCCAGGCATTGAAACCTTAGCGTGACCATTACGAGCAAGAATAGGTCCAAGAACTACAATTGACGCACGCATCTTGCTAACATACTCGTATGGTGCTTGATCGAGAATTTCTCCACTAGCATCAACGACAACGGTATTGTTTTCCTCGTCAAAGTCTACAGCAATATCTAAACCACGAACAACATTATTCATCGTGTAAACATCTGACAAGATTGGAACATTAGTTAAGGTTGTTTGACCTTCTGAGGCCAAGATAGTCGCCGCCAACAAAGGGAGGACAGCGTTTTTAGCACCTTCAATGACAACCTCACCACTTAATCGAGTGTTGCCACCCTGCACAATAATTTTATCCATAAGGATTCCTTTCAAGGGTCATTTTCATCTTTTTGTATTATATCAAAAGTCTTTTAAAATCACTAATTTAAGAAATCGAGCTAGCCATATTCTGTCCAAAAGCTAAAACCGACAGAACAAAGGAGCTGATAAGATAGCCTAAGGCAATACTGATAAAGAGCAAAAAGAGTTTCAATTTTCCAGTATTTTCAATTGGATTTTTGATAATCTTCGCCCAATCAAAGAGGCTAATCAGCATTTGGTAGCTCAATCCTATAAATACAAGGTGACTCGCCAAAGTGACGAATTGATTAATAATAGTCATAATTTCATTATACCATAGAAAGCTAAGCTAAAACATAAAAAGAGGGTGAGACAGTTCTAAATCTGTAATCATTTAGTGACTGCTTCCACTCCTCTTCTTTTTATTTTTGAAGCTACTAGATTAGGGATAGTTTAAAACAATCTAGTGCTTATCTTACACTCTCTAGGAACTGATAATTTGAGCTAAGCTACTTAGTCTTCATAACCATTTGGGTTAGTCGTTTGCCAACGCCAAGAATCTCTAACCATTTCTTTCAAGGTCTTCTTAGCTTCCCAGCCAAGGACTTCTTTGGCCTTTTCAGGAGAGGCATAGCAAGTAGCAATATCACCAGCACGACGTCCTTGAATACGGTATGGGATAGCAACCTTGTTTTCAGCTTCGAAAGTCTTAACAAGATCCAAAACGCTATAACCATGTCCGGTACCCAAGTTGAAAATTTCAGCACCTTTGTGACTCAAATTATATTTGACAGCAGCCAAGTGACCTGAGGCCAAGTCAAGAACGTGAATGTAGTCACGCACACCTGTACCATCTGGAGTTGGATAGTCATCCCCAAAGACGTTAAGCTCAGGCAGTTTACCGATAGCTACTTGTGTAATATATGGCATCAGGTTGTTTGGAATACCGTTTGGCAATTCCCCAATCAAACCACTTTCATGAGCACCGATAGGATTGAAATAACGAAGATTTGTGACAGACCATGACGGATCTGATGCAGCTACGTCTGTAAGAATTTGTTCCATCATCAACTTAGTATAACCGTATGGGTTGATAGCTAATGTTGGCATATCTTCGGTCATTGGAGAAGGATTATTGGTACCGTAAACTGTGGCACTTGAACTGAAGACAATGTTTTTCACATCGTATTCCTTCATTTTTTCAAGGAGAGTAATGGTACCACTGATGTTGTTCTTATAATATTTCAAAGGTTTTTGAACAGATTCACCTACTGCCTTGAAGGCTGCAAAGTGAATAACTAACTCAATATCTTCATTTGTGAAAACCTTATCCAAAAAATCAGTATCTAAAATTGATCCTTGATAAAATGGAAACTTTTTACCTGTAATCTTTTCCAAACGTTCAAGTACTGCTGGTGAACTATTTGAAAAGTCGTCAACTAAGACTACATCGAAACCTGCATTAAGGAGTTCAACGGTTGTGTGGCTACCAATATAGCCAGCTCCTCCTGTAATTAAAATAGACATTTATTTTTCCTTTCTTACTTGCTAGTGCCTTTTTGATCCTTTTGAATCGTTGCTAATTTAGGCATGACTTCTCCTTCAAAACCTTTCATGGCAAAATGAACCGAAGGCTCTTGTGTCATTGGAGATAGAATTCCTAGCTTCACTTGATAGTTCTGATCTTTAGAATAGGCGAAACTTGCCTTAAGTTCAGTTGTTTGATCAGGAAGCAATTCAGACAAACGACACTCAAGTTGTTGTGCTTGAAGAACCTTGCCATTAGTATTACACAAGTATAATACCACAGGCCAATCCCCATATAAAGGGGCAACCCCAGAATTTTCCAAATTAAGGGTAATCTCAACCTTGCTCTCTCCTTTGGAGATTGTCAAACCTGATACCCAGAGGCGATAGCCCATGTTCTTCAAGAGCTCCTTATAGGCAGCTTGGCCGTCACCGATATCTTCAGCAACCTTTGGACCCAAGAAGGTCAAATGAGCTGCCTTAGCTTCTTCAGTTAACTCATCTAAGTTATTACCTAGTAAGCTAGACATAGACTGTGAACTTGTTAATTCACCACCGATAGGAGCCTTTTCCCAAGCCTTAGGCATGGCTTTCAAGGCTGCCTGCTCTTGGGTTTGATCGTATGAGCCACCATTTTGAATCCAATTTAACCAGGTTTTAGTTGCTGATTTGTCTCCAAAGACATCATTATAGATTCCAAAATCACCTTCCAAACCTGTATCAAAAGGTCTTCTCATAAGAATCTTCGCTTTAGGAAAGGCTGGTTGAAACGGTGCGATGTAATCCTTACGAACTTCTTTTCGTGGTAATTGGCGAATGCCTGCATCTGAGTGAACATGCCACTCGCCCCAGTGTCCTAAGCCACCAAGTTCGATGTAGGCGATAAAATCATCATTGCCCCAACGCTGTCCCATAGCAGTAACAGCTTCTTTATAGTATTTTCTAAGCAGTTTATTTTGGTAATTTGGTGAAAATCCCTTACCGTAGGATGTGTTATAAGCATCCCCAAGGTCAGAAATTTCATTTCCCAACCAGTCAGGGATATCCTTATGACTTGATTTGCCAGGGTAATCTAGCAAGAAACGTAAGACGACCTGCTTGCCTTCTTTCTTCCATCGTTTGAACTGGTTACTTTCTTCAATTGTTTCCCAGTTATAGTGGCCCTTTTTAGGTTCCAATTCTTTCCATGTGATATCAACATAGACAAGATGAACATCTTCAGAAACTGTTTTTTCTTCCGCTGAAGGGACATAACCCATGAGCGGATTCCCAAAGCTCTTGTCTGAAAGCGTATATTCAAACTTGGTACCTGTATTTCTAGTATTCAAATACACAAAAATAGCATAAAGACCACTCGTAACGATGATTAGACAGATGACGAGCCAAAGTTTCTTCTTTCGACTACTCCAACTCTTCTTCTCACGTTTACTAGCCATGGTATTCGCCATTGTATTGGATTAGCGTAAGGTCTTTGACACCTTCGATAGATTTAATATTTTCAACGAAGGTTAGGTCGTTATTTTTCACAAAGACTTCAATAGCCATCTCAACACTGTCTTTTCGCATGGTTTCAGACTTGATAAAGTGTTTGATGCGACCAAGTTCTTGAATAACTTTGTCACCTGTGTGCTCACCATCATAGTGAACCACAGCGATATACACCTTACCAGTCTCTTGCAAGCGGCTAAAGACAATAAGCATCAGTAGGATAACAAGGGACGTTACAACGGCTAGGACATACATACCTGCCCCTACCGTAATCCCTGAGGTAATTGCCCAGAACAGATAGAGCAAGTCCATAGGATCCTTAACAGCGGTACGGTAACGGACGATAGAGAGGGCACCGACCATACCAAGTGAGATAACGATGTTTGAACTGATTGCAAGTGTTACCATTGACGTAAGCAAGGTCATACCGACCAAGGTCATGGCAAAACTGCGTGAATAAATAACGCCTGTAAAGAAATGCTGGTAAACCTTATAGATAAAGGCTCCAATCAACAAGGCAAGTAGCAAGACGATAACAATACGAAACGGCGACTGCGTCGCATAGTTATCAGACTGCAAAATTGATTTTTTTATAAAGTCTTGAACACTCATAAACTCCCCTTCTTATACTAAGTTCTTTCAAACTTAGCACTTTTCCTATTTATATATTCCCATCTTCCCAGTATTCAAAACCATTTAGATACTGAGATTTTTCATAAGCCAATACGTACTTAGAGACAGCCATCATGTCTGCTTTCCCTGGCAAGACACTCTGGACAATCTTTGGCAGATACTCTGTGTATTTAACTTCGAAAACCATCTTTTCTGGATCAATGACTGGAATTGTTGGTAAGTCTGGATCAAAAATATCAAAACTTCCAACCGCTACTCTGACATTTTGGTCAAAGGTTAAGCGAACTGTTCCAAAGTCATAGACCCAAGGCTCTCGCTCATAGTCAACGATGGTCCGTGGACGCAACATGTTACTAACGCATTCATAGTAAAATTCCTGACAGAGAGGATATGGACTTTTTAAGAGAAAGTCATAGTCCCCATCAATAATTTTATAAAATTCTTCAACTGTTAGAGGTGCATCCTCTTTCAAAATGTAGGTATCTACCTTTTTCTTACGCTCTAGTTTGATACTATTGGTACCGAAATTATAGATACGAATCCGATACTTCTTACGAACCAGAATACCTGCATCTTTTTCAGCATAGGCACTATTCCAATAGTCATCAAAATAAAGACTCCTAATGGTATAACCACCATTTGTCGCATGCTTATCCAATTGAATCAAATGTTTAAAACGTTCAGTCAGCAGAGCCTTTTCTGGTTCACCGATGACATATTTCAACTCATGGCGAAAGGGCTTCTCTTTAGTCTTCATAACCATCTACCCCAATTTTTCCATCTTCAAGGACAAAGAAGCTCATGATACCAAATTGTTTTGAATTATCACTATTGACATAGTAGTCAAAGGCACGTTGTGATTGTCCTGCTTCATTAGTTGCAGTCACACGCACAAAGTATTGTCCCTTAGGCAAGGTATCTGTTTCGGCACTGAGGGTCTTGAGACCAGATTTTTCAAAGACCTTGTCTTTAAATTCATAGTCTTTAGCTAACTCAACTGTGTAAGTCAACTTGCTGTTATTGAAGTCGTAAGAGGCACCCCAACTTAATTTCAATTTGTTATTGGCCACTTCCGGCTTATTGATAAAGAATGGTTGCGGTTTTTCAAGACTTGTTTTGTAAATCTTGTAGTTGTTCTCCAACTCATTTGGCAAATCTGCCAAAATCTTGTCGTAATTATCAGGTGTTGTCTTAGCATGCATTTGGTCAGGCATCTTAGCTAGGTAAGGTTTAATAACTGTTGCGTATTCATTACTCATAGAAGTAATCTTGTCACCAGTAATTGTCTTACGTAGCTCATCCATCTTCTCATCTAGACCCTTGCGGAACTCTTTTGATTTGAGCAAACGTTGGAAAAGTTGGTTACCCCAATAGTTGCTGACACCGACTTCCCAGCTATTGGCTTGGTCGCTGTCCTTACTTACCAAACGACGTTCATTCTTCATCAGGATACTATCGTTATCCCAAGGAATGATGTACCATTTAGTTGAGTTTTGTGGGCTATAGAGATACATGTTACGACTCTGTGTATCATCATTACCAAGCAACATCTGGAAGGCCATCCAATATTGGATATTCTCAGGATCTACATACTTGTCCATGATGGTTTCAATCTTCACCGATGGATCGTTGAGCTTGGTTAGAAAATCAATAAGTTTGGTGTGATCATGGCTACCTTTGATTTCCAAAAGTTTCTCGAATTTATCCTTATCAAATTTAGGATCATCTTCTTTAACAATCGTATCTTCATAGCGGAAGAATTCGAAGAAGTTTGGTTTATAAAGGTTGGCATTTTCATCTAGACCATGATCTTTCAGATAGTTTTTGTTAATCTGTTCGACTTGCGTGTAGAGACCATAATCTTCAAATTTACCTGAAGGATTGTCAGAGGTTTCATCTTTAACGTAGAGGTGAACAAAACTCGTTCTAGCACCCATGAGTTGTGGAATCTCTTCCATTAGATCATAAGACAACTTATTTCTAAAGCGAAGGGCTTCAGTCTGGTGTTTGTTAAGGTTGATTGTACGTTGACCGTTCCACTCACCCTTGTTCTTTTTAATCTTGATTTTGTAGTTCTTTTGGGCGTTCTTACTTGAACTTTCCCCACGAATCTGAACACTAGCATTTGGCACGTCTTGGTCATAACCTAACTCACCAGAGACAGGACCGTCCTCGTTCCCAACTTGAAGGAGTCCTGCTACTTGATATCGTTTAACATGCATTTTCTGATAATCTTCAACGGAATATTGGTTGACCTCAGACCATGAGTGATTTTGATTTTCTGTAGCATCTCCACGACGTACAGTCAGGTACATGGTCGTTACCTTTGTATGATCCTTATCATAGAGACTCTTTTTGTCTCTTAAGTGTACATTAGAGATATCAGTGGCCGCTTGTTTATCTACTTTTTTAGTTGTCACACCATTTTTTGTTTGCTCCTTGGTCCCGCATGCTGTAAAACCAAAGACCGTACAGAGCAACAAAACTGCTGCTAAACTCTTTTTCCTATTCATTTCCCCCACCTCTTTTGTATGTTTTCTAAACGCTCAGTCCATTTTTCAAAATAGCCCACGTCTTTCTTAGATACCATGGCTTGGCTTCCTAAGAAATGATACTGAAGATCACTTGTGTATTTATCGATTTCCTGACCACTTTCAATAAAAAGAACAAGAGAAGAAATCAAGAAGGCGTAGCCTAGGAAGGCTGAGTCCAAGAACTGAGAACCAAAACTCAAAACTACTGTTAGAATAGCAAAGTGTTTGGCAAGTTTCTTAGCACCCTTATAATCTGCAAAATACATCAAAAGCAAGATATTAACGTTACCAACAGCATAGAGACCATAAGCCAGACATAGCGTTAAAAAGTAACCATGCATTTGATTGTTAAAACCAATTGGTAAGTAAGTCAAGGCCACGCTTCCGAAGAACATAATGAAAATTGTCGCTAGCAATTGTTTCCAAAAAACATATTTGAGTTCGTTACTCATGACATCCAGCATTTGAGTTTCAGCTTCCTGGATATCCGAAAGACTCCCCTCTTCATTGTAGAGGTTAAAATAACGTCGGAAATGCGGATAGAAGGAAACCTCGACAGACATAACGAAATTAAGTGTTGATACTAAAGTCGTTAAGTAGGCTAGCATGGCTGGCACATCGTAGACTGGAGCTGTACGGAAGAAGCCGTCAAAACTCTTACTAATTGGCCCAAACCAGTTAATAATAATATGAGCAAAGAGGGCCACCAACATGTAAAGCCCTGTCTTGGCAAGATCAGAAAATTGATCAAACCATTTCAAAAACTCAAAGGACATTTTAAGATTAGATGGGAAATAGTCATGGATGAGACGAACCATCCAAAACATCATTCCACCGTATCCCAAACAAACACTTAGGAAGATACCATACTTTTGATGTAGGAAAATACTAAGTAATCCAGAGACAACCGTCACACCAATCGCTAAAAAGAAACCTTTGATAATTTCTTTATAGGATTTAATCGCTGTCAAGTAGGTAATGACATTCCAAACGAGACAGAGCTCACCAAAGAGCAAAACTCCCATAGCCACTTCTGCTAAGCTTCGACTAGCCAAGGCTAGATAAATCGCATACAGCGGTGTCCCAATCAAAAGCATCAAAGCACTCGACGCATAAAATGAGGGGATAATAGTCTCAAATTTTTTCTCGTAGAGCATGTCCGCAACAAAGCGGGTTACCACCAGAGAAAAGAGACTGGTAATCACGAGTGAAAAGATGATAGCGTAGGTTAAGTTCGAAAGAATATAATCACGCTCATTTTCACTGATTCCCGCTACCATTGTTAGAACAACGACACCAGCTGTAAGCAAAATCCCCAAAAGCATAGGACCGGTATAAACAATTCCAGCATAAGCGTAGGCCTTTTGTTTTGAAAAAAGGCTATCCTCGTTGTAAATTTTACGTAATTCAAATCCAATACCGGCCATTAAACAGCCACCTCCTCATATAAGCGTCGGTACTGACCAATCATTTGCGGATATTGATATATCGCTTCAACACGCTTACGCGCAATTTCACCCATTTCAAGCCGTCTTTTATCATTAATCGCCATCTTCTTCATAGCTTCTGCAAGAGGCCCTGTACAAGTAGGTGGTGCACAAAATCCTGCAATCCCTAGATTGTCATCCTCACGACCTTCTAGCAATTCTCGACAACATCCGACATCTGTCGTCACACAAGGACGACTAGCCGCCATTGATTCCAAAACAGAAAGTGGCAAGCCCTCAGAAAGACTGGTCAAAAGCGTAAAATCAATTTTCTTCATATATTCTCGAATATTAACACGACCAGTGAATAGGAGACGATCTCCCAAATCCATCTTATCAGCCAAACTAAAACACTCATCCGCATATTCTTGGTCATCTATACCACCCATGATATGCAAACGAACGTTTGGCACCTGCTGGGCCAATTCGTAGAAAGAATATAACATGGTTTTAATGTCCTTGATTGGAGCCAAACGAACCACAGCTCCGATATCAATCCAACCATCCGATTCTTTCAAAGGAATTTGAGAAAAAGCATCATAGTCAATCCCGTTTGAGATAACCTGACATTTCTCTGGGTCACACCCCATCTCAATCTGAATTTCCTTGGCCTTCGTAAAGAGGCTGGTAATTTTTTCAGCATTTTGATAAATCGCATCAGACAACATATAGAAGAATCTTACCCACTGATGGCGCATTGTAGGTAAAACCCACTTCGCACGAAGCAACTCTTCTTCACGTTCACGCGTATAAATCCCGTGTTCAGTTAAGAAGAGAGGTTTGTCATAGGTCAAACTTCCCAAAGTTGCAAGAATACCACCATAACCTGTAGAGATTGAGTGGTAAACATCTGCTTCAGGAGGTGGACAGGATAAAATATTTAAAAGTGGAAACAGCATCGAACGGATAGTGTGAAAAACATCTGAAAAAGATAGCTGTGTGTAGCGCTCACTACAAAGATCCTTTAAGACCTGAAAAAAGGCCTCACTACTCAAGAGATCGTTAGGAACGACCTTACCATCTTGTAACAGTTTAAACAAGACTTTCCAATCAGGTTGTTGGCAAAAAACCATATCCTTAAGCGCTTGTTTTTCCTCATCTGTAAACTGATATGGCTCTATGTCTTCTTTATCTGGCACAACATAGTCCAAAAAGACTTCGTGTACTTCTACGACATTTTCAGGAAGTTCATAAACAAACTCCCCCTTTTGTTCATGCGTTGCCCCCACAACCCAAAGAACAAATTCATGCTCTTTCATTTCTGTAATATATTGATGCATCCAAGTAGAGACACCACCGTGAACATACGGATAGGACCCTTCAAGAATTAAACATATCTTCATCGGCATTTTCCCCTATTTTGCCTTATTTTAATGTAATGGTGACTGACTTATTCGTAGCCTCCAATAGGTAAAGGTCACCCGTTAAATGCGTAACCTTACCATTTTTTACCTTCTTAACCTCGTTTTGATTTAAACGAACCATAAGGTAAGCATGATCATGAAAATTCTCAAGATCAATTTTTAGGGCGTCTTTGGTATATTTTTGAGAAACTTTCAAAATACCGTAACGCTGAACAGCACCTGCTAATTCTGAACCTGTTAGATTTCTAAGCGAAGGTGACATATTGTGGACCCAACTAACTTCCTTGTCCAAAGCCTTATACATCTTTGCCCAACCCAATTCTGCACCACGATCGACATCAAGAACATCATCAGGGTGAAGGAAGTGGTTATTAACATAGTGCATATTCATTTCAGAAAAGACCGTCATCTGTGAGAAATCATCCCAAACCGCACCAGAGACAGTACGTGGCTCTTCAATCATTCCATCAGGCGACACTTCAAACTCTTGCGAATAAGTGAAATCCCCTGGGAAATAGTTACTTGAGATAGCCTTGATTTCTGGGAAATCATTAACGATTACCTCTCGTCCTTCTTTCGAAAGAATGTTTGATGGTGGAACGTAGACTGATTTTTGCGCTTTAGGAAAGAGTTGGTTGACAAAACGAATCAACTCAGACAGACCAGCCTTCATAGCAGCCTTATCCTTCCAAGTCTTGTAGCTCGCATACTTTTCACCATAATTAACAGATGAAGGACTCAAAGGTTGGTGATTATAACCATGATAACCAAGCTCACCACCATTAGCCAAAAGCGAATTTCCAAAATATTTGAAACGATCTAAATCATTTTGTTGAACAATTTTACCGTCTGTCTGGGCCTCATAGTTTTCAATGACCACACCTGTATGAACGATACCATACTTTTCGTGCAATTTAAGAAGGTCTGGCCACCAAACATTGGTATAAAATTCAGACACAGACATGTCGTAATCACGTTTAACGAAACGACCATCTCCAGCTGGAACAGGTGATGGGAAATCATCTATATAATAGGTAGAGCCATTGATTACCGGATAAACTGTCGCTTCAGTCAAAAGGCTATAAGAAGCGGCATAAATACCACGGACATTACGCTCATAGATTCCAAGGTTATCAACGACAAACTTCCCTTTGCCGTATGATTTTTCCCAAATCAACGGTGTATGAGAATCATCTGTTGTTTTAGCATGCACCTTAACATCACCTTCAAGAGAGACTTTTCTGGCTGACTCAAAAGGTTCTTCAATTTTATAATTGCGTCCCCCACCAATCATGAAGTCAGGATCCACGTAGATTTCCTTGACCTCATCCATCTCAAAGTTGGAATAACTCACGCCGAGATTGTGATCAATGGCATCAAGATTACTTTCTTTCCCCATAGTTACTGCAAAAAGGGTTTGACCGCCTTTTTCAGTCCAATCCATGAGTGGCTGAACCTGGTCCTCCATTCGAGAAAGGTCAGTTACAAGTAGAACCACTTTTTTATAGTCGGAAAGCGAATAGGACTCGTGTTTAGCCACATCGACTAACTTAGCTCCCATACGCATATCTTTTAGAATTTGCTCGAACTGTTTCCAAGCCCTCTGACTCGTTTCATTTTCACTATCATAAAGAACTAGCGTATCTTTATCTAAATTTTTGACGACTGAAGCCGTAGATGGTACTTTTCCTGTTAGATAGGCTTCCTTACCTTGAGTCGGGTACCATTCCCCTTTCTTTTGAACAAAGAGTCCAATGGCCAGACACAAAATAAGACCAACACCTAGCAAGGTTTCTTTGCGAATAACATTTTTTTTACCTAATTTCATGCCATCACCTCTTTTCCTTGCCAGAAGTTCAAGAGATCTTGCTTATCCTTAGAAAGAACAACCTTTTTGCCTTGCATCTCACGAATCATGTTCTTAAATTCAGCAAACTGACCGGTTTGATAGTAATATTCCAAATACAAATAATACACATCATCCGCATGTGATTTAATTGAAAGCTGTGTCAAATGCTTTTGGGCCAAGTCATAAAAACCAAGAGCTAGTTCATTATGGATAACTCTCACTAAGTCCGTAGCAGTCGTTCCATGACTAAGTTTCTGCAAGAGACGCTCCTCGTACTCCTTACGAAGCAAACCTTCCATTTGTTTGCTTAGAAGTTCCTTAGATAGGTAGTCTTCCATAAAGTCACAATACTCGGTTAAGAGGTCAAGGTCTTCTTCACCCTTTTCAAAACGTTTCTCAAAGGCACTCAACTTCTCATCGTATTGACTTGAAATTTCAGAAATAAAGGTTGTCGCGTAGTGAACAATTTCACTGTCCTCATTTAAGCGGGCCAAGTAGAGCAAATCCATAAAATGAGATGGATCATTATTAGCCAATCCCATCAATTGCTGACGAGCTTCCTTAGCCTTATTCAAATAGAGAGATTCTTCAAGAGGAACGATGTCTTCTTCAACCAATTCCTTAGGACGTTGAAAATCATCGATATTTCCAAAATCAATGGTCAAATCTTTAATTTTGCCACCAACTGCTGCTTCTTGACCACGACGGTGTCTACCAGGATTTGGCTTAGAAATCATATGAATCAGACCGGCACCAAAGAAAGGTAAAGCAATTGGGAAAATCAAGTAAAAAATGGTTAAATCTGATCTGCCACTAACAATGGCTTTATAGACAAGTGCTATAGATAGGAAGTAACAAACCGTTAAAATACTAGTAATTAGGACTGGAATCATTGTGCAACCCTCCCTTGATGACTAGCTTGTTCAAGAAGTTCTGCCTTTTCAATGAAAGAACGACTCATTTTTGAAAGAACCTCAAGCTCGTTTAACACTTTAGTAGACATAGCTTCAAAAGGAACAGCCTCTACCCAAATGATAAAGGTACCATCTACCTTGGTCCTAATTTCCATGGCATAAGCTGGACGATTCTCAAGCAATGATTTATTAGCCCAGACACGTCCATGACCGAAGGCATCTCCAACTTCTTTAAAATCTGTCAAAGATACTTGCTTCTTATCGTTATCTCCCAAAAGAAGTTCATATTGGAAAGGACCACCACCATAAAGTGAAACAGGAGCATTCAAAATCTCTGAAACCAAATCAATCGTCTGTCTGAGAACCTTCTCAACACTAGCATGATCTAAAGTCACAAAGTAAGAATAGGCTTTTCCAAGACCATCTTGACTTGCTAACAAGGCATTTTTCAGGTCTTTATTTTCATTAAGTAATGTATGGTAGGATTGATTAAGGATAAGATAGTCTTCCTTAACTGTTTCCAACTGTTTGTCTAGTTGTAGCTTGTCATCTTTTTTCTTCATTTCCACAGAACCACAAACAACAGCGATAAAGATATAGGCAATAAAGGCCACCCAACGGTCCGTATTATATAGAAGCAATTGCCAACTAGTCCCAGACAAAATTTGACTGATTGTCAAACCAATAATTGCAAGTACTGCTGAGAACAAGCCATACCCCATGCCCAAAACTGTACTAATCAAGACAACAAAGAGCAAACGTAGGTCGGTCAATTGGAACTGTAACTGACCTTGAGTCATATATCGAAAAGCTTCAAAAACTAAGAAAGTCGCGACAACAGCAGCAAGTTTCTTATTTCTCTTTTGCTTAACGATATTATCTACGATATTGCGGAACTTAGAAACACGTAAAGAACCTTTTCGCTGCTTTTGATAGTCTTCGTAAATATCTGGCAAGTCACGCACCAAGGCATAACGCATAAACCAAGCGAATCGATCACGCAAATCATGGTGCTTTTCAGGATCGTTATCATATTTCCTAATTCTTCTTTCCTCTAAGAAATGAACCTGCTTGTTAGGGAAATATTTATCCAAAGCTTGCAAGAGCTCACCAAAAGTCAGTTGGAAGGGATCCGGAATAATAATACTTTCATAGATGTCATTCCATCGCTCACATAATTTGTGAAGCAAATCTCCCAAGTCAGATAGACTGATAAAAGTCGCCTGACTTTGTGATGACTCCTTCAACTCCACCTGCTCATGATCGTCTAAACGTACAAACAGTTTATATAGATAATCTTCTTTATTAATGACTGAATAAAGAAAGGGACTATGCAGAACTTTAAGGTTGACCCCAAATTCTCGAGTCCAAGATAATAAGGTATCCTTAGTTGTCGTCTGTAAGCTTCGTTTCCCATCCTCAAGGACAGGACCTGTAATGTAAAGTAAACGTTTGTTTTTTCTATCTTTAAGACACTCTAACAATCTGATGAGATTTTCAATCTCCCCTGAACTTTCATGTCCATAATTGAGATATTCCGAAAAATAGATGATTTGATCATAATCATGAAAATCAAAAACATCTTCTAATTGATTGTTCTCATAATGTTTGGTATATACGGTGATTTTATTCTTACGAGAGTTCTTTACACCTGTATGACCAAAAATAAAAACTGCTTGATTAGGAAACGTTTTCAAAATGAAATCGTTTGTTAATCCAGCAGTATTACCAAGTATCAAAATATTCATAAACTTCTCCCCACTTTTAAGAGTGTCCCCTTAACTACACTCTCTACCCATTCTAATCATTAGTCTCAAGTATTTCCCAATAATCTCAAGACCACCATGTAATGCCTTTCTTAAGAAAGCTCTTTGAAAGTTATGGCCTCCTCCCCAATGAGTGAGCACGTAACTCTCATCTGAATCTCTTTCGAAGATTCTTAAAGATTTTAAAAATATAAGAAAGAACAAGATCATTCTAAATAAACATTAATGTAAATTAATATTATTAAAGAATAGATTAAATTGACTAACTAAATATCTTGTTATGTTGATTAGCTTCCCCAAGAAATCACAAACTAACCAGATCACTTTAGATTATCTAACACCTGTTAAACCTTATTTAAAGGTATTTCTTCTTACTCTATCAATCTAAAATGACTCTAGTTTTATATTTACATCGTCACTTTTATTATAGCAATTTATTCTTATTTTTCAACTCCTTTCAAAGGTTTTCACCAAAAGAATTTATCTATAGCTAGTAGTTTTTATCCTTAAATCACTCAATCCATAGGCTTTACAAGTGTTTAAAGTCAGAAAATTCATATTATTTATTTTCAAAACAAAAAAACAGAATTCAAAAAAATTAAATTCTGTTACTTTGATATTATTAAATTGAAAGTAATATTAAATCTTTTTAAGCTTCTACAGCCGCTTTGAGGGCATCTACCTTGTCCAATTTTTCCCATGGAAGATCGATGTCCGTACGTCCCATGTGACCATAGGCCGCTGTTTGACGATAGATAGGACGTTTAAGATCCAGCATTTGAATGATACCTGCCGGACGCAAGTCAAAGAGATCGCGGACAGCAGCTTCAAGTTTACTTTCAGCAACTGTCGCCGTTCCGAAAGTATCAACACGGACAGACACAGGGTTAGCAACACCGATAGCATAAGCCAATTGTACTTCTGCTTTCTTAGCAAGACCAGCAGCTACGATGTTTTTGGCAATGTAGCGAGCTGCATATGAAGCTGAACGGTCAACCTTAGTGGCATCCTTACCTGAGAAGGCACCACCACCGTGTCTTGAGTAGCCACCATAAGTATCAACAATGATCTTACGACCAGTCAAACCAGAGTCCCCTTGAGGTCCTCCGATAACAAAACGACCTGTTGGGTTGATAAAGAACTTAGTCTCATCATCCAAGTATTCGGCTGGAATAACTGCCTTAATGACTTTTTCAATGACATCTTGACGAATTTGGTCGTTAGTCGCTTCAGGATCGTGTTGCGTTGAGATAACGACTGTATCAACACGTACTGGTTGGTCATTCTCATCATACTCAACGGTAACCTGAGATTTAGCATCTGGACGAAGGTATGAAATCTCACCAGATTTACGCAAATCTGCCAATTTTTTAACCAATTTATGTGAAAGGCTAACTGGAAGTGGCATAAACTCTGGAGTTTCGTCAATAGCAAAACCAAACATCAAACCTTGGTCACCAGCTCCGATAAGATCAAGTGGGTCTTGATCACCAGTTCCACGAACTTCAAGTGCTTCATTGACACCTTGAGCAATATCTGGTGATTGTTCAATCAATGATGGGTGAACCCCTACAGATTCTGCCGCAAAGCCGTATTCTGCATTGTTATAACCAATTTCAGCGATAGTATCACGAACCACACGGTTAATGTCCACATAAGCTGTTGTAGAAACTTCACCGAAAACATGGACAGAACCAGTGTAGACAGCTGTTTCTGCTGCAACGTGTGCATCTGGATCCTCTGCTAAAATCGCATCAAGAATGGCATCTGAAATTTGGTCTGCAATTTTATCTGGATGCCCCTCAGATACTGATTCAGACGTGAAAAGTTTACGTTCTGACATATAAAATGTCCCCCTTTTAATATGAAAAATAGTATTAGATAGCACGGATTTAACCGTCTCCTAATAGGTAAAACGCTATGCTCCTGGTAGAGCTAAACGCCGTTAAAAAGTTACAAAGAACCAACAGCCAACTCTAGGATGACTGTTGCCTTATCGGGACTTAATAACTACCGTCTATTATATCATGTTTTTTCAGTCTAGTCATATAGTTATTTATTATCAAGCCTTATCAATAAGTTATAGTGAGCATTTTACCATCTTTTGTATTATACTTAGGATATGAAAACTTATGAACACGTTTATGACATCTTATCGAAGAGTCCTGATTTTGTGACGGGAGAGAGCTTGGCTAAAAGCCTTGGTGTCTCACGGACAGCCATTTGGAAGGCAATTCAAACACTTCAAGAACAAGGAATTGACATTACAAGTGTCCGCAAGAAAGGCTACTATTTAGAAAAGGGAGATATTCTTCTTCCTCAAGACATCTCTAAGCAACTCAACATTCCAGTCTACTTTAATCCAGATTCTAACTCTACCCAACTAGATGCTAAACATGGCATGGAAAAGATTAATCCGACGCCTGCACTATATCTGGCATCAAGTCAAAAGGCAGCCAAAGGACGATTTGAACGTCACTTCTTTGCCAGTCCACAAGGTGGTATCTACATGAGTATCCACTTAAAGCCCAACTGTCATTTTGAGGAGTTACCCCCTTATACGATGATGGTGGCAGCTGCTATTGTCAAAGCTATCCAGCGTCTAACCGGCATCAATACAGAAATCAAATGGGTTAATGACATCTACCTCAACAACAAAAAAATGGCTGGTATCCTTACCGAAGCCATTAGTTCTATCGAATCTGGTCGCATCACAGATGTCATTATCGGGATTGGGCTTAACTTCTCAATCACTGATTTCCCTGAAGAGTTAGCTAATAAAGCTACTAGTCTTTTTACTTCTGAAAAACCAAGCATCACTCGAAACCAGCTCATTTCAGAAATTTGGAAACTCTTTTTAACCATTCCTACTAGCGATTTGGTCAAAGTTTATAAAGAAAAGTCCCTCGTTTTAGACAAACAAGTGACCTTTGAACAAGCTGGAAGGACTTATACTGGTATTGCCAAGGAAATTGGCGATAAGGGCCAACTTCTCGTTTTTACTGATGATGGTCAGGAAAAATGGTTGACCGCTGGCGAAGTGAGCCTTACTTCTTGGTAGACTTGTCGGCTGCACGCGCAATGCGTGAAACAACGTAAGTTGTCCAAAGACGACGAAACAGTAAATAACCAAAAAAGGCTGTAAAAAAGTAATAGCCGTGCTGTAAACTGTAATTAAAACAAACCGTTTCAAAAATAGTTTCAAGCGTAATAAACAAAATTTGTTGAATCATAAGATTATTATATCAATAGATAGAGCCTAGGACAAGCAGTCTAGGCTCTTTTCATTTTTACACGGATGGAACAGCTTCAGAAATCTATCAAATTACACTGGACCTCCTCGCTTTTGTGTTTCTTGGCTCGGACCTAAAAAGGTCCACTGGACCTTTTTAGTCCTCTATTTCTACTACATCAGAGAGAAACTCGAGTTCTTGAGGGATATACTCTTCACGATCTTCTTTTTCTAATTCTTCTTTGGATTTGAGACTTCGTGCAAATTCTGTGCGGAGTTTTTCAAATTCTGCTTTTGGAACAGCCATAATATTAGGTGAGAAACCGGCAGCTGAACTCATGATATTACCAAACATATCATTGAGATCACTGCGTTTCATGACCTGTTCAGCATTAAAGGCAGCATTAAAGGCTAGGATGGCATTTTCCTGATTGGCTAATACAGGCTCTGAGCCATTCAAAAGTGCCCTATTTTGTGGGCTAATAGAATCCAAGATTTCAGGCCAAGTTGCCTTTAGGGCATCCAGACACTGGCGTGATTTCTGAGGATTTTCCATGGTTTCACGCATAATCGTGAGAATCTTTTCACGATCCACCTTGTACTGATAAGCAGGTTTGGCTTTTCGAGTTGGTGCTACTTCTCCTTGGACTTTGCCCTCTTTAAGAGCTTTACGTAGACCTTCTACCTCGCGACGAAGACTATCTAACTCTTCTTGTAAATTCCCTGGAATTTCTTGTGAAACCTGAGTATGAGTCTCTGACAATTTTATAGTCAGCATTTCCGCATAGATTTTAGGATGTGTTCCAGTTTTAATTTCTGGCAAGGCACTTGTAACCAAGTCAATCAATTGGAAAAGTCGGTCTTGCTCCAGAGAAAGATTCTCCTCAAAAAGGGGACTATGGTGACTGTTCTCTCCGCCCGCTTTGACAATCAAAAGATCACGGAAATACTCCAAGAGATCCGTCGCAAAACGGCTCATAGACTTACCATTATCAAAAAGAGTTTCAAGATTTGATAAAGCTTGCGTAGTCTCTTGATTGCGAACGTTAGCGACAAAACTATCTAAAGCTGTCAAACCAATAGAACCAGTGATTTCTTCAGCTACAGCTTGGCTGACATGATTGTCAGGAGAAAGACTCAGTGCTTGGTCTAAGATTGACAAAGCATCACGCATACCACCTTCAGCACGACGAGCAATAATGGTCAAAGTCTCATCATCAAAGGTTAATCCTTCTTTTTCCAGAATTGAAGCCAAATGCTCTTTAATAACTCCCTGCTTGATTGATTTAAACTCAAAACGTTGGACACGAGAAAGGATGGTTGCAGGAATCTTATGTAATTCAGTGGTCGCCAGAATAAAAACAACATTTTCAGTTGGTTCTTCCAAAGTCTTCAAAAGAGCATTGAAGGCACCTGTCGAAAGCATGTGCACTTCGTCGATAATATAGACCTTGTAAGTCGCACGACTTGGGGCATAGGTTGACTTATCACGAATCTCACGAATCTCATCTACACCATTATTGGAAGCCGCATCAATTTCGATAACATCTTCGAGACTTCCGTTTGTAATATCGCGACAAATATCGCAGTGATTACAAGGCTCACCATCAACTTGATTAGGACAGTTCATAGCCTTGGCAAAGATTTTTGCTGCACTGGTTTTACCGGTACCACGTGGCCCAGAAAAGAGATAGGCATGGCTGATTTTCTCTGACTCTACCGCCTGTCTGAGCGTGGTTGAAATCACTTTTTGACCAACCATTTCGCCAAAGGTCTGACTACGGTATTTACGATATAAGGCTTGATACATTAGTTTACCTCAAACATTCCAAATGTAAGCTCGGTTTTCTCGAGTAGAATTTTGACAAATGCTTCAAGATAATCTTGGTCTACATCGTTATAGTCTCCTACTTGGTGAGAATCCAAATCGAGAACACCAACTAATTTGCCATCTTTTACCATTGGTACAACAATTTCACTTCGAGCAGAGGAATCACAAGCGATGTAATTGTCGTGTTTGGTGACATCTTCGACAATTAGGGTTCTATTTTCAGCTGCAGACTGGCCACAAACACCCTTACCTAGGGCAATTCGAACACAAGAAACATTACCTTGGAAAGGACCAAGGATTAACTCATTCTTGACATTATCCATCAGGTAGAAGCCTGTGAACACAGAATTTGGCAGGGTTGTATTCAAGAGAGCTGAGGCATTAGAAAAGTTGGCCAAAGCATTGTCTTCATTGGCAAAAAGCACCTTAGCCTGTGCTAGCATTAATTCATAGGCTGATTTTTTTTCTTCGTTAGTCATAACTACCATTATAGCAAAGATTGGTTCTTAAAACTAAGATTGACCTACCTTTTCTCCTTCCCTTTCATTTAAAAATAATTCAAGATCTTGAACGACATTTTCAGGATATTCTGGACTAGAAATCTGATAAAACTTAACAGTCATTCGATTTCTGAACCAAGTTAATTGACGTTTAGCAAATCGACGCGTATTTTGCTTGAGTTTTTCCAAGGCTTCGTCCAAGCTCTGGTTCCCAGCAAAATAAGGAAACAACTCCTTGTAGCCTATACCACGAGCTGACTGGGCATCAGGATAATTATCGTACAGCCACTTGGCCTCTTCCAAGAGACCATGTTCAACCATCTTATCTACTCGTGTATTGATGCGGTCATAGATCAAGGAACGTTCATCATCTAATCCGATAAGATAGGGATCATAAGTCGTCTCAGTATTTTCAAGATTCTCCGAAAAACGATAAAGCTCAAGTGCTCTAATGGCACGACGACGGTTAATCTCTTTAATTTCAATACCTAAACGATCAATCTTGTCAAAAAGTTCCTGATCAGATAATTGCTCTAATTCCGTGCGATAGACTAAGACCTGCTCCTGATCTACCTGTCCCCCTAAGTGATACCCTTCTAGAAGGCTTTGTAAATAGAGACCTGTTCCTCCTACTACAATAGGCAGCTTACCACGACTAACGATATCTGTAATGGCAGCCTCTGCCTCTGTCACAAAATCATAAGCTGAATAGGTCTCATCAACATCGCGAACATCAATCAGATGATGTACTGCAGCTGCCTGCTCTTCAGGAGTGGCCTTGGCGGTTCCTATATTCAATTGTCGGTAAACCTGCTGGCTATCTCCTGAAATAATTTCGCCATTAAAACGCTTGGCCAATTCAATTCCAAGCGCTGTTTTTCCCACAGCAGTAGGACCAGCTACTACAATAAGTTTGGTTTTCATAATGTTTTCACTTGCTATTCTAGATATTTTTTTAGATAATATAAGCATATTATAACATATACGGAGGATAGTCTCATGGCTAAAAAACATTCATTCGCTAAAGGTGTCGCTACTGGCGTTATCGGAACTGCTGCTACTGTAGCAGGTGCTGTCTTCGCAGTTAAGAAAACTATTATCGAACCAGAAGAAAAGAAATTGGCTTTCATCGAAGAAAACCGTAAAAAAGCAGCTCGCCGTCGTGTAAGCCGCTAATAATGAGAACCAGGGAAACCTGGTTTTTTACTGTTATTTTTACTCTTCATCTATGACTAGGAACGGAGCCAAATTTGAAAAGAAAAAAATATAATATCATCACCTTCTCTTTGCTAGCTTTCTTCTTTCTCTTCGGTTTTTTATCAAAACATTTAAAAGAACCTGTAAAGCCAGCTGCAAAAACGCATCACATCTCTCACAGCCTTTCATCAAAAAGTAGCTCATCTCATAAAAAAGAGAATACTAAATCATCAAGAGCTACTTCGACGGAAGATCATAAGAAGGAGGCTAAGGACGAAAATAAGCATCAAGCATCTCCTTCTGCTCAAGAAGCAAATCAAAAACAAAACAACCAAACACCTCATCAAGATGGAAATCAAGATAAATCCAAGCCTGCTGAAGGCGGACGAGGTTGGGGCGGGCCAGAAGATGGCTCTTATGCCACTAACGGAGGAGGCGGTGGTGGTCACGATGCAGCCTTCGCCGCAGGTGCTGGTGGAGGAAGCAATCCCGCAAGCTCAACTGATCAGAGCAATGAGTGGGTTGACGACGTTGATAACACTCCTTACGAGTACCCACGAGCATCATCAAGTACAGATACAAGTGCCAATTCCAATTAATGAGATAACAGACTACTAATCATCACCAGTATTCTATTTTGAACCCTAGTTAGGACTAATCCTGACTAGGGTTTTTGCTTATCAAAAAAACACCTATAATTCAATAGGCGTCAAGTACATTTGGCTTCAATTTGGGGCAAAATAGCTTAAAACCGCATGGTTAAAGGCTTAAAAATGTCCCCTGCCGGAATCGAACCAGCAACGACTCCTTAGGAGGGAGTTGTTATATCCATTTAACTAAGAGGACTTATGAAAAAATCTGCCACGAGGACAGATTTTTTATGTGAAATCTGTAAATTATTTACGGATTTCTTTGATACGTGCAGCTTTACCTTGCAAAGCACGCAAGTAGTAAAGTTTAGCACGGCGGACTTTACCGTAGCGTACAACTTCAATCTTTTCAACACGTGGAGTGTGGATTGGGAAAGTACGTTCTACACCGATACCGCTTGAAATTTTACGAACTGTGTACATTTCTGAGATCCCTTGACCTTTGCGTGAAATAACTACACCTTCAAAGATCTGGATACGTTCGCGAGTTCCTTCGACAACTTTCGCGTGAACGCGAACAGTGTCACCAGGACGGAATGATGGGATGTCAGTACGAAGTTGACCTTCTGTCAAACTTTGGATCAATGGATTCATTTTTATATACTCCTATCTTACTAATCTTAAGAGCAACCTCTGTGTCTCAGCGGATTAGCCGTTATTTTTGTGTGTCCATTACACACTCCTAGTATCTTATCAAAAAATTATCAGGATGTCTAGTATCTTATTGCATTTCTAGCATTTTTTGTTGTCCATAAATGCTCGTCTTATGATTAATGAGATAAGCAAAAACCATGACAATCGCATAAGGGACTGCATTAGCGGGACCAAAGACTTCAACTCCAATGAAAATAGGTGCTAAAAGGGTATTGGTACTGCTACCAAAGACAGACAGATAGCCTAGACCTGCTACAAGTGGAATTGGAAGTCCCAGAACTGGTGCTAGAACAGCACCAAGACTGGCTCCGATAGCAAACAAAGGGGTTACTTCTCCTCCTTGGAAACCAAGAGATAGGGTAAAGACGGTCAAGAGCAATTTCAAGAGCCAATCCAATGGATAAATGGTCCCACCACCAACACTTAAAGCAATCAAATTCGTTCCAAGACCTGTATAACGTCCCTTCCACAAAATCAAAAGAAGACAGGTTAAGACGACACTTCCTAAGAGAACACGATAATAAGGATTTGGGAGCAGACTTGCTACTTTCTTTTTAGCTAGTGACAAGAGATAAGCAAAGAGATTTCCTGCTAGACCAAAGGCCAGACCTAAAAGAGCTAATTTAATAAACGTCCCAAGGTCAATACTCAAACTTTCGGAGACAAAGTGGCTAAATTTTTCAAGACCTAAGAGATGGCTTGTCGTACTAGCCACAAAAGATGCAATAAGAGTCGGTACCAAGATTGGCAGACTTAACTGTCCTAGAGTCAATACCTCAAGCGCAAAGAAGGTCGCGGCGATTGGTGTTTGGAAGAGCCCTCCAAAACCAGCGGCCATCCCCATGGTCAAGAAAATACGTGAAGCATTCGGGAGCTTAAAATAGCGACTAAAAGCATGAGAAACTGTGGCCCCCAGTTGTACAGCAACTCCCTCACGACCTGCAGAACCCCCGAAAAGGTGGGTCAGCCATGTGGTTACAGTCACCAGTGGAATTAACCTTAGGGGGACTTGATCCTCCTCATTATGTCCAACCTTGAAAATCAAGCCCATCCCTTGTGCTGCCTTGCCTGCAAACCTTTGGTAAAGGTAAACAATCAAAAGCCCAGCTATAGGAAGCGCTGGGACTAGATAAAAGAGATGGTGGTCCCGATATTCTGAAAGTCCTATGAGAACACGACCAAAAATAGCATCAATCAGCCCAACCAGCGCCCCTAGAAAGACAGCATAGAGACTCAAAATCACTAAATTGGAGTATGAGAGACCTTGACTCTCACTTAATTGTCTAATTTTCATCTTAATAGCCTACCTTCCTTCAAGCTTGCCTATTTGATAAGTACGAGAATGTTTCATAATATCCGCAAAACTAGCAACGATAGCTTCTTTATATTCAGGATTAACGACACTATCACCTACTTTGTCTAGCAAGGCTTGCTCTCGTTCGGGATCATAAATCGCCTTTCCAGTGCGTTGTTTATAAGCACTTACTCGAGTTACCAATTTCATACGTTCTTCCAACAAAGCCACGATCTCATTATCAACGGTGTCAATCTGTTGGCGAATCTCATTTAAGTCCATACTGACCTCCTTTTTTCTCTCCATTATAACAAAAATGACCTGAGGACAAAAGAGCCTCAAGCCATTGAATTGCTTATAAAAAGAGTTTTCTTACCTGACTGATATTACCTTCATTAACAACTAGATACAGGGTTGCTCCTGCTTTTAGACGTGTGTCTCCATGAACAACCTCAGACTGATCTTGAAAAATCTGAGTGGAAATCAAAACCCCATCAGGTAAGGTTAAATCCTTAACCAATCGACCAGCTAGACTATCTGTAACCGGCAAGTCAATCATCGTCGGTATATTATCAACTTGCTCTTGTTCGTGAGCAATCAGATTGTGAAGCATGGCTTCATAGACAGGTTCTCCTCCCATGAAATCCATAACTAGATAGGCAATCAGGGTCACAACTCCAATGGTCATCAATTGGTGAAGGTCACCCACCATCTCAGTTACTAAAATCATAGCAGTTAGCGGTGCCTTAGACACAGCACCGAAATAACCAGCCATACCAAGAATGATAAAGATAGGAAACTGAACGGGATGTAAAAAGCCTAGGTTTTCAAAAGCTGCCGCAAAGACGCTACCAGAAAGAGCACCTAGAGTCAAAATCGGCAAGAAAATCCCACCAGGAAAGCCAGAACCAAAGGACAGCATACTCCAAATAAAGCGGATAGCCAAATAGAGGATAGCCACAGTTAGAGCAGGATGTAAACCATTTAAGGCAAGAATCAATTCATTCCCGCCACCTAAAAGATGTGGAAAATAAAGGCCAATAGGAATGATAAACAGAACTGCCAAAAGGCCATGAAAATGAGATGGCAAGTGGAAGATTTTCCCTAACCCTTGGTAGACCTTACCAATACGTAAGACAACCCACTCATAACCGTATCCAAGCACACCTAGAAAAATCCCCAAGACAATAAGAATCCAATAATCCTTCAAAGGAAATACGGGTAATTTTTCTGTCATAGCAAGGACTGGTACCTGGCCAAAGATGCGTAAGGAAACAGCATTGGCCACTAAAGATGCCGTTAAAGCTGTCACCCAAACATGACGAGAGAAATGATGATAGACTTCTTCGACGACAAACAAAAGACCAGCAATTGGGGCATTGAAGGCAGCCGATAACCCTGCTGCTGCTCCTGCAGCAATCAAGACACGCTTCTCACGTGCAGAGAGCTTAAGTCCCTTGGCTAATCCCTTAGCAGTCATGGCACCTAGTTGAATACTAGGTCCCTCACGTCCCAACATCAGTCCCATTGAAATCCCAAGGACTCCACCTAGGAATTTACGCCATAAAACTGACCACCAAGACGGATGTAAGAGCCCCATCAGTTCCCCTTCAACATGGGGAATCCCTGAGCCCTTGATGTCTTTTTCCTGCTTAATAAGGTAACCAATAAAAAGGGCAATCAAGAGATTAACAAGTACAATTCCCAGAATCAGGAGGGGATTATGAAGGGCGTCTTCGTAAATAGCTACAGAAAATGCGGCCCCTTTGGCAATTAACCAACGAAAAAGACTGACCACTGCTCCTGCTGTCACCCCCACTAAGAGCCCTCGCCAAACAGACCAAAGGAGATGTTGAGATTGCGTCCTAAAATCTCTTTCTATTTCATTCATAAAAACTCCATTTTTAACTACAATAAAAGCAGACTTTACTCTGCTTTTTTCTTATGCTAATGCTTCTGAAACTTTTTCAGCGAAAGCTTCAAGATTTTCGATATCTTCATCTTCAGCAGAAAGGTCAACCTTGACGCTATCAGCACCTTTAGTCGCCCCTGTGAATGTGAATTGATTTTCAAACTCATCCACTGAATGACAGAAATAATCGTAGAAGGTATCTCCTGAACCTACAACACCAAAGATTTTACCTGACAAGTCGAGGTCAGCCAAATCTTCGTAAAAGTCAACGATTTCATCTGGCAACTCACCATCACCATAAGTGTAAGTCGCTACGATACAGATGTCCGCATCTTCAAAATCAGCGGCATCAACCGTTGTACACTCGTCTACATCTACAGTGTGACCCAATTCTTCCAATTTTTTGGCAACGATATCTGCGATTTCTTCCGTGTTACCGGTCATACTGGCATAAACGATTTTTGCTAAAGCCATAATGTCCTCCAAAATAATAAATTAGCTATATTATATCATATTTTTTCAGAAAATAAATGACCTAACAACTCAAAAAAACTGCCCATCAGGACAGTTTTAGATTTTGTAAGAGTTCAAAGTGTCGATAAACTAGCCATAAGCCAAGACCAACTATCAGAATGAGAATCACTGCTCTCATGAGACCTCTCAGAAAAGTCAAGAGCCAAGTAAGAAGCATAGAGGTGATTAGCCAACTCCAACCAGAGGCCCCGTATAGGGTTTGAATACTCTCAATAGAATGGCTGGTCAGCATTTTTACCCAATTGGGAATATAAATCCAAATACCTTCACCTGATAGGCCCAAACGATTGGCAATCATGGTTCCTGTTGTTTGCAACCAAGTAAAGACCCCAGCATTGAAAAGAAAAAGGAAGGTTTGCATGGGGTAACGTCTAGCAAGGCGTTTCAAATAGCGCATGACAGCCCCTCCTTAATTAGCATAAAGAGCATGGACCGTATCAATATCCACCTGTTGAATCCCGTAATAAGATCCTGCTGATTGCATAACGGATGTCTTAGAGTCATCATGGTCTAAGCCAATGGCATGTCCCAATTCGTGTTCAGCCGTATTCACAATACGCTTGTGAGTATAACCAAAATCACTATTCAAGAGGAAATAACGGTTCAACTTCACATCTACATGAGTGATGCGATTGGTCAAAACATTGGTTTGAGTGTCTGCTAAACCTGCTGCCTGTGAATTCACATCGGAATAGTCAGTCGCAACAATGTCAGCTGTTGAGGCATCATCAGTTAAAGTAAAGATGAAAGCACCCGTGTTATTCCAGTTGGTGATAGCCTCCTTATAAGCAGCTACCAAGGTTTCATCGGTAGACTGAATATAGATGCTAGCTGTATTTTGTGCCCATCTAGCTCCATTAGACTCTGGAATGGTATCTGTCGTTGATAGGTTAGAGACAACTTTCTCAACGTCACTAGTACTGGTTCCACTAAAACCTAGCTCTACTTGATGAAAGGCTTGGTTAATGTTTGTGGCTAAGGTACTTGAAGAATTATTGGCATAGTAGACGAGTCCATAACCAATAAGGGCTAGGACTAGGGCAAGTTTAAATATAGCCCAAATAAGATTCCAAATAAATTGTAAAAGAAGTTTGGGAATATAGAAGATTACTCTGAATAATTTTTTCATTATTGAGCCTCCTTTTCGAAACTTCCCCTAGTATATCAAGCTCTAATAGTTCTGACAAGCAAAAAATATCACTTTAAGCTTTTATCATCTCTTTGATAAGATGTTACAAACTTGACCTATTAAGACAAGCGTTCTTCTTTAACGTAATCAATAGGTAACCATTCTAAGTAGGCTTCTAGTTGTTTTTCCCAGTAATACCACTCATGTCTTCCATGGTCTGTGCTGTAGTCAATGTCTAAACCAAGGGCCTTCAAATCAGCAACTGCCTTATCTTGAGAATCAAAAAGGAAATCCTCGAGGCCACACCAGGCAAAGAATTTGGTTTTCTTATCATGTTGTTTGGCTAGGTTAACCAGTTTATGCTGCTTAATGTCTTTTCCTTCCAAATCGCCAAAGACTCCTTGCCAGTATTCCTTAGACTCACTCGTTTCATCTGTAATCATCTCTACTGATAATCCAAGGGCACCAGAGAAGGAACCCGCACAAGCAAAGTTATTTGTCGTTAAGGCTAGTTTGAAAGAACCATAGCCACCCATAGAAAGTCCAGCGATAAAGGTCTTTTCACGCTTCTTAGTCATACTAGGGAAGAAACGTTGCATGACTTGAGGAAGCTCCTTAGCAATGGCATCGTAATACTTAACCCCGTAATTGGTATTTGTATACCAGCCATTTTCAGAATTAGGCATAATAACAATGAGATTAGTCTTACGAAGGAGACGCTGAATATTGGTACGGAAGGCCCAAGAATTATGATTGCCCCCCATGCCATGAAGGAGATAGAGAACTGGGATGTCCGTATCACTTTCCGTTTCAGCAATCTGATCACGATCTGGATAGATGACATCCACTTGGCGGTATTGTCCTAGAACATCTGATGAGTATTCAATTTGAAAAAAAGCCATTTGTTTTTCCTTTCTTAATGTTAGAAAAGCTGGGACACCCCCAGCTTTTGATTTTAGAACAAAGTCTTGTTAAAACTTTCCTCAATGTCTATGGTGCAAGCGACACGCTCACACTCTTATGTTTTAGTCAGTTATTAGCGGACTTCCATGACAACTGGAAGGATAGCTGGGCGACGTTTGGTTTGGTCGAAGAGGAACTTAGCCACATCGTCTCGGACAGCACCTTTAAGTTCACCCCAGTCGAAGCTGTCTCCTGCCAAGTAATTTTCAACGGTAGCATTAACAATGTCAGCAGCCTCACGGAGAATATCACGGCTCTTCTTCACATAAACGAACCCACGTGTATTCACACGCGCTTTAGAGACAATCTTACGTTCCTTCTTGTTAACAGTGATAGCTACGATAAAGATACCATCTTCAGACAAGACCTTACGGTCACGAAGGACGATATTACCCACATCACCAATGGCATTACCATCAATCATAACATCACCAGCTGGGACAGCTCCTTCATGAAGGAAACCTTGATCCTCTGACAAGTGCATGATGTCACCGCGTTTAACGATATAAATATTTTCTGGAAGAATACCAACTTCCAAGGCTAACTCTGCATGTGCTTGAAGGTCACGGTACTCCCCTTGGACAGGGAAGAGATACTGTGGACGAAGGAGGTTAATCATCAATTGAAGTTCGCGAGCATTGGCATGTCCAGAAACACGAAGGCTCTGCGTAATCATCTTAACAGTTCCACCAGCTTTATAGATAGCGTTGTTGACACGTGCCACTACGGCTTCCTTAGCAATGCTTGGAGTTGTAACGATATAAACCAAATCTCCATCCTTGATTTGAACGTAACGGTGACGACCAACAGCCATCTTTTGAAGGCCATCGATTGGTTCACCCATACGACCATTTTCGAGGATAATCAACTCGTGGTCTTCAAACTTGTTCATGTCTTTTGGTTTGACAATAAGTTTTTCATGCTCCACAGTCAATTTTTTGAGACGAATGGCTGTGCGGACAATATTTTCTACGTCAAAACCCGTAAGAACAACACGACGTCCGTGATCAGCAGCTGAATCAAAGACTTGTTGAATACGTACCAAGTTTGAGGCAACTGCAGCAACAATAACACGTCCTTCTGCATCAGCAATAACTTGGTCAATTTCTTGGCCCACTTCTGCTTCAGAAGCTGTTTGTTCAGTACTTGTCGCATTTGCTGAGTCTGACAAGAGGGCCAGAACACCTTCACGTCCAATTTCAGCCAAACGACCTAAATCAGTTTTGTAGTAAGGACGGGCAGCTTGGTCAAACTTGAAGTCACCTGTATAGACAATATTGCCTTGGTCAGTGCCAAGAACAATCCCCATTGATTCTGGAATTGAGTGAGTTGTTTTGAAGAATGAAACCTCAGCATCCTCAAATTCAATTTCAGTTTCTGCGTCAATAACATGGAAATTATTGAATTTCTTAACGCCAGCATTCTTGACAAAAAGTTTAGCTAACTCGATTGTGAGGGATGATCCAAAGACTGGTGCTTTGACTTCTTGCAAGATATAAGGTAGGGCACCAATGGCATCGGCGTGTCCGTGAGTTAAGAAAATCCCTTGGATACGATCTCTATTTTCAATCAAGTAATCTAAGTTAGGGATGACAAAGTCAACACCAAGTTGTTCATTTTCAGGATACTTTAGACCAGCATCCAAGATAAAGATAGAGTCGTTAATCTCAACAATATAGAGGTTCTTAGCATTTTCACGTACTCCACCTAGGGCAATAATTTTAATATCGCTCATGCTTGTTTTTCTCCTTTTTAGTTTGACTCTCTTCTAGAGCCTATTTTTACAGACGGTCCAAGAAGCTGAACGTTCGTGCGAACAGTCTCCTTGTCGATTTACAGGCCACAACAAAAAGTTGCATACCCTTTAAGTATACAACTTTTTGGCTTATTTTACAATTTAGAGTCAGACTAGGCTTACTCAAACATAGCGTAGTAGTCTGTGATATCCAATTGACCTTTTTCTTCCTTGGTAAGATCTTTAATGATTTGACCATCCTTCATAACAATCAGACGATTTCCATATTTTAGGGCATCTTCCATGTGGTGGGTAATCATCAAGGCTGTTAGATGGTCTCCCGTCACAAACTCATCAGTCAACTCCATGAGTGCTACACTGGTCTTAGGATCCAGGGCTGCAGTGTGCTCGTCTAAGAGCAAGAGCTCAGGACGTTTAAGTGTCGCCATCAAAAGACTGAGAGCCTGACGCTGACCACCTGAAAGGAGACCTGCTGGTGTATCTAAGTGCTTTTCTAAACCATTACTGATACGTTCAATCAGACCTTGGAACTCCTCTGTGTAGAGATGAATTTGGCGTGATTTAAGCCCTCGTTTTTCACCACGGTATTTGGCAATCAAGAGGTTTTCTGCAACAGTCATACGAGGAGCTGTCCCCATTTTAGGATCTTGGAAGACTCGTGAGAGGTACTTAGCACGCTTCTCAGCAGGCAGAGCCGTAACATCTTCACCCATGATGAAAATCTGACCACTGGTCAACATGAGTGTCCCTGCAATGACGTTGAAGAGGGTTGATTTTCCGGCACCATTTCCACCAAGAATGGTAATAAAATCACCTTCTCTAATGGTAAGATTAACATGGTCCAGGATGGTTTTTTCGGTGTCAAAACCGTTATTGACCTTAACAGTCGCATCTTTGAGTTCTACAATAGCTGTCATCGTGATAAGGTCACCCCCTTAAAGAATTTTCGGCGTAGGACAGGCGAAATCAAACAAATAGCCAAAACAATTGCACTAAAGAGTTTGAGGTAGTTAGTGTTAAAGCCAAGAGCAATAACCGCTGTCAAAAGGAACTGATAGAGGATTGAACCAATACAGATGGCAATCAAACGTTCCAACAGAGTCAAGTTAGTCGCATAAAGGACCTCACCAATGATAATGCTGGCAAGACCAATAACGATAACCCCAATCCCTTTAGAAACGTCGGCATAACCGTCCTGTTGGCTAATCAAGGCTCCTGAAAGGGCAATGATACCGTTTGAGATAACGAGACCCATCACTTCCATATTGTCTGTATTGATACCAAAAGATTTGGCCATGTCTCTATTATCACCTGTGGCAATATAAGCTTGACCTAGGCGCGTGTTAAGAAAGGCAATCAAGGCAGTGATAACAATGGTCACAGCAATGAGACCAACAATCAAGAGGTTGTAGTCCTTGCTGAAAGGAAGTAAATCTTGGATAGTTTTGATATCAAGAAGTCCCAGGTTGGCCCTCCCCATAATCATAAGCATGACTGAGTTAAGAGAGGTCATGACCAAAATCCCTGCCAAAATAGTAGGAATCTCTCCCTTAGTATAGAGGAGACCAGTCACAAGTCCGGCACCACAGCCGGCCAAAACGGCAACCAAGGTTGCTAAAATTGGGTTCCAACCAAAGTTCATAAGGGTTACTGCTACTGCCCCACCAAGAGGGAAGGAACCTTCTGTTGTCAAATCAGGAAAATCCAAGATACGGAAAGTCATGTAAATCCCAAGACCTAGGATTCCGTATAGAAGCCCCTGATAAATAGATGAAATAATCATAAGTCCTCCTTATTTATCAGCTTTAACAGCGATATCTGACTGTTTAAGCACATCGTCAGGGATGGTGATGTTGAGGTCTTGAGCAACTTTAAGGTTAAGTGTTGGTGTGCCATCATCGATAACATCTACAGGGACATCCTTAACTTTTTTACCTTTAAGAACCTTAACGGCACTACGAGCTGTAGCCTTTCCAAGTTCATATTGGCTTTGAGCAACTGAAGCCAAACCGCCCTCTTTCACCATCGTATCAACTGTCGTATAAACTGGAATCTTAGCCTGGTTGGCTGATGAGATTACTGTTGAAAAGGCTGAGGCAATAGTATTATCTTGAGGCGTCCAGATGGCATCTACCTTACCAGTCATGACTGACATGGTTGTATTGATTTCATTGGTTGATGGGACGGCGTACTCGACCACATTTAGACCATCTTTTTCAGCGTATTTCTTAAAGCTTTCAACCTGTGATTTGGAATTGTCCTCACTTGAAGCATAGAGAATACCAATCGTTTTGGCATTTGGTGTCAGTGATTTGACCAATTCTACTGTCTGCTTAATCGGCACTTGGTTAGAGGTACCAGTGACATTGCCTTCCGGATGTTTGAGATTCTTAACCAATTTTGCCCCAACAGGGTCTGAGATAGCCCCCATGATGACTGGAATATCCTTGGTAGCTGCCGCTAGCCCCTGTGCTGCTGGTGTGGCAATACCGATAACGACATCGTTCTTGTCATTAACCAATTGTTTAGACATGGTTTGAATTTTAGACTGGTCTCCTTCGGCATTTAGGAGGGTGATTTTAACCTTGTCCCCCTTATAACCAGCTTCCTTAAGGCCATCCTCAATTCCCTTCTCGATTTGATCCAGGGCGTCGTGAGTCACGAACTGGAGGATCCCTACTTTGACGACCTTATTGGCATCTTGGTGTTCTTTTTTGAAAAGATCTGTACCAATAGAACCGAGCGTCAAGATAGCTAAGAAAACCAAAGTCCAAATTAAACGCTTGTTTTTCATATGTGTCTCCTTCTATAAATTCTTCCTTTCTATTGTAAGTCATTTTCAGTCAATTAGCAATATTCTTAATTTATAAAAATTACACTGCTCAAAGAAAAAGAACCAGAACACGATGTCTGATTCTTTTCCCTTATTATTAGTGATATTGTGCCAAGTCTAGCTTCATAATATAAAAGTAAAGGTCACCATATTGTCCTTTGTAGCCAATATCATGTCCGTTTATCGTTACCTTAGTGACTGGCGTTGCATCTGGTAAGGCAATCCAACAAGCTTGCTGGGCTCTGACAAATTCATTGTAATCTTCAAAGGAAGTGTGTTTTTCTTGCTTGGCGGTATTTAAATAAGTTACTTCAATCATCGAGGGACCTCCTTATAATCCTTTACATAAGGTCTAGATTACGCTTCCTAGAGAGCAAAGTCAATCATGACGACTTGAAAAACAGCAGGCTGGACCATACAAATAGACCCCATGGCAAATACCATGAGGTCTATTTTAATTGAAATCTGGATTCTTAAGCTCCTATACGACCGTTAAATCATTTTAACGTTTGCGTCGTTTTGTGCCATAGAGTCCAAATCCAGCTAGAAGACTTGCCAAACCAAAGATTGCAAGGTTTGAATCCTCACTACCAGTTTCTGGAAGTTGAGCTGTCTTATCACTTGGATTGATAAAGTGAGCTTCTTCTTTTGTTTCTGGAAGCACTGGAGCCTTAGGCTCTTCTGTTTGTGGAGCTGGCTGTGGCTCTGGTGTCGGAGTTGTATCCGGCACAGGTGTTGGAGTCACAATTTGTTTGTAGATGTGTTGAGTATTACCATTTTCATCTACAATTGTCTTCACAAATTCATAACCTGGGATTTCTTTCTTAGGTTGTTGGCCATCTTCGGTTGGATAACCAGGGATTGGCGTACCATTTTCATCAACATATGACGTCGTTACTTGCTCGTAGACATGTTCGATATCACCATTAGGTAATTTCTTAGTTTCTACGAAGCGGTAACCTGGAATTTCAGCTTTTGGCTGTTCACCATCAACTGTAGGATATCCTGGGATTTCCTTACCTTCTTTATCAACAAACTTAGTGATTGGAAGGACAGTTGGTGTGTAGGTTGCTGAAGCCTTAGTTCCGTTAACATCTTCACGAACCACTGTGACTGCTGGGGCAGTTCCTGTAAATTCAGTTTCTGGTGTGAATGTTACAGTGCCATCTGCAGCTACTGTGTAAGTTCCTACACCTGCAATAGTCTTAGTTGTTGAGCCATCTTCAAAGGTAGCTGGTACTTGGTTATTCATTGGTACACGGCTATCGCCTTCTGTAAATACTGGCTTACCTGTTTGCGTTTGGCCTTTATTTCCAATTGAGGTAACTGATTCTGCAGTTGGTGTTACTGGTGTTACTGTTGGCGTGTAGGTTGCTGAGGCTTTTTTGCCGTTAACATCTTCACGAACAACTGTCACTGCTGGGGCAGTTCCAACGAATGATTTTTCTGGAACAAAGGTTACTGTTCCGTCTGGAGAAACGGTGTAAGTTCCTTCACCTGGAATAGTCTTGGTAGTTGAGCCATCTTCAAAGGTTGCTGGAACAGCATCATCCATTGGTACACTTGGGTTACCAGGCATGAAGCTTGGTTTACCTGTTTGGATTTGACCTTGAATGTCTATAGATGTTGCTGGCTCAGCAGTTGGTGTTACAGGAGTTACAGTTGGTGTGTAGGTTGCTGAGGCTTTTTTGCCGTTAACAT
>NZ_KV794103.1:36360-37755 GCF_001808655.1 Streptococcus sp. HMSC078H03
CTGCTGGGGCAGTTCCAACGAATGATTTTTCTGGTACAAATGTCACTGTACCGTCTGCGGCTACTGTGTAAGTACCAACACCTTCTACTGTCTTAGTGGTTGAACCATCATCGAAGGTTGCTGGAACGTCATCGTTCATTGGCACACGGCTATCACCTTCAGTAAATTTAGGCTTACCTGTTTGAGTCGCACCTTGAATATCTGTTGATGTTGTTGGTGCTGCAGTTGGTGTAACAGGAGTTACTTTTGGAGTATAAGTCGCAGAAGCTTTTGTGCCGTTCTTATCTTCACGGACAACTGTCACTGCTGGAGCTTCACCAACGAATGATTTCTCAGGTACGAAGGTTACGGTTCCATCTGCCGCTACTGTGTAAGTACCAACACCCTCTACTGCCTTGGTAGTTGTACCATCGTCGAAAGTTGCTGGAACATCATCGTTCATAGGCACACGGCTGTCACCTTCAGTAAATTCAGGCTTACCAGTTTGTGTAGCACCTTGGATATCAGTTGATTCAGCTGGTGTTGCAGTTGGAGTTACTGGTGTCACAGTTGGTGTGTACTTAGCTGTGATCTCAGTACCGTTCTTATCAACACGTTTAACCGTTACGCCTGAAGCAGTTCCAGTGAATGATTTTTCTGGAACGAAAGTTACGGTTCCATCTGGAGAAACAGTGTATGTTCCTTCACCATCTACTGTCTTAGTCGTTGAGCCATCTTCGAAAGTAGCTGGAGTATCTTCATCGATTGGAACATTTGGATTTCCTTCGGTGAAGCTTGGTTTACCTGTTTGTGTTGCACCTTGGATATCTGTTGATGTCGCATCTTCAGATGTTGGAGCGACTGGAGTAATCTTAGGTGTGTATGTTGTTTCTACTGTTGTTCCATTTGTATCAGCTGCTTGAACTTTAACTGGGACAACATCACCTGAATAAGATTTATCCGTTGGTGTGAAGGTTACGACACCTGTGTCTTTATCAACTGTGAAGGTACCAATAATATTGCCCGCTGGTGATTTCGCAAACACCGCCGCTGCTGGTTGGCCATTTTCATCAAGAAGGGTAATAGTATCTTTGTCAATTGGAGCAACTGAATCACCCTCAGTAAAGGTTACAGTTCCCGTCTGAACTACTCCTTGAGGTCCTGTTGATTCTGCCGGTGTTGCAGTCGGTGTGACTGAAGTTACGGTTGGTGTGTAAGTCGCTGAAGCCTTAGTACCATTTACATCTTCACGAACAACAGTCACTGCTGGTGCAGTTCCGACGAATGATTTTTCTGGAACAAAGGTTACAGTTCCGTCCGCTGCTACTGTGTATGTACCGACACCGTCAACTGTCTTAGTCGTTGTGCCATCTTCGAAGGTTGCTGGAACATCATCGTTCATTGGTACACGGCTGT
>NZ_KV794103.1:37855-39977 GCF_001808655.1 Streptococcus sp. HMSC078H03
CACGGCTGTCACCTTCAGTAAATTCAGGCTTACCTGTTTGAGTTTGACCTTGTTTACCTGTTGATGTTGTTGGTTCAGCAGTTGGTGTAACTGGAGTTACAGTTGGTGTGTATGTTGCAGTAACTGGAGTACCGTTCTTATCAACACGTTTCACGGTTACACCTGTACCTGTTCCTGTGAATGATTTTTCTGGTACGAAGGTTACTGTTCCGTCTGGAGCAACTGTGTAAGTTCCTTCGCCTGGAATGGTCTTCGTAGTTGTTCCATCTTCAAAGGTTGCTGGAACATCATCATCCATTGGGATTGCAGGGTTACCAGGTTTGAAGCTTGGTGTACCTGTTTGAGTTTTACCTTGGATATCTGTAGATGTTGCAGGGTCAGCAGTTGGTACAACCGGAGTAATCTTAGGTGTGTAGGTTGTTTCAGCAACAGTTCCGTTTGTGTCTTTGGCTTGAACTTTAACTGGAACGACTTCACCTGAGTATGATTTATCAGTTGGTGTGAAGGTTACAACACCAGTTTCTTTATCAACTGTGAAGGTACCGATCACATCACCTGTTGGTGATTTCGCATCTACTGATGCTGCTAGTTGGCCATTTTCATCAAGAAGAGTAATGGTATCTTTGTTGATTGGCGCAACTGGATCACCTTCTGTGAAGGTTACAGTTCCAGTTTGAACCACACCTTGAGGGGCTTCTGATTCAGCTGGAGTTGCTGTAGGAGTTACTGGAGTTACAGTTGGTGTGTACTTAGCTGTAACTGGTGTACCATTCTTATCAACACGTTTCACAGTTACGCCTGTACCTGTTCCTGTGAATGATTTTTCTGGAACAAATGTTACGGTTCCGTCTGGAGCAACAGTGTAAGTTCCTTCACCTGGAATGTTCTTGGTTGTTGAGCCATCTTCAAATGTTGCAGGTGTATCATCATCCATTGGAACATTTGGATTACCTGGTGTGAAGGTTGGTGTACCTGTTTGCGTTTGACCTTGTTTGTCAGTAGATGTTGTATCTTCTGCAGTTGGTGTTACCGGTGTTACAGTTGGTGTGTAGGTTGCAGAAGCTTTTGTTCCGTTCTTATCTTCGCGGACAACTGTCACTGCTGGTGATTTACCTGTGAATGATTTCTCAGGAACAAAGGTTACCGTTCCGTCTGCTGCTACTGTGTAAGTACCAACGCCGTCTACTGTCTTAGTCGTTGAGCCATCGTCGAAGGTTGCAGGAACATCATCGTTCATTGGTACACGGCTATCGCCTGCAGTAAATTCAGGTTTACCAGTTTGTGTCGCACCTTGGATATCTGTTGTTTCAGCTGGTGCAGCTGTTGGAGTTACTGGTGTCACAGTTGGTGTGTACTTAGCTGTGATTTCAGTACCGTTCTTATCCACGCGTTTCACTGTTACGCCTGTAGCGGTTCCAGTGAATGATTTTTCTGGTACGAAGGTTACTGTTCCATCTGGAGAAACAGTGTAAGTTCCTTCACCATCTACTGTTTTAGTGGTTGAACCATCTTCAAAGGTCGCTGGAGTATCTTCATCGATTGGAACATTTGGATCACCTTCAATAAAGGTTGGTTTACCAGATTGTGTTTGACCTTGGATGTCAGTCGATGTAGCATCTTCAGAAGTTGGAACAACTGGAGTAATTTTCGGTGTATAAGTTGTTTCAACTGTAGTTCCGTTTGTATCAGCTGCTTGAACCTTAACTGGGACAACATCACCTGAATAAGATTTATCTGTTGGTGTGAAAGTAACTAAACCTGTATCTTTATCAACTGTGTATGTACCGATCACATCACCTGCTGGTGATTTCGCTTCTACTGATGCTGCTGGTTGACCATTTTCATCAAGAAGAGTAATCGAATCCTTGTTAATTGGAGCTACTTCATCACCTTCAGTAAAGGTTACAGTGCCAGTTTGAACAAGACCTTGAGGTCCAGTAGATTCAGCTGGTGTTGCTGTTGGAGTTACTGGAGTTACAGTTGGTGTGTAAGTTGCAGAAGCTTTGGTTCCGTTCTTATCTTCACGAACAACCGTTACGGCTGGTGCTTTACCTGTGAATGATTTCTCAGGAACAAAGGTTACCGTTCCGTCTGCTGCTACTGTGTAAGTACCAACGCCGTC
>NZ_KV794104.1:0-251 GCF_001808655.1 Streptococcus sp. HMSC078H03
GGGTCGCAGGTTCGAATCCTGTCTTCCCGATTTATGGCGGTGTAGCTCAGCTGGCTAGAGCGTCCGGTTCATACCCGGGAGGTCGGGGGTTCGATCCCCTTCGCCGCTATATATATGGATTTCTTGGACCTTTAGCTCAACTGGTTAGAGCACTCGGCTCATAACCGAGCGGTCGTAGGTTCGAGTCCTACAAGGTCCATATATTAATTATAATATTTGGAGGATTACCCAAGTCCGGCTGAAGGGAACGG
>NZ_KV794105.1:0-390 GCF_001808655.1 Streptococcus sp. HMSC078H03
CAGCATCGTTGAGTACATCAGCGTCTGAGTCAGCATCTGCATCAGAATCAGCAAGCACATCAGCTTCAGTATCTGCGTCAGAATCAGCAAGCTCTTCAGAATCAACTTCTGTATCTGAATCAGTATCAGCTTCTGAATCATACTCAGCATCTGCTAGCCTTTCAGAATCTACATCAACTTCAACTTCAGTTTCAGAATCACTTTCAAGCTCTGAATCAACTTCAGTTTCAGTTTCTCAATCAATGTCAGAAAGTGAGACTCCTAAAGTTGGTGAAGTAATCATCACTTACATCCGTGAGAATGATGGTAAAGAAATCCAAAAACCACGTCAAGATACACCAAACTCACCATATGACACTCCATATAACACAACTGAGGAAGGTGAAAAAC
>NZ_KV794105.1:490-4965 GCF_001808655.1 Streptococcus sp. HMSC078H03
CATATAACACAACTGAGGAAGGTGAAAAACCTAACACAATCAAGACTCCAGATGGTAAGACATACAAGATCGTACCAAAAGGTGACTACCCAGTAGGTAAAGTTGACGGTGACGGACACCTTGAATCATCTGATCCAATTAAAGGAAAAGTTGATAAACCTAAATCAACAATCACTTATGTTTATAAAGAAGTGAAAGGTGACGTTTACGTTCACTATAAAGACACTGACGGTAACACAATTAAAGATGATGTCACTGACGAAAAAGATCAACCAGTTGATAAAGATTACGATACAGTAATTGACAACCGTCCAAAAGAAATCCAATACAATGGTAAGACATACGAATTAGTACCAGCAGGTAACTACAATGTAGGTAAAGTTGACGAACAAGGTCACCTTGAGTCATCAGACGCTACAACAGGTAAAGTTATCGAAGGACGTAAAGATGTTACTTACATCTACAAACTCAAAGAACAACCAGCACAACCTAAGGGTAATGTTTACGTTCACTATGTAGACACTGAAGGTAAGACAATCAAAGCATCTGTAACAGATGAAAAAGACCAACCAGTTGATAAAGACTACGATACAGTTGTAGACAACCGTCCAAAAGAAATCGAATTCGAAGGTAAGACATACGAATTGGTACCAGCAGGTAACTACACAGTAGGTCAAGTCGACGAACAAGGTCACTGGACAGGTGATGACGCTACAACAGGTAAAGTCATCGAAGGTGATAAGAACGTAACTTACGTCTACAAACTTAAAGAAGATCCAACGAAACCTAAAGAAGGTGACGTAATCATCACTTACGTAGACGAAAAAGGTAAAGAAATCAAGAAACCTCGTCAAGACACACCAAACTCACCATATGATACTCCATATAACACAACTGAGGAAGGTGAAAAACCTAAGACAATCAAGACTCCAGACGGTAAGACATACAAGATCGTACCGAAAGGTGACTATCCAGTAGGTAAAGTTGATGGCGATGGACACCTTGAATCATCTGACCCAACTAAAGGTAAAGTTGAAAAACCACGTTCAATCATCACTTACGTCTACAAAGAAGTGAAAGGTGACGTTTACGTTCACTATAAAGATACTGAAGGTAAGACAATCAAGACTTCAGTTGTTGATGAAAAAGATCAACCAGTCGATAAAGACTACGATACAGTAGTAGACAATCGTCCTAAGACTATCACAACAACTGATGGTAAAGTTTACGAATTGGTACCAGCAGGTAACTACACTGTAGGTAAAGTTGATGGACAAGGTCACCTTGAGTCATCAGACGCTACAACAGGTAAAGTTATCGAAGGACGTAAAGATGTTACTTACATCTACAAACTCAAAGAACAACCAGCACAACCTAAGGGTAATGTTTACGTTCACTATGTAGATGAAAATGGTAACACTATCAAACAATCTGTAACAGATGAATTTGGTCAACCAGTAGGTAAAGATTATGATACAGTAATCGATAACCGTCCTAAGACAATTGTTACTGCTGATGGTAAAGTTTACGAATTGGTACCACAAGGTAACTACCCAGTAGGTTCTGTAGATGGTGATGGTCACTTGACAACAACTGACCCAGTAACTGGTAAAGTCATCGAAGGCGATAAGAACGTAACTTACGTTTATAAACTTGTCGATACAACTCCAGAAAAACCAGTAACACCAACTCCAGGTAAACCTGAACAACCAACTCCAGGTAAACCAGTTGATCCAGCTCCTAAAGCTCCAGCTAAAGCTACTCCAGTTAAACCTGCACAAGAAATGGCACAATTGCCAAACACTGGTGAAGAGTCTAACGTAGCAGCTACAGCAGCTCTTGGATTGCTTGCAACTGCATCTGGATTGGCTCTTGCGGCAAAACGCAAAAAAACTGAGGAATAATATTCCTTCGACTTACCCCTAAAACTTATGAGTGACTAGTCCTAATAAAAACTAACTACTCTTAAGTAAGAATAAGCCGATTAGCTTCGTTCTAAAAAAGACACATTCCGATAAGGGATGTGTCTTTTTGTCATGTTTGAAAATGAGAGAGGGTGTCTTAAATGTTAGTCTAAGTCTCATTTAGGCTTAGTATTAGAGAGTAAAGGCTTAGTTTAGTAAGCTAAAATCTTAGATGTGGAAGAAGTAGACTTTGAATTTTAAGACAAGTTTAAGTTTTGTTTTGCAAAATGTAAGGTGGGTGAAAATGCTATGAAACAAGTATTTTCATTATTTATACAGCATAAAGCGTTTGCAATCGTTTTTGAGGGAAATAAGAGTTTATATTAGAACTTACAAGAATTTTATGATAAAATTTATCGGTGAGTTTTAATACATAAAACAAGAATGGAGTAGATATGTTTTTTAGAAGGAACGAAGGGGAATATCGCGAAACTGATCGCGTGACTCGTTTTAAATTGATTAAATCAGGTAAGCAATGGCTTCGTGCTGCAACATCTAACTTTGGACTTTTCAAGGTCGTTAAAGGTGGGACAGACGCACCATCAGTTTCAGCACAAAGTGTTGAAGAGAAAACACCGCTTCTCTCAGGGCAAGCTCTACTTAAAGGGATTGCGGCGGCAGGTGCAGTGGCTGGAGGAGCAGTAGCTACTTACACTGCTCAAGCGGAAGAAACGACGACTCCGGCTTTGGAAAGTCAAGTAACTGCTAATCAAGATGTGGCGGTCAACTCTGAGTCAGTGGTATTGAGTGCAGCACCAGTTTCTGAAACTTCAGCAGTAGCATCAACAAGCCAAGAGTCTACAAGCTCTTCAGTTGATGCTCAAGCAAGCACAGAAGCATCAGTTTCAGTATCACAATCTGTGTCTCAATCAATTTCTGCTGAATTGTCACAAGCTATCTCTGAATCTGTATCACTCAGCAAGGAGTACTCAACTTCTGACAGTCAGTCACAAACTGAAAGTACAAGTGGTTCAAACTCGGAATCAGCTTCTGATTCAGCAACTTCAACAAGCTCAGTTGCTTCAGAAACTGCAAGCCAAGATGATGAAAAATCTGTTTTGGATCAAAATGTTTCAGAAGCAGAATTACTTGTTAATATTGCTAAAAACTACCAAGCAAAATTAACAGATACAGCTGCTAAGGCTGAAATTCAAACAGCTATTACAACCGTTCAAGAAGAAGTCACTAAGTCAACGACATTGATTGCGGCATCAGCAACAAACGCAGCTTACGCAGAACAGCGTGAGCGTCTTGGTAATGCCGTCGATAACATGATGACCAAGATTACAAATGCAGGTTTCAATGGCAACTCTACAGTAAATGGCACTCCAGCTATCACTTCAAACCTTAACCTTGCGACTGGTGAGACTAAGGTTTATACAGGAACTGGAACAGACTCAAACTATAATGTTCCAATTTACTATACATTGAAAGTGACAAATGACGGAACAAATCTGAATTTTGTCTACACTGTTTCCTATGTTAATCCTGCAACATCAACCCTTGGGAATATTTCGAAGATGAGTCCTGGATATTCTATCTATAATACAGGAACATCAACACAAACGATGTTTACTTTAGGTAAGGGACTTACTCCTCCAACAACTGTAACGTCTTATATTACAGATAAAAATGGTAACCAAATTGCAAATCCTAAGGCTAATACAACACCAGTAACAACTCAAGGAAATGGTCTCACTTGGTCAAATGGTTTCCAAATGAATGGTTTTCAGGCCAAGAATAGTTATGGTTTAACATCGACTTGGACTGCTAAAATCACTGGTGATGATACATCCTTCACATTCTCACCTTATGCAGGTAAGACTGATACGATTGCCGTTAACTTCTTTAATGGTAGTCAGGTTATCGAGTCTGAATCTGAAGCTGATACAACGAGTGCATCTTTAAGTACATCTCAAAGCATCGTAGAAAGTACTTCAACAGTAGAGTCTCAATCTGTATCAACAAGTAAGGTAGAATCTGCATCAGTTTCAGCATCTGAGTCAGAGGTTGTCTCATCTTCTCTTTCTCAATCAGAGGAAGCATCAGCATCCCTTTCAGAGAGTGTTTCAGAAAGTCTTTTTGAAAGTGCCTCAACAAGTGCATCAGTGAGCGCATCACAGTTAGAGTCAAATTCAGTCTCTGCTTCAGAGAGTGCATCAACGTCAACATCACAGTCTGAGTCGAACTCAATTTCAGCATCTGAAAGTGCATCAACATCAACATCACAGTTGGAGTCAAATTCAGTCTCAGCTTCAGAAAGTGCGTCAACTTCAGCTTCACAATCAGTCTCAAATTATGAGTCAGCCTCAACAAGTGAGTCAGTATCAGAATCACAGTCAGTATCTAACTCAGAGTCAGCGTCAGAGAGTGCGTCAGTTTCTGAATCACAGTCTGCTTCAAACTCAGAATCCGCATCAGAAAGTGCGTCAGTTTCTGAATCACAATCTGAATCGAACTCAGAGTCAGCATCAGTCAGTGCATCAGTAAGCGAATCACAATCAGTGTCTA
>NZ_KV794106.1:0-3534 GCF_001808655.1 Streptococcus sp. HMSC078H03
ATTTAACCTGTCTACTTGACAGGGGGCATATCAAAATGCCAAGAGTGCTTTGTAGCTTATTTACGATTTTGCTTACCGGCGTTACGATTTTTCTTTGGTTTACTTGCAATTGCTTGAGTATTTTTTGGTGTCACATCTTTACGCTTGATTGGTGTTGTACGAGGTGCTTTTGGAGGGTTCTTTTTGAACTCTTCAGCAACTTTTTCTTTCAAGCGAGGTTTGATGATGTAGTTGGTAATCAACTGTTGGATAATAGAGAAGATACCACCAACGAACCAGTAGAGGATTACGGCTGCAGGTGAGCTAATACCAAAGAAAATCATCATGATTGGCATACTGTACATCGTCGCTGCCATTTGTTTACGTTGCTCCTCAGGAACTTGTTGAATAGACAACCAAGATTGGAAGTAGTAAAGAGCTGCGATGATGATAATCAATGGGAAGTCACGGTGACCAAGGTTAAACCAGAGGAAGTTATCTTGGAGTACACCAGGAGTGTAACGTGCTGCGTAGTAGAGTGCTGAGAAGAACGGGAACTGAATCAATAGAGGAAGACAGCCGACACCACCCATCAAGCTTAGACCGTTTTCACGCTGAGCTTGCATGAGTTCAGACTGGGCAGCCATTTTTTCTTCTTGAGTTTTGGCGTTACGCAAACGTTCGTTGATTGGTTCCAAGATAGGCGCAAGGTACTCACGTTTTGCTGATTGGTAGGCTGCGCTACGAGATTGGTGAAGACCAAGTGGTAAGATAATCAAACGAACAATGATGGTAACAAAGATAATACCAAGACCAAAGCCAAGACCAAGATTATCTGCGAAGTAGGTGATGACGTGGCTCATAGGGCGACCAAGGAGGTTCCAGACCCAACCAGTAGGATTACCAGACTTATCAAGGCTCACACATCCTGATAGGAAGAAAAGCATGCTGGCAGCAAGCCCCATCAGGGCTAGACGTTTTTGATTTTTATTCACAATATCATTCCTTTTGTTTTTTAGTTATACTTGTCTATTTTACCTTTTTTTAAGAAAGAGAACAAGCTAAAAACGGTGGCTTCCTCTTAATTAGCCATCCGAAAATCGCTGTAATTTGAGAAGTTTGCCATGGTCACATCGACATAGGTTACTTTAGACCATTTTGAAGGTCCTTTTCGAACTTCTTGAATAAATTTAGCTAACTTAGCAGGATTATCTGACTGAGCTAGGATTTCAACAGTTCCGTCGTCATTATTCCAAACCCGACCGTATATTTCTCCAATATCTAGTGCTAGAGCATAGGTTGAATAACGAAAACCAACACCTTGGACTCTACCTGAGACTAATAATCGTACTTTTTGCATGGTCCATGACCTCCTTTTGAAAGCTCTTTCCTTTAGTATAATCCTTGCTATAAAGTCGGTCAAGTCCAAGATTTATCAAGGAATTTCTGCTATAATGAGTGTATGGAAATCATTCAATCAAAGCAAAATGCTAGCATTAAGTCTGCTAGAAAATTATTGCAGCGCAAGCACCGTAAAACTAGTTATCTTTTAGAAGGATGGCATCTTTTTGAGGAAGCAAAGGCAAGTGGTGCCGATATTCTTCAAGTTTTCGTGCTTGAGGAAATGGCTGATCGTGTGGCTAATATGGCTAAGGTTAAGTTGGTTAGTCCGGAGGTGCTCAAGGAGCTCTGTGAAACTCAGACCCCCCAAGGGATTGTGGCAGAAGTTGCTAAACAATCTCAAGCCTTGCCAGAACCTCTCTCAGGGAAGTACCTTCTCTTGGAGGATGTTCAGGATCCTGGCAATGTAGGAACAATGATTCGCACAGCAGATGCCGCAGGTTATGATGGAGTCTTTTTGTCAGACAGATCAGCTGATATTTATAATCAGAAGACCTTGCGTTCTATGCAGGGAAGTCATTTCCATCTTCCAATCTATCGTGGACCAATTCTTGACATGGTTGAGGCTTGCAAAAAGCAAGGCGTACCCGTCTTGGCAACGACTCTCTCAGATATCTCCGTTGACTATAAAGCAGTTAAGACAGATGGCAATTTTGCCTTAGTGATGGGAAATGAAGGTCAAGGAATTAGTCAGGAAATGGCTGAGTCTGCTGATCAACTCGTACATATTAGCATGTCAGGTCAGGCGGAGAGTCTGAATGTTGCTGTTGCAGCAGGAATTCTCATGTTTAGTCTCTAGGTCTCAAGGATGATTTTAGGAGAAAACAACTGACTTTTAAAGTAATTTTAAGGACTAGTGGTATAATTAAGAAGCATTAGAAACATTAATGAGGTATTATTATGAAACGACCAGAAGATGATAAAGAATTCATGGAAGTTGTGGGACATTTGATTTCACACCCACGTTTTCAAAAATTGGATGGGATTGTACAGCACCATCATTCGACACGTTTAGAACACTCGGTTAATGTTAGTTACACCAGCTATAAGATTGCTAAAAAATTTGGCTGGGATGCCAAGAGTACTGCTCGAGGCGGTCTCTTACATGACTTTTTCTATTATGATTGGCGAGTGACTAAATTTAACAAGAGTCATGCTTGGGTACACCCACGTATTGCTGTTCGTAATGCCAGAAAGCTTGTTAATTTAAACAAAAAAGAAGAGGATATTATCCTCAAGCATATGTGGGGAGCAACGATTGCACCACCGAAGTATAAGGAATCTTATATTGTTACTATGGTGGATAAGTATTGGGCGGTTAAAGAAGCGGCGACACCCTTACGAAACCGAATCAAAAATCGTAAGTTTTTCCGTCGTAAGACCCTACAAAGCCACCACCAATAATTCATTATTTTTAGGAGATAACTATGGAATCAAATGCAATTTATACGACTAGTGATGCGGGCTTAAGCCGCTTTTTCGGAAAGATTTATGGCCTTGTTGGTATGGGAGTGGGACTTTCAGCAGTCATTTCTTATCTGATGCTCTTCCCTCTCTCTCATGTTTTTGTCAATATTCTCATGAATTATTCTTGGGTTTACATGGCAGCCCTCTTTTTAGAGTTTGGTTTGGTCTTTTTGGCTAGCGGTGCTGCACGAAGAAATACACCTGCAGCCCTACCTTTATTTTTGGTTTATTCCGCTTTGAATGGATTTACACTTAGTTTTATCATCGTTCAATACACGCAAGCTATAGTTTTTCAAGCTTTCCTTAGCACTGCCATTGTTTTCTTTATCATGGCCCTTATCGGAGTTAGCATTAAGCGAGATCTATCAGGCATGGCTAAGTTCCTTATGGCAGCCTTGATTGGGATTATTGTGGCTAGCTTGATTAATATTTTCTTTGCAAGTAGCATGATGAGTTTTGTGATTAGTATTGTATCAATTCTCATTTTCTCTGGTTTAATTGCCTACGATAACCAGTTGATTAAAAAGGTTTACTACGGTGCCAATGGTCAAGTCACAGATGGATGGGCAGTTTCTATGGCACTTAGTCTTTACTTGGATTTCATTAACTTATTCTTGAATATCTTGCGACTCTTTGCTAGACGTAATTAGTAAAAAAAGGCTCTTTGTCAACTGTAGTGGGTGACGA
>NZ_KV794107.1:0-150576 GCF_001808655.1 Streptococcus sp. HMSC078H03
AGGTTTCATTGCTGGACGTAGGTCTAGCTTTTTTTGTTAAGTTATTTACTTGTTAAAACTCTTAATTTCAGATATGATATGATTATATTTTATTTGAGAGGTATTATTATGTCGAATTTTGCATCAGAGTTTACACCTATTTCTATTTCTACTGCTAAAGATAAAATTTCTTCTACAGATAAGTTTATTTTATTTATTGGCCGTCCTTCTTGTCCATATTGTCAACTTTTTGAACCTAAATTATCTAATGTTGCACGTAATTCAAATCTTACTATTTTCTATATTAATAGTGAAAATAGTGAAGAACTTGAAGATATTCAAGCTTTACGTAAAAGATATGGTATTGCTACCGTCCCAGCTCTCTTTGTTTCAGAAAATGGAACTGCTAAGGTTGTTTGTGACTCTTCTCTTTCTGAGGATGACATTTTAGATTTTATTTCTTAATCTTTTTGGAGGTTCTTATGTTTATTTGTAAACACGAGGTCCAGTATTATGAAACAGATCGAATGGGTATTACTCATCATTCCAATTATGTACGATGGATGGAAGAGGCTAGAACTTTTTTTCTAAGAGAGATAGGTTGGCCTTATGAAAAAATTGAAGAGGAGGGAATTATCTCTCCTGTTACTTCAATTTCCTGTGACTATAAAGCTACTTCTACTTTTGCAGATGAGATTTCTATTGAGATTATTGTTAAAAGTGTTAAATCTGCTAGACTTTCTTTTGTATACCATATGGTAAATCAGAATGGTGTTCTTGTTTGTACAGCTGCTTCTGAACATAGTTTCTTATCTAAGGATGGTGGTTTTGTTAATCTTAAAAGAGATTATCCCTCATTTTTTAATCTTTTAAAAGAGCATTCAGTTATGCAATAAAAAAAGAAGAAAATCATTTTGATTTTCTTCTTTTTTTATTCAGCAAGCAGTTTTTGATAAATTGCTAAATTTTCATCATCAAATACGTTAAATATAACTTTTTTTATTATACTTGATTCATCAATAAAGGTTTTGACTGTTTGAATGGCGATTTTGGCAGCTTTTTGTTTTGGAAAATTGAAATCTCCAGTTGATAGACATGGAATAGCTATTGATTCAATGTTATTTTTCTCGGCTAGTGCTAATACTGAGAGATAGCTTTTTGCTAAAAGATCCTCATCAATTTGTGTCGGTTGGTCTACTATTTTCGGACCTACTGTATGAATGACAAAAGCAGAAGGAAGATTGTAAGCTGGGGTTATTTTAGCCATGCCAACAGGTTCTTCATATCCTTGTTCTAAGATGAGTTCGAAACAAGCTTGGCGTAACTGAACGCCTGCATATGTATGAATAGCATTATCTACACAATCATGAAGTGGTTTCATACATCCTAGTAAGGTTTTATTGGCTGCATTTACGATTGCGTCTACTTCAAGTCTTGTAATATCCCCCTTCCAGAGGTAGATTCGATCATCTTGTGGGATAGGCTGGAGTGAACTGAGTTGTACAAATCCACGTTCCCCTTTCCTAACTTGTAGGTAAAGGTCTTGTATTGTCAAGAATTGTGTTGATGCTGCCATTGGTTTACGTGTATTAAAGAGCGCTCTGAGAAGCTTTTGCTTTTCTTCGAGTTCTTCTGGGATAATCAAATCATGTAATTCTAGATTTTCTTTTTTGAGTTCACCTATGAGATAGGTAATCATTGCATCTTTATCCATATTTACTCATTTCTATTTTTATAGTTTTTTTATTATTATACTCCCAAGATAGGCTGTGAGCAAGTAATGTCTATGATAGGCAATGACTAATATTTGATAAGAATTTTTTATGTATGTATCAAATTCTTGCAATGGCCTTTAGAATCATATAGAATAGGTCTACAAAAGTTTTATAATGTCTAGGAGGATGAATATATGACACAAGTAGTAACAGATGCTACATTTGAACAAGAAACAGCTGAAGGACTCGTTTTGATTGATTTTTGGGCAACTTGGTGTGGGCCTTGCTTGATGCAAGCACCAATTCTTGAGCAACTTTCTGAAGAGATTTCAGAGGATGAACTTAAGATTGTTAAAATTGATGTTGATGAGAACCCAGAAACAGCTCAGAAGTTTGGAATCATGTCTATTCCAACTTTACTCTTCAAAAAAGATGGTGAGGTTGTTAAGCAAGTTGCAGGTGTACATACAAAAGAACAAATTAAAGCTATCGTTGCAGAGCTTAGCTAACTAATCTTCACAGTCCCGTTTAGGGATTTTTATTTTTAATTTATTCGAACGACGAGGAGAGTCTTATGTCTTATTCATTTCAAAATCCTAGTGCTGAGGTTATAGAATCTTATTTAAAATCAGCAAAGACGATTGCAATTGTTGGTTTATCTCATCGTAAGGAGGCAGCATCTTATCAGGTTGCTCATTTTCTACAAGCTGCTGGTTATCGTATCATACCAGTAAATCCCAAACTAGAAGGTCAGGAGCTTCTAGGAGAGCATGTTTATGCTTATCTTAAAGATATCCCATTTTCGATTGATATTGTTGATATATTTAGACGAAGTGAGTTTTTACCAGATGTTGCTTATGATTTTCTTGAGACGGATGCAAAAGTTTTTTGGAGTCAAATTGGTCTTGAGAATGAGGAGGCTGAGACTATTCTTCGTCAAGCGAATAGACAGGATATTGTAATGAATCGTTGTACAAAGATAGAATATATGCGACTCTTTGTTTAATAAAATGAAAAGGTGAGTGAGCTATGCTCGCTCGTTTTTGTTATAATAGACCTATGATTGAAATTTTTGATACGCATACCCACCTTAATGTGGATAATTTTGCAGGAAAAGAACAAGAAGAAATAGATTTTGCAGCTGAACTAGGTGTTATAAAAATGAATATTGTTGGTTTTGATAAGCCAACAATTGATAAATCTTTAGCACTATCAGAGAAGTATGATCAACTATATAGTACGATTGGATGGCATCCTACGGAAGCAGGGTCCTATTCTCAGGAAATTGAGGATATGATTGTATCACAATTGGATAATCCGAAAGTAGTGGCACTTGGGGAAATTGGTTTGGATTATTATTGGATGGAAGATCCTAAAGAGATTCAGATTGATGTCTTTAAGCGTCAAATAGCTTTGTCAAAGGAACACAATTTACCTTTTGTTGTCCATACACGTGATGCACTTGAGGATACTTACGCTGTTATTAAAGAAGTTGGTGTTGGTCCTCGTGGGGGGATTATGCACTCATACTCAGGATCCTTAGAAATGGCTCAAAAATTTGTTGATCTTGGAATGATGATTTCATTTTCAGGTGTTGTAACTTTTAAGAAGGCTTTGGATGTCCAAGAAGCTGCTCAGAAGTTACCTTTAGATAAGATTCTGGTTGAAACGGATGCGCCGTATTTGGCACCCGTTCCCAAACGTGGTCGCGAGAATCGTACAGGCTATACGCGTTACGTAGTAGATAAGATTGCTGAGCTTCGTGGTTTAACAAGTGCAGAGGTTGCTAGGGCTACTTATGATAATGCGATGAGGATTTTTGGTCTGGATGAATAAAATAAAAATTCAAGAAGTCATCGTGGTAGAAGGTAAGGATGATACGGCAAATTTGAGACGTTTTTATGAGGTGGATACCTATGAGACTAGAGGTTCTGCTATTAATGAAGACGACTTAGAGCGTATTGATAAGCTTAATGACTTACGCGGAGTGATTGTTTTTACTGATCCAGACTATAATGGTGAACGTATCCGTAAAATCATCATGGAAGCTGTTCCGACAGCAAAGCATGCTTTCTTAAACCGTGGGGAAGCAACACCGAAATCTAAGACTAAAGGTCGTTCATTGGGTGTTGAGCATGCAAGTTTTGAGGATCTTCAAAAGGCCTTATCTGGAGTTCTAGGTAGTTACGATGATGATAATCAGTTTGATATTAGTAAATCAAATCTTATGAAGTTAGGACTACTAATGGGAGCAGATAGTCGGAAGCGTCGAGAATATTTGGGCGAGGCGCTTCGTATTGGTTATTGCAATGGGAAGCAGCTTCTAAAACGTTTGGAATTGTTTGGAATCACTTTAGAGGAGCTGGAAGAGGCTATGTCAAATTACTAGACTACCAGTAATCTTAAAATCAAATCGCTATTAAGTAGTTTATTATAGAGGTTGGGATAATTAAGAATTTGGACTTGTTTTGTGTCCAAATATAAAAATCGTGAAATTAATAAGAAAAGAGAATAAATGAGAATTGCAGATTATAGCGTGACCAAGGCTGTCCTTGAGCGCCATGGCTTTACCTTTAAGAAGTCTTTAGGACAGAACTTCTTAACAGATACAAATATTTTACAAAAAATAGTTGATACGGCAGAGATTGATAAAAATGTCAATGTGATTGAAATTGGACCTGGTATCGGAGCATTAACAGAATTCTTGGCTGAAAATGCTGCGGAAGTTATGGCTTTTGAAATTGATGATCGATTGGTTCCGATTTTGGAGGATACATTACGTGATCATGATAATGTTAACGTGATTAATGAAGATGTTCTCAAGGCAGATTTACAGACACGGGTAAAAGAATTTAAAAATCCAGAACTACCAATTAAGGTCGTAGCCAATTTGCCATATTATATTACGACGCCAATCTTGATGCATTTGATTGAGAGTAAGATTCCTTTTGCAGAATTTGTCGTTATGATGCAAAAAGAAGTCGCTGACCGCATTTCTGCAGAGCCTAATAGCAAGGCTTATGGTTCTCTATCAATTGCCGTTCAGTATTATATGACTGCTAAAGTGGCATTCATTGTCCCTCGTACAGTCTTTGTACCAGCCCCTAATGTTGACTCAGCCATTTTGAAGATGACGCGTCGTGAACAACCGTTGGTTGAAGTTAAAGATGAGGATTTCCTTTTCCGAGTGGCTAAGGCTAGCTTTGTCCATCGTCGTAAGACATTGTGGAATAATTTAACAAATCATTTTGGTAAATCTGAAGAAGTAAAATCCAAACTTGAGCAGGCTTTGGAAATTGTAGATATAAAACCTTCTATTCGTGGAGAGGCTTTATCTATTTCTGATTTTGCACACTTATCAGATGCTTTGAGAGAAGCAGGCCTATAATTCAAAAATCCCACTGAATCTCAGTGGGATTTTTAGCTATGCGGAGAAAGGGATTTGAACCCTCACGCTTGAAAAAGCACATGCGCCTGAAGCATGCGTGTCTGCCATTCCACCACCTCCGCAGATGATATGCCTATTATACTGCAATCTATTGAAAATGCAAGGAGGTCTATGGGAAATGGAAGATCCGTTTTTTTTGTTCCAGAAAAGCTTTCTAATTTGTGATATAATAGGGCTATTAAACGAATGAGGAGTTCACTTGCAAGGAAGAATTATCAAAGCACTGGCAGGTTTCTATTATGTAGAGCATGATGGTGTTGTATACCAGACGCGTGCACGAGGAAATTTTAGAAAAAAAGGACAAACACCTTATGTTGGAGATTTTGTTGAATTTTCAGCAGAGGAAAATTCAGAAGGATATATCCTTAAAATTGGTCAACGAATCAATAGTTTAGTGCGTCCACCCATTGTCAATATAGATCAGGCTGTGGTTATTATGTCTGCTAAGGAACCCGATTTTAATAGTAATCTTTTGGATCGTTTTTTGGTTTTACTAGAGCATAAAAATATAAAGCCTGTAATCTATATTTCTAAGATGGATTTGGTTGAAGATGATTCAGAAATGAAGGCCATTCAAAAACAGTATCAAAAAATTGGTTTTGATTTTGTCTTCAGTTTGGAAGAACTATTGCCGCTCTTGACTGATAAAATAACAGTCTTTATGGGACAGACAGGTGTTGGAAAATCAACTTTGTTGAACCGTATTGCCCCGCAGTTACATTTAGAAACAGGTGAGATTTCAGACAGTCTAGGTCGTGGACGTCATACTACAAGGGCTGTAAGTCTTTATGACGCTCATGGTGGGAAGATTGCTGACACACCAGGATTCTCATCGCTAGATTATGAAGTGGATAATGCAGAGGACTTGAGTGAAGCTTTTCCGGAAATCCGTCAAGCTAGTCATGGTTGTAAATTCCGTTCTTGTACTCATACCCATGAGCCTTCTTGTGCAGTTAAGGATGAGGTTGAGGCAGGTCAAATCTGGCAAGTCCGTTATGATAATTACCTTCAATTTTTAAGTGAAATTGAAAATCGTCGTGAAACATATAAAAAAACTGTAAAAAGAAAGTAGGTCTCTCATGTCATATAAAATTGCTCCTTCTATCCTAGCTGCTGATTACGCTAATTTTGCTTCAGAACTAGCTCGTATTGATGCATCAGGTGCGGAATATGTTCACATTGATATTATGGATGGTCAATTTGTTCCTAATATCAGTTGGGGAGCAGATGTGGTTGCTAGCATGCGTAAACATAGCAAGTTAGTTTTTGACTGCCACCTTATGGTTGTTGATCCTGAGCGTTATGTGGATGCCTATGCACAAGCTGGTGCAGATATCATGACCATTCATGTTGAAGCCACTAAGCATATCCATGGTGCCCTCCAGAAAATCAAAGCTGCTGGTATGAAAGCAGGTGTTGTGATTAATCCTGGAACCCCAGTTGAGGCACTTATTCCTGTACTTGATTTAGTGGATCAAGTACTTATCATGACTGTAAATCCAGGTTTTGGTGGTCAGGCGTTCATTCCAGAAATGATGTCTAAAGTAGAGCGTGTTGTGGAGCTTCGCGAAAAAGGTGGCTATTCATTCGATATTGAAGTTGATGGTGGTGTAGATAACAACACTATTGCAGCATGTGCCAAGGCGGGGGCTAATGTTTTTGTAGCGGGCTCTTACCTCTTCAAAAATCCTGATTTGACAGCACAAGTTCAAACGCTTCGTGATGCTATCGATGCCTAAAATAGCTTTATTTGTCGGTGGTGAGCTAGAGTGGTTCACTACCGATTTTGATTATTTTGTTGGGGTGGATCGTGCGTGCTTACGTTTGTTGGAGTTAGGTTTACCTCTTGATTTGGCTGTCGGAGACTTTGATTCAGTATCTCGGTCAGAGTTAGAGATGATTCAATCAGCTGCCAAAGATTGTATGATTGCTCCAGCTGAAAAGGATGATACGGATACAGAGTTAGCCCTAAAAATTATATTTCAGTTATATCCTGAGGCGGAAGTAACTATTTTCGGTGCTTTTGGTGGCAGAATTGATCATATGTTATCAAATATATTTTTGGTCAGCGATCCTGAATTGGCTCCTTTTATGAGGCGTATCTGTTTGCGAGATAAGCAAAATAAGATTACTTATTATCCAGAAGGAAGTCATAAAGTTTTACCAGAACCTGGAATGACATATGTTTCTTTTTTACATGAAGGTGATAGAGAACTGACGATTTTGGGAGCAAAATACGAATTAACTAGTATGAATTATTTCCAGAAGAAAATCTATTCTAGCAATGAATTCGTTGATGGTCCGATTCAAGTGCTTGTGCCAAATGGATATGTGATTGTCATCCAGACTAAAGATAGGAGTTAGTATGATCTATCTACTTACACTTTTAACCTTATTAAGCTTGGGGATTCTTATTGCTCTTTTCTTGAAGAATATGGAGTTAAAAGAACAGATTAATAAGAGTTTGGAAGAAAATGCAGATAATCTTTCAGATCAAGTTTCGTTTCAATTGGAATCTTTTGCTAAGACAAACCAACTAGAAACGACAAAGCAATTGAACCAATTGCAGATGGAACTATATCAACAGTTGACAGATATCCGAGAGGTTTTACATCAAAATTTGTCTGATAATCGAGACCGTTCTGACCAACGCCTTGAGCAAATAAACCAAAGCTTAACCAAAGCTGTCAAAGATATGCAGGATTCCAATGAGAAACGTTTGGAACAAATGCGTCAAACAGTTGAAGAGAAACTTGAGCAAACCTTACAAACACGTTTACAAGCCTCTTTTGAGACGGTTTCAAGACAATTAGAGTCGGTTAACCAGGGCTTGGGGGAAATGAAAAATGTAGCCAAGGATGTTGGAAGTCTTAACAAGGTCCTTTCAAATACAAAAACACGAGGTATTTTGGGAGAGCTTCAATTAGGGCAAATTATTGAAGACATATTGACTGTTAATCAGTACGAGCGAGAATTTCCTACGGTATCAGGTTCAAGTGAACGAGTTGAATATGCAATCAAAATGCCAGGAAACCATAAAGATGAATATATCTACCTTCCCATTGATTCTAAGTTTCCTTTGGAAGATTACTATCGTCTGGAAGATGCTTATGAGTCTGGTAATAAAGAGGAGATTGAGAATCACCGTAAGTCACTTCTGACTAGTATTAAGCGATTTGCAAAGGATATTAACAAGAAGTATCTTAACCCACCTGAAACAACAAATTTTGGTATATTATTTTTACCGACGGAAGGACTTTATGCTGAGGTAGTACGTCAACCGGCCTTCTTTGACGCCCTTCGTCGCGAGGAGAATATTGTTATCGCAGGTCCGTCAACCTTATCAGCACTCTTGAATTCATTGTCTGTAGGATTTAGAACTTTGAATATTCAAAAGAATGCGGATGATATTAGTAAGATTTTAGGCAACGTCAAACTAGAGTTTGGCAGGTTTGGAGATATGTTAGCTAAAGCTCAGAAACAATTGAATACAGCAAGTAAAACCGTCGATAGTCTTCTTAACACAAGGAGTAGGGCAATTGTTAGAGCTCTTGATACAATTGAAACCTATCAAGACAGTGCGACACAAAGTTTGTTGGATTTACCACGATTAGAAAACGAGGACAAGCATGAAGATTAATCAAATGAAAAAAGACGAGTATTTTGAAGGTTTTTATCTGATTAAGCGTGCAGAGGTACGTAAGACAAGAGCAGGAAAGGATTACATTGCCTTTACATTCCAGGATGATACTGGAGAGATTTCAGGCAACCTATGGGATGCTCAACCTTATAATGTCGAAGAATTTACCGCAGGTAAAGTAGTGCATATGGAGGGACGTCGAGAGGTTTATAATAATACTCCTCAGGTAAACCAAATTACCTTACGCTTGCCTACATTTGGTGAGCCAAATGATCCAGCTGATTTCAAAGAGAAACCACCAGTAAATCCTTCCGAAGTACGCGAATACCTAGAGCAAATGATTTTCAAGATTGAGGAAGCAACTTGGCAGCGTGTTGTTCGTGCCCTTTATCGAAAGTATAATAAAGAGTTTTTCACTTTTCCAGCTGCTAAAACAAATCATCATGCCTTTGAAAGTGGACTAGCCTATCATACAGCTACTATGGTTCGCTTAGCGGACAGCATTGGAGATATTTATCCAGAGCTCAATAAGAGTCTACTCTTTGCCGGAATTATGCTTCATGATTTAGCTAAGGTTATTGAACTTACTGGTCCTGAAAATACTGAGTATACGGTTCGTGGAAACTTGATTGGTCATATTGCTTTGATTGATGAAGAAATCACTAAGGTGCTCATGGAGCTCAATATTGATGATACGCGTGAGGATGTCGTTGTTTTGCGTCATGTTATTCTCAGCCACCACGGACAACTAGAGTATGGTAGCCCAGTGCGACCTCGTATTATGGAAGCAGAAATTATTCATATGATTGATAATCTTGATGCCAGTATGATGATGATGACGACAGCCCTTAACCTAGTAGGTCCAGGAGAAATGACAAATCGTCTCTTTGCTATGGATAATCGTTCTTTCTACAAGCCAAAATTTGATTAAAATCGAAATTAAGCGAGCATTTTATATGAAAATGTTCGTTTTTTGCTGTATTATGGTATAATAGTTAAAAAGTACAGAAAATATAGGTAACATATGAAATTAAAACGAAGTGAGCGCATGGTAGTGATTTCAAACTACCTGATTAATAATCCTTATCAATTGACAAGCCTCAACACCTTTGCAGAACGTTATGAAGCTGCAAAGTCTTCAATCTCAGAAGATGTTGCTATCATTAAAAAAGCTTTTGAGGAAAGTCAAATAGGAGAAATCGAAACAGTAACGGGTGCATCTGGTGGCGTTATGTTTACACCAACTATTTCTGATGAAGATGCAAGAAGTCTGGTTGAAGATCTTTGTAAACGTCTTTCCGAGAGTGATCGTATCTTACCAGGTGGTTATCTCTACCTATCTGATTTACTGAGTACACCGTCTATTTTGAAAAATGTTGGTCGTATCATTGCCAGTGCCTTTAAAGGGCAAAAAATTGATGCCGTTATGACAGTTGCAACTAAAGGAGTTCCTTTAGCAAATGCAGTAGCAGATGTCTTGAACATTCCATTTGTTATCGTTCGTCGTGACTTGAAAATTACAGAAGGTTCAACCGTATCGGTAAACTATGTTAGTGGTTCAAGTGATCGTATTGAAAAGATGTTCCTTTCAAAACGTAGTTTGAAACCAAATAGCCGCGTCCTTATTGTTGATGATTTTCTTAAAGGTGGTGGTACCATTACGGGTATGATTAGCTTGCTTTCAGAATTTGATAGTGAGTTAGTAGGTGTAGCTGTATTCGCAGAAAATGCTAAAGGTGACCGTGATATCCATGAATATAAATCCCTACTTACTGTTTCTGACATTGATGTAAAAGCACAGAAGGTAGAAGTTGAAGTCGGTAATATTTTTGACAAATAATTAATCTACGATAGTATTCCTAATTTAACGATTAGGAATTTTTCTTTTTAACAAGAAAGTCTTGACAATAATTATCAAAAAATGATACTATATTAGACGGTACTTTTTACTTTTGGTCTCTCAAAAGTGTACAGAGACGTGCTGACATAAGTTGCAAAAGTACACACAGATATGGGCTGTCACCAAGTGCCATATCAACCAAAAATAAAAAAACACAGGAGAATGTAGATGCCTACAATTAACCAATTGGTTCGTAAACCACGTCAATCAAAAGTTGTAAAATCTAAATCACCAGCTTTGAACGTTGGTTACAACAGCCACAAAAAAGTTCAAACTAACGTATCTTCACCACAAAAACGTGGTGTTGCAACACGTGTTGGAACAATGACACCTAAGAAACCTAACTCAGCCCTTCGTAAATTCGCTCGTGTACGTTTGAGCAACCTTATCGAAGTTACTGCTTACATCCCAGGTATCGGACACAACCTCCAAGAACACAGCGTTGTTCTTATCCGTGGTGGACGTGTAAAAGACCTTCCAGGGGTACGTTACCACATCGTCCGTGGTGCACTTGATACTGCAGGTGTAGCTGATCGTAAACAAAGCCGTTCTAAATACGGTGCTAAACGTCCTAAAGGATAAGAAGGGAGATAAGATAAAATGAGTCGTAAAAATAGAGCGCCTAAACGCGAAGTATTGGCAGATCCATTGTACAATTCAAAAATCGTTACACGTCTTATCAACCGTGTAATGCTTGACGGTAAACGTGGTACTGCTGCAACAATCGTATACGATGCTTTCGAGCAAATCAAAGAAGCAACTGGAAACGATGCTCTTGAAGTATTTGAAACAGCTATGGACAACATCATGCCTGTACTTGAAGTACGTGCACGTCGTGTCGGTGGTTCAAACTACCAAGTCCCAGTTGAAGTTCGTCCAGAACGTCGTACAACTCTTGGTCTTCGTTGGTTGGTTAACGCATCACGTGCGCGTGGTGAACACACTATGAAAGATCGTCTTGCAAAAGAAATCATGGATGCTGCAAACAACACTGGTGCATCAGTTAAGAAACGTGAAGATACTCACAAAATGGCTGAAGCAAACCGTGCCTTTGCACACTTCCGCTGGTAATCATAAGTTTCAAGCTGAATTACAGTCATATATTCATAAGCTAAGATTATGGATTTGTAATAGGCTGACTCTGAATTCAAATAATATTATTCATATCATTTGAAAACCAGTTAAATATTAGTGAAAAAACGGGTAGGTCCTGCCTATCCGTTTTTTGACAATAATGTTATAATAAATAAGTAAACTAAAATATTTATAGGAGAATAAACCTAATGGCACGCGAATTTTCACTTGCAAAAACTCGTAATATCGGTATCATGGCCCACGTCGATGCCGGTAAAACAACTACAACAGAGCGTATCCTTTACTACACTGGTAAAATCCACAAAATCGGTGAAACTCACGAAGGTGCATCACAAATGGACTGGATGGAGCAAGAACAAGAGCGTGGTATCACAATCACATCTGCCGCTACAACAGCACAATGGGATGGTCACCGCGTTAACATCATCGATACACCAGGACACGTGGACTTCACAATCGAAGTACAACGTTCACTCCGTGTATTGGATGGTGCCGTAACCGTTCTTGACTCACAATCAGGTGTAGAACCTCAAACTGAAACAGTTTGGCGTCAAGCAACTGAGTATGGTGTTCCACGTATCGTATTTGCCAACAAAATGGATAAAATCGGTGCAGACTTCCTTTACTCAGTAAGCACACTTCACGATCGTCTTCAAGCAAACGCACACCCAATCCAATTGCCAATCGGTGCTGAAGATGATTTCCGTGGTATCATTGACTTGATTAAAATGAAAGCTGAAATCTATACTAATGACCTTGGTACAGATATTCTTGAAGAAGATATTCCAGCTGATTACGTTGATCAAGCAAACGAATACCGTGAAAAATTGATCGAAGCAGTTGCTGAAACTGACGAAGATTTGATGATGAAATACCTTGAAGGTGAAGAAATCACTAACGAGGAATTGAAAGCAGCTATCCGTCGTGCAACAATCAACGTTGAATTCTTCCCAGTTCTTTGTGGTTCTGCCTTCAAGAACAAAGGTGTTCAATTGATGCTTGATGCGGTTATCGATTACCTTCCAAGCCCACTTGATATCCCTGCAATCAAAGGTATCAACCCAGATACAGACGAAGAAGAAACTCGTCCAGCATCTGATGATGAGCCATTTGCAGCTCTTGCCTTCAAGATTATGACTGACCCATTTGTAGGTCGTTTGACATTTATCCGTGTTTACTCAGGTATCCTTCAATCAGGTTCATATGTAATGAACACATCTAAAGGTAAACGTGAACGTATCGGACGTATCCTTCAAATGCACGCTAACAGCCGTCAAGAAATTGAACAAGTATACGCTGGTGATATCGCTGCTGCTATCGGTTTGAAAGATACTACAACTGGTGACTCATTGACTGATGAAAAAGCTAAAGTTATTCTTGAGTCAATCGAAGTTCCAGAACCAGTTATCCAATTGATGGTTGAGCCTAAGACTAAAGCTGACCAAGATAAGATGGGTATCGGTCTTCAAAAACTTGCTGAAGAAGATCCAACATTCCGTGTTGAAACTAACCCTGAAACTGGTGAAACAGTTATCTCTGGTATGGGTGAACTTCACCTTGATGTCCTTGTTGACCGTTTGAAACGTGAACACAAAGTTGAAGCAAACGTTGGTGCTCCACAAGTATCTTACCGTGAAACATTCCGTGCTGGAACACAAGCACGTGGATTCTTCAAACGTCAATCTGGTGGTAAAGGTCAGTTTGGTGATGTTTGGATTGAATTTACTCCAAATGAAGAAGGTAAAGGTTTCGAATTCGAAAATGCTATCGTCGGTGGTGTGGTTCCACGTGAATTCATCCCTGCAGTAGAAAAAGGATTGGAAGAATCTATGGCTAACGGTGTCCTTGCTGGATACCCAATGGTTGACATCAAAGCTAAACTTTACGATGGTTCATACCACGATGTCGATTCATCTGAAACTGCCTTCAAGATCGCTGCATCTCTTGCACTTAAAGAAGCTGCTAAGACTGCACAACCAACTATTCTTGAACCAATGATGCTTGTAACAATCACTGTTCCTGAAGAAAACCTTGGTGATGTTATGGGTCACGTTACAGCTCGTCGTGGACGTGTTGATGGTATGGAAGCACACGGTAACAGCCAAATCGTTCGTGCATATGTTCCACTTGCTGAAATGTTCGGTTATGCAACAACACTTCGTTCTGCAACTCAAGGTCGTGGTACATTCATGATGGTATTTGACCACTATGAAGATGTTCCTAAATCAGTTCAAGAAGAAATCATCAAGAAAAATTCTGGTGAAGCTTAATTAGAACTTATAAAGTTAGGGTACTTATGAAAGTAAGTGCCTTTTCTATTTGCAATTTTTTGAAAAAAATTATATAATATGACTGTTGAAAGGTTGAATTGAAAGCGTTCAAGTTAATCTTTTCACAATAGGGAGAGCTTGCTCTCAAAATTATATTTATTTGATTTTCATAAGGAGGAAATCACTAATGGTAGTTAAAGTTGGTATTAACGGTTTCGGTCGTATCGGTCGTCTTGCTTTCCGTCGTATCCAAAACGTAGAAGGTGTTGAAGTTACACGCATCAACGACCTTACAGATCCAGTTATGCTTGCACACTTGTTGAAATACGACACAACTCAAGGTCGTTTCGACGGTACTGTTGAAGTTAAAGATGGTGGATTTGAAGTTAACGGTAAATTCGTTAAAGTTTCTGCTGAACGTGACCCAGAACAAATTGACTGGGCTAACGACGGTGTAGAAATCGTTCTTGAAGCAACTGGTTTCTTTGCTACTAAAGCAGCTGCTGAAAAACACTTGCATGCTGGTGGTGCTAAGAAAGTTGTTATCACTGCTCCTGGTGGATCAGATGTTAAAACAGTCGTATTTAACACTAACCACGATATTCTTGATGGTACTGAAACAGTTATCTCAGGTGCTTCATGTACTACAAACTGTTTGGCTCCAATGGCTAAAGCTCTTCATGACAACTTCGGTATCGTTGAAGGTTTGATGACTACTATCCACGCTTACACTGGTGACCAAATGGTTCTTGACGGACCACACCGTAAAGGTGACCTTCGCCGTGCTCGTGCTGCTGCAGCTAACATCGTTCCTAACTCAACTGGTGCTGCTAAAGCAATCGGTTTGGTTATCCCTGAATTGAACGGTAAATTGGACGGAGCTGCTCAACGTGTTCCTGTTCCAACTGGTTCAGTAACTGAATTGGTAGCAGTTCTTGACAAGAACGTTACTGTTGATGAAGTAAACGCAGCTATGAAAGAAGCTTCTAACGAATCATACGGATACACTGAAGATCCAATCGTATCTTCTGATATCGTAGGTATGTCATTCGGTTCATTGTTTGACGCAACTCAAACTAAAGTTCTTGACGTTGACGGTAAACAATTGGTTAAAGTTGTTTCATGGTATGACAACGAAATGTCTTACACTTCACAACTTGTTCGTACTCTTGAATACTTCGCAAAAATTGCTAAATAATTCAATTGTATAAAAAGAAGAGCTTCGGCTCTTTTTTTATTTCTCAAAATAATAAAACAGCCGTATAAATTGGCTGTTATAATCTCAGTAGTATTGTGATTTATGAATAAGCTAGAAGGCATTCCAAATAAGTAGAAAGAGCATGACACAACCCCAGGCGTTTTTATTATGTTTTTGTATGGCTAGCATACCATAAATAAGTATAAAAACGGTAAGTGATTCAAATAGGGTATAGATATCAAAACCAATAATTCCATGGATAAGGAGGCAAAAAATCGCACAAGTTATTGCCCCACTATCTAACCAAGTGTAAGGAGATGGAAAACGTATGCGTATCTTTTCAGCGATGACTACATAGTTAAATCCTTCCCAGAATCCCCAAATAAGACAGATGAATAGGTATGCCAGGATATTACTAGGAAATGATTGTCTCATTACTTCTTTTGTTAATTGTATTGATTGAAGCGGTAGATAGGAATGAATCTGATGAGTAAGTCCTTTAAATATGATAAGTGGTAAGGCTATAAGAGGAGATTGAAAAAGGGTAGGAACTAGATTTTTGGTGATTAATCCAAAGTGTCTGAAAGATTCTTTACGATAAAGCATAACAGTACCGGTTCCCAAGCCTGCAATGGTAAATTGACAACTAGCTAATAAGATTAATCGAAGCCATAGCGGTACTGAGGTTTGGGTAGTGTAGGAAAAAAGAGTTGCTTTAAAAGTAAGAAAGAGGAGAAGAGGAACAAGGGTAAGAATGAGGATTACATTTAGATCATAGTCAGCTTGTTTCTGACTCTCGTTTAGTTGTTTTTTCATAGCTTTTCTATCTTTCTATTTTGATTATATGATAAATGTATTATACTGGCAATAAGCTAGAAATCCTTCTGATTTTGCTATCTCTTTTATGCATTTTGTGATATAATGAAAACGTATTAAAAAATTAAGGAGTCTGATCAAATGGCTAAATTGACTGTTAAAGATGTTGACTTGAAAGGGAAAAAAGTTCTCGTTCGTGTTGACTTCAACGTACCTGTAAAAGATGGTGTGATCACTAACGATAACCGTATCACTGCTGCTCTTCCAACTATCAAGTACATTCTTGAACAAGGTGGACGCGCAATCCTCTTCTCTCACCTTGGACGTGTAAAAGAAGAAGCTGATAAGGAAGGTAAATCACTTGCTCCTGTAGCTGCTGACTTGGCTACTAAATTGGGTCAAGACGTTAAATTTATCCCAGGCGTTACACGTGGTGCTGAATTGGAAGCAGCTGTCAACGCTCTTGAAGATGGACAAGTTCTCTTGGTTGAAAACACTCGTTTTGAAGATGTTGATGGCAAGAAAGAATCTAAAAACGATCCTGAACTTGGTAAATACTGGGCATCACTTGGAGATGGTATCTTCGTAAACGATGCATTCGGTACAGCTCACCGTGCACACGCATCTAACGTTGGTATCTCAGCAAATGTTGACAAAGCTGTTGCTGGTTTCCTTCTTGAAAACGAAATTGCTTACATTAAAGAAGCAGTTGAAACTCCAGAACGTCCATTCGTAGCTATCCTTGGTGGTTCTAAAGTATCTGATAAGATTGGTGTTATCGAAAACCTTCTTGCAAAAGCTGATAAAGTTCTTATCGGTGGTGGTATGACTTACACGTTCTACAAAGCACAAGGTATCGAAATCGGTAACTCACTTGTAGAAGAAGATAAACTTGATGTTGCTAAAGCTCTTCTTGAAAAATCAAACGGTAAATTGATCTTGCCAGTTGACTCAAAAGAAGCTAATGCATTTGCTGACTACACTGAAGTGAAAGACACTGAAGGTGAAGCAGTAGACCCAGGTTTCCTTGGTTTGGATATCGGTCCTAAATCAATTGCTGAATTCGATAAAGCCTTGACTGGTGCGAAAACAGTTGTATGGAACGGACCTATGGGTGTATTTGAAAACCCTGACTTCCAAGCTGGTACAATCGGTGTGATGGACGCTATCGTGAAACAACCAGGCGTTAAATCAATCATCGGTGGTGGTGATTCAGCTGCCGCAGCTATCAACCTTGGTCGTGCAGATAAATTCTCATGGATCTCTACTGGTGGTGGTGCTTCTATGGAACTTCTTGAAGGTAAAGAACTTCCAGGATTGGCTGCACTTACTGATAAATAAGTCTATTAGAATGATAAGAGTTGGGAAACCAACTCTTTTTTGTGTCATCTCATTGGGTGTTTGATAGAGGCTAAAACTATTATTGGAAAGTAAGTTTCTCTCTAAAAATTGACGATTATTTGTTTGAACTTTGCAGTAATATACTGTATAAGTAGCCAAAAGCTTTATAATCATGTTAAAATAGTAAAATGGGATTGAAATTTGAACCGAAAAAATTTAAATTTGGTATGCGTACACTTAAGACGGGGCTTGCTGTCTTTCTTGTTTTAGGTCTTTTTTCTGCTTTAGGTTGGGAAGGGCTTCAGATTGGTTGTTTGACAGCAGTCTTTAGTCTTCGAGAAAACTTTGATAGAAGTATTCAGTTTGGTAAATCACGTATTTTTGCGAATACGGTTGGAGGTCTTTTGTCGCTATTATTTTACTTTGTGAATATGTGGTTTCATCATTCAGTTTGGGTGACCTTGCTATTGGTTCCAATTTTGACAATGTTAACGATTGTCATTAATGTGTCTTTTAATAATTCTTCTGGTGTTATTGGAGGGGTGGCTGCACTTTTGATTATTACCTTGTCTATTCCGCCTGATAATACTTTTACTTATGTTATTGCTAGAGTCTTTGAAACTTTCTGTGGAGTCTTTATAGCAATCCTTGTCAATTATGATTATGATTGGCTACTTAAACATTTAAAATAAGAATGATAGGGTTCTATTGGACTCTATTTTTTATAATTTTTCGATAAAATCCTTAAATTAGAGCGAATATACAATGTAATGTTCGGTAATTGCTTATTGTGTAAGAAAAAGTGACATAAACTGTTGACATGTAGAAATATTCAGAATATAATTGTTAGGAAAGGAGGATGATCATGGCAAGAGAGAAAGAATTAAGGCGTTCTCTAGCTGTTTTTCCGATTGGAACAGTTATGAAGTTGACGGATTTAACCGCTCGTCAAATTCGTTACTATGAAGATCAAGGTTTAATTCAACCTGAACGTACAGCTGGAAATCGTCGGATGTACTCATTAAATGATATGGATCGTTTATTGGAAATCAAAGATTTTTTGGATGATGGTTACAATATTGCAGCGATTAAGCATGAGTACGAAGAACGTGAAGTTCGTGCCCAACAAAAACAAGTGGCTTTAACAGATGCGGACGTTCGACGTATCTTGCATGATGAACTCCTTCAGCAAGGCCGTTTTACGACCCCGTCACAACAATTTGGTAACTTGCGTATCTAATTACGCTTTGAACTTTTATTTTTGGTTTTTATAAAGGAGACCCCTATTATGGCAATCACAGCAGCTGATATTCGTCGCGAAGTCAAAGAGAAGAATGTTACTTTCTTGCGTTTAATGTTCTCTGATATTCTTGGTGTTATGAAGAACGTTGAAATTCCTGCGACAGATGAACAGTTGGATAAGGTACTTTCAAATAAAGCTATGTTTGATGGTTCATCAATCGAGGGATTTGTTCGTATCAACGAATCTGATATGTATCTTTACCCAGATCTTGATACGTGGACAGTTTTCCCTTGGGGTAATGAAAATGGTGCAGTAGCTGGTCTTATTTGTGATATCTATACCTCTGCGGGTGAACCATTTGCTGGTGACCCTCGTGGTAACTTGAAAAAGGCTTTGCGTCATATGGAAGAAGTTGGTTATAAATCATTTAACCTTGGACCAGAACCAGAATTCTTCCTTTTCAAATTAGATGAACAAGGTAATCCTACACTTGAAGTTAACGATAAAGGTGGTTATTTTGACCTTGCACCAACTGACCTTGCAGATAACACACGTCGTGAAATCGTTAATGTGTTGACAGAAATGGGATTCGATGTTGAAGCATCTCACCACGAAGTGGCTGTTGGTCAACATGAAATCGACTTCAAGTATACAGATGTTTTGAAGGCTTGTGATAATATCCAAATTTTCAAATTGGTTGTTAAGACAATCGCTCGTAAACATGGTCTTTATGCGACATTTATGGCGAAACCTAAATATGGTATTGCTGGTAGCGGTATGCACTGTAACATGTCTCTCTTCACTGAAGAAGGAAATGCATTCTTTGATCCAGAGGATCCACATGGTATGCAATTGTCTCAAGATGCTTACTACTTCCTTGGTGGTTTGATGAAACATGCATACAACTATACTGCAATTATTAACCCAACAGTTAACTCTTACAAACGTTTGGTTCCTGGATACGAAGCTCCTGTATATATTGCATGGGCAGGTAGCAACCGTTCACCATTGATTCGAGTTCCTGCGTCTCGTGGTATGGGTACACGTTTGGAATTGCGTTCAGTAGACCCAATGGCAAACCCATACTTGGCAGTTGCTGTACTTTTGGAAGCAGGTCTTGATGGTATTATCAACAAGATTGATGCTCCAGATCCAGTTGAAACAAACATTTACTCAATGTCTCCTGAAGAACGTAAAGAGGCTGGTATTATTGATTTGCCATCAACACTTCGTAACGCTCTTAAAGCATTGGAAACAGATGAAGTGGTTCGTCAAGCTTTGGGTAATCATATCTATACAAACTTCCTTGATGCGAAACGTATGGAATGGGCAAGTTATGCTACCTTTGTTTCACAATGGGAAATTGATAACTACTTGGACATTTATTAAGAAATTAAATTTGAAAATCAGGTTATACCTGGTTTTCTTTTTCTTTTTAATTTATTAAGTTCTTGGACAAATTACGTAGTTTTAACTGAGCTGTTTTCTTTTGTCATATTTCTTTATTCCCCCTTAATCGCATTAAAATATGAGAGTGTTAAACTAATTTTATATTAATCTTATTCAGGGGGAAATATGAAAACTACAAAAAAAGCCGCTTTGGCAGCAGCCTCAAGTGCATTATTGCTCGGTCTTACAGTCGCACAAACAGTTAATGCTGATACTTATACAGTTCAAAATGGAGATTCATTCTTCGGAATTGCTAGTCAGTATGGGGTAGATCCTTATCAATTGGCAGCTGAAAATGGCATGACTATTTGGTCAACAATTGTTCCTGGTGGAAGCTTGGAAGTTTCAGGTGCTACGACAGCAGTTGAGGAAACAACAGAAGCTTCTTCTTCAGAGGTAGCAGCTACTGATTCAGATGCTACTTGGAATCGTTATCCAGTTGGTCAATGTACATGGGGTGTTAAGGAAGTTGCTCCATGGGCAAGTAACTGGTGGGGTAATGGTGGCGATTGGGCAGGAAGCGCTGCTAGCCAAGGTTATGCTGTAGGTTCAACACCTGTGACAGGATCAATTGTATGTTGGACTGATGGTGGCTATGGTCACGTTGGTTATGTAACAGAAGTTGGTCAAGATGGTCAAATTCAGATCTTGGAGTCAAACTATAACAACCAGCAACAAATCAATAACTATCGTGGTTGGTTTGACCCACAAAACTCAACTACACCAGGTTCAGTATCTTACATTTATCCAGGTGCATAAAATGAAAAAAAGCGCTTATAGCGCTTTTTTTCTTGCTGGAAGAGTTGTGCTCAGACTGGATTTAAACTTAAAAAATGGTAGCTAGATAGCTACCATTTTTTTATTTATCAGGTGTGAGAATCATTGGAATAATGATTGGTTCACGTTCTGTTTTTTCATACAAGAATGGACGTAAAGCATTGACGATAGCTCCGTTAACGGATTGGATGCTAGCATCCTTATTCTTAAGAGCGATACGAATAGCATTGAATAGAATGCGTTGGCTTTCGCGGATAAGATCGCCAGATTCACGCATGTAGATGAAGCCACGACTGAGGATGTCTGGGCCAGCTAGAATCATCTTAGACTTGAAGTCGACAGTTGCTACGGCAAGTACGACACCATCTTCAGAGAGATCACGACGGTCACGAAGAACGGCAGCTCCGATATCCCCAATACCATTACCATCAACATAGATATCTTGAGCATTGAAGTGACCTGCACGACGCGCAGAGTCTTTTGTTAGGGCTAAGACATCACCATTTTCCATGATAAAGATATTATCTTTTGGAACACCACAATCAACAGCAAGGCCTGCGTGGACTTTCTGCATGCGGTATTCACCGTGAACAGGCATAAAGAATTTTGGTTTGATCAAACGAAGCATGAGTTTTTGCTCTTGTTGACCACCGTGTCCAGAGGTATGGATATTGTTGATTTTACCGTGGATAACATCGACGCCAGCTTCTTGAATAGTATTAATCAAGCGGTTAACACTAGTTGTATTTCCTGGGATAGGGCTAGATGAGAAGATAACAGTGTCACCAGGTTGCAGTGTCACTTGGCGGTGCATCCCGTTAGCGATACGTGCAAGGGCTGCCATAGGCTCTCCTTGAGAACCGGTACACATGATAAGAATCTCACTGGCATGGTAGTTTTTCATCTCACTAGGGTCAATGATAGTTCCTTTTGGAACTTTGATGTAGCCTAGTTCAACCCCATTGACGATGGCTTTTTCCATAGAACGTCCGAAGACAACAATCTTACGTCCAGTTTTTACAGCGGCTTCGGCAGCTTGTTGCAGACGGAAAATGTTTGAGGCAAATGAGGCGAAGATAATACGTCCGTGGATGCCTTCAATAATTTTCATGATGGATTGACCAACGACCTTCTCGGAATTTGTGAAAGTTGGTACTTCAGCATTGGTTGAGTCTGAGAGGAGGCAAAGAACGCCTTCTTCACCAAGTGCAGCCATACGGTGAAGGTCTGCTGGCTCACCTACTGGGGTGAAGTCAAACTTAAAGTCACCGGTACACACAATTTTACCTTGAGGTGTATGGATGACAATACCGAGAGGTTCTGGAATTGAGTGAGTAGTGCGGAAGAAGGTCACGCTCATATTTTTGAAAGTAAGCTCTGTATTAGCATTAATTTCATAGAGTTGTGCGTCACGAAGTAGTCCGTGTTCTTCCAATTTTCCTTTGATAAGAGCAAGAGCAAGTGGTCCTGCATAAATTGGGATATTTGCCTGTTTAAGAAGGAAGGGGATCCCACCAATATGGTCTTCGTGACCGTGGGTAATGACAAGTGCCTTTACACGATCAACGTTTTCAACGATGTAAGAATAGTCCGGGATAACATAGTCGATTCCGAGAAGATCATCCTCGGGGAATTTAATACCCGCATCGACGATGATAATCTCATCTTGGTATTCAATACCATAGGTATTTTTACCGATTTCCCCCAAACCACCAATCGCATAAACCCCAACTTCTTCAGGTTTTAGATTGATTTTTGATGCCATGGTCTTAGAACTCCGTTACTTCAAAAACGCCTGTTTCTTTTTCGTATTCAAGGGCTTTTTCTGAGAGGAGCTCGATGAATTCGATGTTATAGGCAGTGTTTTTTTCGATGATTTGACGAGCTTGGATACGTCCCTCAAGTTCAGTTTCTGCATCGATATCTAGGTAGAGTGATTTTGTCTGTTCACGGCGTGGATTACGCTCTTTAGTTTCTTGGTAAAAGACTTTATAAATCATGGTTTTCCTTTCTTTCCAAAAGGCTCTGCCATTCTATAAAAAAACCGGTCAAGTTAATCTTTCTATGATTTACTTGACGTTATGATATTCACTTTATGAGTAATAGCTAGTAGCCTTGATTCGTTTAACAATTACTATTATTGTACCATAAGATAAGGGCTAGATAAAGAAAATGGCGGAAAAAGTTGGAAAATGTTCGTTTCTGGGAAACAGTGACTTGTGTTATAATAGAAAAGCATAAAAGGAAACAAGGAAAAAAGATGAAAATATTAGCATTTGATACTTCTAGCACAGCTTTATCAGTAGCCTTGTTAGAAGATGAGAAACTAGTGGCAGAGTCAACTGTCACAGTAAAAAAGAACCACAGTATTAGTCTAATGCCAACCATTGATTTTTTAGTTGCTCAGGCAGGCTGGCAACCGTCTGATTTAGAACGTATTGTGGTTGCACAGGGTCCTGGTTCTTACACAGGGCTTCGTGTGGCTGTCGCAACAGCTAAGACTTTAGCCTATGCCCTCGACATTGATTTGGTGGGAGTTTCAAGTCTACAGGCACTGACAGACCTTACAGTTGACGGTGTTGTGATTCCTATCATGGATGCTCGTCGTAATAATGTTTACGTTGGTTTTTATGAAAATGGTCAGGCCCTCGTCCCAGATTGCCATGCAGCTTTTGTAGATGTTCTGGAGCAAGCTAAAACTTTTGAAAAGGTGACATTTGTCGGTGAAGTGGCTAATTTTGTGGATCAGATTAAAGAAAGCCTTCCAGAAGCAACTATCTTGTCAAGTCTTCCGTCAGCCCAGTTAATTGGTCGTTTAGGATTGTCCTTGCCTTCTGTTGATGTGGATGCTTTTGTTCCACATTACTTGAAGCGGGTTGAGGCGGAAGAGAATTGGCTTAAGACACATGAGGAGACTAACCGTGACAACTACATCAAGCGTGTCTAGATTGAGTAGCCAAGAGCAAGCTCAACTGATTTATCAGATTTTGTCGGATGTTTATGACAAATCTCCGTGGACGATAGAACAAGTGGTAGCAGACTTGGCTTTGGATACTACGGAGTATTTCTATGTTTATAATCAGGAAGAAGTTGTTGGTTTTTTAGCCCTTCAAAATTTGGTGGGTGAGCTTGAGGTGACCAATATCGCCATTTTAAAAGCTTACCAGGGGCGTGGTTATGCTAGTCAGCTGATGAAGCATTTGGAAGAGCGTAGTGAACCTATATTCCTAGAAGTGAGGGCTTCAAATCAAGTCGCTCAGGCACTTTATAGAAAATTTGGTTTTGAAAGTCTAGGAATTCGGAAAAATTATTATCATGAGCCTCAAGAAGATGCAGTTATCATGAGGCGAGAGGAAGTCTAATGGCAGATAGATATATTTTGGCAGTGGAGAGCTCATGTGATGAGACTTCAGTTGCCGTTTTGAAAAATGAGAAAGAACTTTTAAGTAATATTATTGCCAGTCAGGTGGAAAGCCATAAACGTTTTGGTGGTGTTGTTCCTGAGGTGGCTAGTCGTCACCATGTGGAAGTGGTGACTCTTTGCATTAAAGATGCCCTTTCTGAGGCGGGAATTACTGCTGAACAACTAGATGCTGTAGCAGTAACCTATGGTCCTGGTTTGGTCGGGGCGCTCTTGGTCGGGATGGCAGCGGCTAAGGCCTTCGCTTGGGCACATGGGTTGCCTTTGATTCCAGTTAACCATATGGCTGGGCATCTTATGGCAGCGCGTGAGGTTCAAGAATTGGAATATCCCCTCTTAGCACTTTTGGTGTCTGGGGGACACACAGAGTTGGTTTATGTGTCAGAACCGGGGAATTACAAGATTGTTGGTGAGACACGTGATGATGCAGTTGGTGAGGCCTATGACAAGGTCGGGCGTGTGATGGGGTTGACCTACCCAGCCGGGCGTGAAATTGATGAGTTAGCTCATAAAGGGAAAGATGTTTATGATTTTCCACGTGCTATGATTAAGGAAGACCACTTGGAGTTTTCATTTTCAGGCTTGAAGTCAGCCTTCATTAATTTGCACCATAATGCAGAGCAAAAGGGTGACGTCCTAATTAAAGAAGACCTTTGTGCTTCTTTCCAAGCTGCTGTGTTGGATATTCTCCTAGCTAAGACTAAGAAAGCCTTGGAGCGTTATCCTGTCAAGACACTTGTTGTTGCAGGTGGTGTGGCAGCTAATCAAGGCTTACGTGAACGTTTGGCTGAAGAAATCACAGATGTAGATGTGGTTATTCCGCCTTTACGTCTTTGTGGTGACAATGCTGGCATGATTGCTCTAGCAGCCGCTATTGAATGTGATCAAAAACATTTTGCTGAGTTGGACTTGAATGCAAAACCAAGTCTAGCCTTTGCAGGATTTGAAGAATAAGAAGAACCTCTTACTAGTTTGGTAAGAGGTTCCTTTAGAAAGGAATTGAGTGTGTCTGACTTTCGTTTAGGTGTAAAAGCCGCGGTACCGACAGCTTTAGGCTATGTAGCTATTGGTCTAGCCTTTGGTGTTGTAGCAGCAGCTTCGGGTCTATCAGCCCTTGAGGTTGGCCTCATGTGTGCCTTAGTATATGGTGGCTCGGCCCAGTTTGCCATGTGTGCCTTAGTAGTTGCAGGAGCTGGTCTAGGTGAGTTAACCTTGACTGTTTTCTTGGTTAATTTGCGTAACATGTTGATGAGTTTACATGCAACGACGATTTTTACAAAAACAAGCCTTTGGAATCAGCTGGGAATTGGTAGTCTGATTACGGATGAAAGTTATGGTGTCTTGTTGGGAGAATATGTGCATCATAAAGATATTCCTGCTAACTGGATGCATGGTAACAATATTTTTAGCTATCTGGTTTGGATTGTATCATCAGTTGTTGGTTGTTTGATTGGTTCCATGATTCCTAATCCTGAGCTATTTGGTTTGGATTTTGCTTTGATTGCCATGTTTATTGGTTTGTTAAGTAGTCAGATTGATGTCTTGTTAGGGGAAGGAGTGCGTAAGCTACTCTTGATTTTACTATCTATTGCTGTGGCTTATCTGAGCTTTAGTGTCATCTTGTCGGAATCTTTGGCTGTTTTAGTGGCTACTTTGGTTGGATGTAGTGTGGGGGTGATGTGTGATGGCCGTCAATAAGTTTATTCTCATTGCTATTCTACTTGGGTTTGTGGTCAGCTGGGTTCCTCGTGTGCTTCCCTTTGTTTTAGTGAAATACAAGGGGCTTCCAGATATCGTTGTTCGATTTTTGCACTATTTACCAGTTTCTATCCTCTTTGCTCTGATTCTCTCTAGTCTCACGACTGAGAAGATTGGTCACTTGCCACAGTTTAAGTGGATGGAAATCCTGGCTACTGTGCCAACGGTAATTGTAGCCTTTAAGAGCAAAAATCTGCTCTATGCAGTAATCGTTGGTATAATATCTATGGCCCTGATTCGTTTCGTATTTTAGCAAATGAAAAGACTTGGAGTTGCTCTTAGTGAGTCGTTTTCCAAGTCTTTTTTAGTTGTTGTTAAAAAAGGCAGCAATATCGTCTTCACTGAGACCAATCATTGGATCTATAGTTGCCCAATTTTCTTCAGTTAAACGATAGTTTTCTTCTGTTTGCACAGGTTTGTTAACAGACTTATCCACAGGCTGTGAATAAGTGTTAACAAGATCTTGGGATGGATTGATATTTTCCGAAAAGTCTTTGTTTTCAAGGGTTTCTGAGGGGCCGTTGTTTTTCGTTTTTGTTTGATTGGAGGCGCCTGTTGCCTCGTTTTTAACAATCTTTTCGACAGACTTATCAACAGCTTGTGTATAAGTTTGTTCAAAACGTTGGATGAGAAAAGTATTTCGTTTAGCCCCCTCGTTGCGAACGGCATAATCAAAGGCTGCGATTTCTCCTAACATGACTAGCTTACTCTTGGCACGTGTGATGGCGGTGTAGATGAGGTTACGTTGTAGCATACGTCCACTTTGGCGTGTGATGGGAAGGATAACGACTGGGAACTCACTCCCTTGGGATTTGTGGATTGACATGGCATAGGCCAGAGTAATCTTATTCCATTCGTTACGAGGATAGATAACCTCATTGCCATCGAAGGACATGTAAATTTCGTCCTGCTTGCTTTCAGTATATTTACCAGGGATGAGATCAGTAATGATGCCGATGTCGCCATTGAAGACATTGAGTTCGGTATCGTTGACCAGATGGAGAATTTTGTCGTTCTTACGGAAGAAAATGTCATTAAAGGCAAACTGATTGGCCTTTTCTTGAGGATTAAGTAGGTCCTGCATAATGGTGTTGAGATTGTTAATACCAGCCTGTCCTCGGTACATGGGAGCTAGAATCTGAACATCCTGAGCAGAAATCCCGCTCTTTATAGCGGCAGAGACAATTTTAGGAACCATCTGTGGAATATGGTTGGCATTGGCCTCAAAGTAAGAGCGGTCAGCCTTTTTCTCTGTGAAATCAGCGGGGAGTTGGCCTTGGCGCATCTGACTAGCTAAAGTAACGATGGTGGAATCCTCGGATTGTCTGAAAATTTTGGTCAGAGAAACCTTAGGCAAGTCATCAATCTGCAAAAGGTCAGCCAAGACCTGGCCAGGACCTACGGAAGGCAGTTGGTCTTGGTCACCCACAATGATGACTTGGGTTGAATCAGAGATACTTTCAAAGAGTTGATTGGCCAACCAAGTATCAACCATAGAAAACTCATCGATGATAATCAAGTCGCAATCGAGATAGTCCTCTAAGGTCTTGAAATCGTCTTCGCTATTGAGTCCCAAATGTCTATGGATAGTGGCGCTAGGGAGTTGGGTGAGTTCGTTCATCCGACGAGCAGCCCGACCTGTTGGTGCCGCTAAAATAATAGGCAAATCAGACTTCTTGAGATCTAGACCATGAAGGTCGGCATAAGTTTTAATGATTCCGTTAATAACGGTGGTTTTACCTGTCCCGGGACCACCTGTCAGGATGAAGACCTTGCTTTGTAGGGCTTTGATAATGGCATCTTTTTGAACCTTATCATAAGTAATACCAAGCTCCTCTTCCACCTCTTCAAGACTTGCTTGGATTTTGTCCTCTGCACTGATGTCAGGTTGGTCTTTTATGATACGAGTTAGGTGGGTATAGATACCCTGTTCCGCAAAATATAGGGTATTATCAAAGATTTTAGTTTCTATATTTTGCACTTTATCCTCTTGGATGAGATTGGTTAATTCCTTAGCGACCAAGGCAGGGTCAAGTTCAATCTGACGAGCACTTTCCAAAAGGATGATAGTTCGTTCGAGCAAAGCTTTGGCTTCGATGTAGGTGTCGCCTTCTTCCATACTGGCTTCTAGCAGACAATGAATCAAGGCAGCTCGTAAACGCTCAGGAGCATCACTAGCAATTCCTAAGCGTTCGGCTAGTTGGTCAGCTATTTTAAATCCGATTCCTTGAACTTCCTCTACCAAGAGATAAGGGTGTTCTTCGATAAGGTTGAGCGATTCTTCCTTATATTGGTTGAAAATTTGTGAGGCAGCTTTTGGTGTGAGTCCATAGTTGGAAAGTTTGGACAAGATTTGCTCGGTTCCATAGTTGATTTTTAACTTTGCAACGAAGGCTTCTCGGTTTACCTTTGAAAGGTTAGGAATCTGCTCTAACTCGCTAGGATCCTCGAGAATCTTGTCAATAGGGTCTTCTCCGTAAATTTCGACAATACGCTCGGCCGTTTTCTTACCGATTCCTTTGAAATTGTCGCTGGCAAAATATTTGATAAGACCGCTGGCAGAAGGTTTTGAACGCTCGTAGCGGGTCATTTGTAGCTGTTCCCCATATTTAGGGTGATTGGTTAGTTGGCCCCAGAAGGTATAGTCTTCACCCTCCATGACATCCCCCATAGTTCCTGTGACAATGATTTCGTAGTCTTCAAAATCACTGTCCGTTTCGTCAATCTCTAAGAGTAAGATACGAAAAAAATTACTAGTGTTTTCGAAAATGACGCGTTCGATAGTTCCTGAAAAATAAAATTCTTGCATGTGTTTTTCCTAGATACATAATAAGGCTGGGTTTCCCCAACCTTATCTTATTTAGTGTTTTTAGTTGTCCTCAACGGTACCAATTTTATTAAGTGGCCAGAAGCGGAATTTAACTTCCCCTACAAGAGCACTCTTGTCAAAGTAACCAACTACTCGACTATCTTTGGAAACAATACGGTTGTCTCCAAGTAGGAAATATTTACCTTCAGGAACAGTGACAGAGAAGGTCGTGTTACCATCAGCATTGGTTGTAAAGGCCTTGGCATCCTTAGCTAGTTGTTGGAAGTAGCCACTCTTGCTCTTGTCATCGTTGTAAGCATATTCTTTTTGTAGCTTATCCTTGGCAAAGGCAGCTTGGAATTCTTTGAGGTATTCTTCCTTGACTTCTTTACCGTTGACAGTAAGTTTATCATTTTGATAGGTAATGGTATCACCTGGCATACCGATGATACGTTTGACGATTTGTTTTGTCTTACCGTCTTCGACTTCCTTGGCAACGACAATATCGAAGCGTTCAATGGATGTGTGTTTCAAAACGATAACACGTTGATTATTGGCTAGAGTAGGATCCATTGAGTGGCCGTCAACCTGGACAGGGAGCCAAAGGAAGAGGCGAGTCAAAAGGAAAAATGTGATAAAGAGGATAAAGAGTCCCCATTCACGAAGTAAAATGAGGAAGTATTGGGTCCATTTGTTTTTCATAGTTAAGGCCTTTCAGGGTTATTTTAAGCGTTGGTAGGCTTTTTTGGTATTGGCGAAATGATATTTAGCAGTAGCTTGGAGAGCCTGATCTCCGTAGGCTTGAAGAAGCTTAGTTGCGACCTGGTCAGATTTAGCACCAGCACCTGAAGGAAGGGTGTAGCCAACCTCTTGGCTGAGTTTGTCCAGATTTTCCAGGAAGAGATTGCGAGCGATGATAGAACTCACCGCAACAGCTAGGTATTTACCTTCGGCTTTTTCTTCTAAAGTAATAGGAAAGTCAAAGCGATTACGTTCATTCTTGAGGTATTTTTGATAATTTTTCTCACTGGTGAAGGCATCAATGACAATTTTATCTGGTTTAGCACCTGATTGTAACAATAGGAAGATAGCCTGATTATGGAGGGCTACTTTAACGGACACAGCATTATGACTCTTACCGTCTCCAACCACTTCATTGTACTTTCTAGGCGAAAGAAGGAGTGCTTTGTGAGGAATTTTCTCCTCCAAAATAGGTGCAATCTGACGAATCTTGATATCGTTAAGATTTTTAGAATCATCAACTCCTAGAGATTTCAAAAAGGCATGGTCAGCTGGGGTAACTAGACTAGCTACAACAGCTAGACCACCAAAATAGGAGCCATTTCCGACTTCGTCTGATCCAATTAGGGCTAGGTTTTGCCCATCAGGTGAATGCTTAGGTTTAGCTTGGTATCCAAAACGGCTAGCTAGGATTTCTGGTTTAGCACCTTGGAAAGTTACCTTTCCTGAAGTATAGGCGATGACACTTATTCCATCGACCTTGGCTGAAAAACTTGCATAAGGATTTTTAGTCGCAGTCGCATAGCTTGCTAGGTCCTTCTGGAGTGTCGAAATCTGCTCTGCTGTCATTTTTAATACGATTGTGCCCATGAAATCTATTTTAGCACAAAAAAGGAGAATTGGTAGATATTTTACAGACTCGGAATCCCTGAAAATTATTTTTCTAGAGAAGTGCAAAGTCTAAAATTTACGAAAGTTAAAATTTAGGATATAATGATTAAAAAGAGAATGCCTAACCCTGCTCTTTTTTCCACAATTAGAAGAAATAGGTTGGCATTTAAGTGTCGAACACGCCTCAGAGTAAGTGTCTGAATCTTGCTAAAAAATGGCGATATAAAAGCAATAAAATAAGGAGAAGCTGCGGTGGCGAATCCGTGACCACCATTGATTGGCAGCTAACAAGCAAATGGCAAATAAGAACCGTTACAAATTTCATTTTGGAGAGAAGAACCTCACGCTAACAACTGATAAAGATAACCTATTCATGGAAGAGGTTGAGCGTGTTGCCCACGAGAAATATAAAATTATCAAAGAGCAGATGAAAAACGCTGACAATGAAACGATTGCTATCCTAATGGCTATCAATTCTTTGTCGACTCAGTTGGAACGTGAAATCCAAGTTGAAGATATGGAAAAAGAGTTGGAAACGTTGAGAGCTAAGCAACTTGAACAACTTAAGGTCAAGGCGACAGCTACAAATGACGATGAGGATGACGCATGATTGGACTCCTTGTCTTAGCTATCGTGGCTTGGAATTTCTACATTGGCTACCGTCGAGGCCTCTTTATGCAAGCTTATTACGTGGTTTCAGTCATTATTGCCATGTGTGTAGCGGCCTACTTTTACCGGTCGCTAGGAGAGGCTATCAATCTTTGGATACCTTATACCAATCCAACCAAAGATGCTAGTATAGCTTTCTTTAAAGATCAGAACATCTTTTCGCTTGACCGAGTCTATTATGCAGGTGTTGCCTATTTTGCTATTTACTGTGTGGCTTATTATGGTTTGCGCTTTCTTGGGATTTTCTTCCATTTTGTGAGAATTGAGCGACTTGATCAGAGACGTTACCAAGTGGTAGGTGGTGTCTTGGCCTCCTTAGTGAGTCTTGTGCCTTTGACTATGTTTGGGAATATTCTTGCGACTGTTCCCATGAATAACATTCAAACGGTCTTGTCATCTAGCTGGGTTTTGCGCCTTTTGATTAATTGGAATTTTCCAGTTAGTCAGATTATTCAGCACTTGTGGACAAGTGTGATATAGAAAATAGAAGTCTTCCTTGATTAAGGGAGGCTTTTTGTTCTTTGTTTTGGTAACATATGAAAAAAGACTGAACACAAGGTCTCAGTCTTTCTTATCTATTTTTACCCTAAGGTTGCAATGGTACATCCGGAACCACCAGCACTTTGTGGGGCATATTCAAAACTTTTAACATGGCGATGACGGCGGAGATATTTGGTAACAGCATCACGGATGACACCTGTACCAATACCGTGGATGATGTCCACCTGACTCATGTTATTAAGTAGGGCTTGGTCAATAAAGGCATCAAGCTCTTGCATAGCTTCTTCGTAACGTTTCCCACGAAGGTCTAGACGGGCACGAGGACCGCCAGATGTCTTCTTGGCTTTTTTAACCACGTTAATCTGTTTCTTCTTAGGTTGTTGGGCTTCAGCTTGGGCACGAACCAGAGTGAATTCGTCTGCCTTGAGGGTCATCTTGATGAGACCGACCTGAGCTTCCCAGTTACCATTTTTGGCTTGACTGGTAAGGGTACCCCGTTGCCCATAGGCGGTAACGATGATATCATCTCCAACACGAGGGGCACGCGCAGCCTTTTCTTTCTTAGCCTTACGAAGGACCTTATTCTTAGAGAGGTCCACTTGTGGGGCAAGTTTCTTGAGTTTTCCTTTGGCGTCGATAACTTCATGAGGTTTGAGTTGACTCTTATCGTGGAGATTTTTGAGAATACTATTGCTCTCAGCCAAAGCGGTATCAACCATCTCTTGAATTTCTTTTTGAGCCTTTTCGAGTTCCTTGTCGTATTCATGGGAGAATTCGTTATAGAGTTTCTTGACCGCACGGTTGAATTTAAGGTTCTCTTGCTCCACGTCCTTGATGTGTTCCAGACGTTTTTGTGTTTCCACAGTTTGGGCTTCAAGTTGCTCGATGATACGGTTGACATCACTATCAGTATCAGTGAGGTTTTCTGCCTCCTTGACAATAATCTCATTCAAACCGAGGCGTCGAGCAATTTCAAAGGCATTAGAACGACCAGGAACCCCTTGCATAAAACGATAGGTAGGGCTTAAAGTCGCTGTGTCAAACTCCATGCTGGCATTTTCCACATGTTGCGTCTCAATCCCATAGGCCTTAAGCTCAGGATAGTGAGTGGTAGCCATGGTCTTAATCTGACTTAAACGGAGGTGCTCTAAGATTGCCATGGCTAGACTAGCTCCTTCCTGAGGGTCGGTACCAGCCCCAAGCTCATCGACCAAGACCAGACTGTTACTGTCGGCAGCATTCAGAATCTCAACAATGTGGGTCATGTGACTAGAGAATGTTGACAAACTCTGTTCGATAGACTGTTCATCTCCGATATCCGCAAAAATCTCTTGGAAAATGGCTACACGGCTGCCCTTATCAGCCAAAATTGGCAGACCAGATTGAGCCATTAGTTGTGCTAGTCCTAGCGTTTTAAGCATGACGGTCTTACCACCAGTATTGGGACCTGTGATGACAATGGCCGTAAGGTCCTCATCAAAGTGCAAATCGTTAGCTACAGGATTGACCAAAAGAGGGTGACGAACGTTAAGTAGTTGTAGTGTTTGATTGTCACTAATCTTTGGAATAACCGCTTTTTTATCATGGAGATAGAGGTATTTTCCTCGAATGAAGTCCATGTGGCCCAAAATCCAAGCGTTGTTGGCAATTGCAGCAGCCTGTGGACGCAGTTGATCAGACAGTTCATGCAGGATACGAGCCATCTCGTGGCGTTCGTCTGCACGTAATTGTGTAATTTCTTCGTTGAGCTGGATAACGGCACGTGGCTCGATATATACTGTGTTTCCAGAGCTTGAGATGTCATGCACAACCCCAGCAATACGGTTACGGTAGGTATTTTTGACAGGAAGCACCGAACGACCGTTACGACTAGCAATCAAACTTTCAGCCAACATGTGGCCAGATTTCTTGAGAATGTCTTGCAAGGTCTGGCGAATGGCATCATCACAAGATTTAAGTTGACGACGAATATTTTGCAACTCAGGGCTAGCAAAATGCTCAATAAAACCACCATCATTGATACTTTGAAGGCTACCTTGGAGACTTGGGAAGGCTTCAATCTTTTCGAAAAGACGTTTAAGGGCGATGAGCTCTACATTTTCAAGGTCAGCGTAAAAGCGACCGAGGTCAGCAGAAGCTTGCAGCACCTTCTTGATGGCAATGAGCTCCTGAATGTTGAGGTCAGCATCCAGTTCCAAACGACGCAAGGGCTCAGAAATATCTCGCAAGCTACCAATGGCAAAGCCATGGTGCTCTACGAAAATCTCTGCCATTTCTTGAATTTCTGTAAATTGATTTTGAATTCTTTCTGGATTGGTCATAGGTACCAAGTCACGCAACTCCGCCTGAGCCTGTTCAGTCTGCAGGTATTCTGTGAACTGGTCCTTGACCTTGTTAAATTCTAATTGGTCTAAAATCTTTGTGTTCATAGCTCCTATTATAACACATTTGATTATAGGGGGGGTGGAGGTGGGAAATGCTTGAGATAGTTTTATAAGCGGGCTTTTGTCATCAGATGTTGACTGGCTATTTTTACAGTTTATCTCTGAACAATTTTCCTTGAAGTTTTTTATTTTTGAACGACTATTTTACAAAAGAGTCTCCCTAAAATAAGAGATTTTCAATTAAAACCAATGCTCCCATCTATGCTATAATAAACCTATGACTAATCAGAAAAAATTACTCCTAATCGACGGTTCATCCGTTGCCTTTCGTGCCTTTTTCGCACTCTATAATCAAATTGACCGTTTTCGTAACAATAACGGCCTTCATACCAATGCCATCTACGGTTTCCACCTCATGTTGGACAACCTACTTGAGCGAATCCAGCCGACCCATGTTTTGGTAGCCTTTGATGCTGGTAAAACAACTTTCCGTACAGAGATGTTTGCGGACTATAAGGCTGGTCGTGCCAAGACTCCAGAGGAATTCCGTGAGCAGTTCCCTTATATCCGTGAGATGTTGGCTGCACGTGGCATCGCCTATTATGACTTGGCTCAGTACGAAGCAGATGACATTATCGGTACCTTAGCTAAGATGGCTGAAAATACCAGTGAGAACTACCAAATCACAGTTGTTTCTGGGGATAAAGACTTGATTCAGCTGACTGACGAAAATACAGTCGTTGAGATTTCGAAAAAAGGTGTGGCTGAGTTTGAAGCCTTCACACCTGACTACCTCATGGAGAAAATGGGGATTACCCCAATGCAATTCATTGACCTTAAAGCCCTTATGGGTGATAAGTCTGATAATATTCCAGGAGTGACTAAGATTGGTGAAAAGACAGGTCTCAAGCTCCTCTTGGAACACGGTTCCCTTGAAGGTATCTATGACCACATCGATGAGATGAAGAAGTCTAAGATGAAGGAAAATCTCATCAACGACAAGGATCAAGCCTTTCTTTCTAAGACCCTGGCGACTATTGATACCCAGTCTCCTATTGAAATTGACCTAGATGATACGGCCTTTACGGGACCTGACCTTGAAAAATTGGCAGCCTTTTATGACGAGATGGGCTTTGTTCAGTTTAAAAATGCCCTTGGTGGAGAGGCTGTGCCACAAGATTTTGATGTGGCCTATACTGAGCCAAGCCAAGTGACAGAAGATCACTTCAGCCCTGATGATTTCTTTTATCTTGAAATTCTTGGTGAGAATTATCACACGGAGCCTATCATTGGTTTTGCTTGGGGGAATGACAAGCAGATTTATGCATCTACAGATACTGACCTCCTCAAATCAGACGCCTTCCAGGCAGCTCTTTCTAAAGCTGTTAATATCTACGATTTCAAGCGCAGTAAGGTCCTTTTGAGTCATCTAGGCATTGACTTGCCTACGGCTAATTTTGATGCACGTCTGGCCAAGTATCTCCTCTCAACCGTTGAGGACAATGAATTGTCAACCATTGCCCGTCTCTATACAGACTTGCCGCTTGAAACAGATGAAGTGGTCTATGGTAAGGGGGCTAAACGTGCCGTGCCTGAAAAAGAGGTCTTGCTCAGCCACCTAGCTAAAAAAGTCAAGGTCCTTCAGGTAGCTAAACCTGTCATGCTTGAAAAATTGGCTGAACACGGCCAATCAGAGCTCCTCTTTGATATGGAGTTACCACTGGCAAATGTGCTAGCTAAGATGGAAATCGCTGGTATTAAGGTTAAGGGACAAACCCTTAACGAGATGGCAGTGGAAAACCAAGTAGTCATCGATAAATTGACTCAAGAAATCTATGAGATGGCGGGCGAAGAGTTTAATATCAACTCGCCAAAACAGTTGGGTGTCATCCTCTTCGAAAAGATGGGACTACCTTTGGAATACACTAAGAAAACCAAGACCGGTTACTCGACAGCTGTTGATGTCCTTGAACGTTTGGCACCAATTGCTCCAATCGTAGCTAAGATTTTGGAGTACCGCCAAATCACTAAGCTTCAGTCTACCTATGTCTTGGGGCTTCAGGATTATATCCTTGAGGATGGCAAGATCCATACACGTTATGTGCAAGATCTAACTCAGACAGGTCGCCTCTCATCAGTGGATCCAAACTTGCAAAATATCCCTGTTCGCTTGGAGCAAGGTCGTCTCATCCGTAAGGCTTTTGTCCCATCGACTGAGGACGCAGTGCTTTTAAGCTCGGATTACTCACAGATTGAGTTGCGCGTGCTTGCCCACATTTCGGGAGATGAGCATTTGATTGCTGCTTTTAAAGAAGGGGCAGATATCCATACCTCTACAGCCATGCGTGTTTTTGGCATTGAAAAGCCAGAGGATGTCACACCTAACGACCGTCGTAACGCCAAGGCTGTTAACTTTGGTATCGTTTATGGCATTTCTGACTTCGGACTTTCTAATAACCTTGGCATTAGCCGTAAAAAGGCCAAGGAGTATATCGACACCTACTTTGAGCGTTATCCTGGTATCAAAGCCTATATGGATAATGTGGTTCGTGAAGCTAAGGATAAGGGCTACGTAGAAACTCTCTTCCACCGCCGTCGTGAGTTGCCAGATATCAATTCTCGTAACTTTAATGTTCGCAACTTCGCAGAGCGTACAGCCATCAACTCACCTATCCAAGGAAGTGCCGCTGATATCCTCAAGATTGCTATGATTAACTTAGACAAGGCTTTGGTAGAAGGTGGCTACAAAACTAAGATGCTCCTCCAAGTGCACGATGAAATCGTCCTTGAGGTGCCAAACGATGAACTTGTAGCGATGAAAGCCTTGGTTAAAGAAACCATGGAAGCTGCAGTCGAACTCGCTGTCCCACTCATTGCAGATGAGAATGACGGCCGTACATGGTATGAGGCAAAGTAAAACATGAAAGAAAATTTTCCATTTACCTACTTTCTCTTGCGTTACATGCTAGGATTCCTGGCCGTTGTCCTAGCTATCGTAGCAGTATTGGTGATTATCACCTACTTTATGACCAAGTAGAAATAGACAGATGAAAGCAGGACTGAGGTTCGGCTTTTTTTGATGCAGATATTTGTAAATGAAAAAAGAATCACTAATTAATATCTAGACATTTTAATCAAAACTCTAATTTAATTGAGGATGGAATTGTTGGATTATAGTGAAAGCTATGATTATATAAGTGTTCTTGATAAATAAATATAAATTAATTTTTCAAAAAATACTTGACTTATCAACCATACAATTGTTAACATAATGTCAGAGAGATTTAAATGATTTAATATTTATATTAGGTCGTTTCTTATGAAAGGATAGTTATGAAAAAGAAATTAACAGGATTTGCGCTCTTATCAAGTTTGTTCTTGCTGACAGCTTGTAACGCAACAAATACGGGTGGTTCAGGCTCAGGCGACAGCGCTTCTAAGTCTGAACAAGTGAGTGGTGATTCATCTGAAACGGAGGAAGTGAGCTACGATGAGCTCTATGCTTCAGTCTTGGATCTCTATCGCCCTATTGCTCTGAACGGCGATACATCAGCTGTTCCAAGTGATCTTTCGTCTGACGAAGCTTATGCGACTAGCACTATTTTTGATGCTAAAAGAGCAGGAGAAAACGTGCAATATAGTTATGTAGACATCAACGGTGATGGCTCAGCTGAGCTTTTGATTGGTACTCCTGACAGTGTTCATGCCCTTTATTATCTTGATAATGATGATAAGCCTGTATTTGCCAAAAGTGCTGGAACCTTTGCCAAGGGTGGTTACTTGAGCACCATGAAATTCTATAAAGATGGTACGATTTACTGCCAACTATTCCAACGTATGAGACCTGAGGCCAAAGCTGAGACCTATGAAATTAAAGATGGTGCCTTTAGCCAGCTTCAATCAGTTGATTTCAGCATGTCTGATACAACTGACGGTGCCAGTAAGGTTGGCCTAGGTAACGCTCAGACTTTCGATTTGTCTTCCGAAGACTGGTATGACTTTGACGACTCAAGTAGTGACGAGACAGAAGCAAGCAGTAGCGATAGCAAGTCAAACAAAGAGACTGGTATGGATATCAATGCTATCCAAAATGGTGATTTTTCAAGTATCGCTGGAACTTGGAAGAATGGCAAAGGCTATACGATGACCTTTGATAAAAATGGGTTAGTGAGTGATACTGAGAAAGTAGCAATTGAATATGGTAAAATTGCTGATGGCTTTTTTAAAGCAGGACTTGTGCCAAAAGAAGTTGGTCCTGGTGGTGGAATGATTGCATTCTTACCCAAAGGAGTAGCCTTGACCGGTTCTGTAACATCATCACCAAATGAGAAAGCTGATGATCAGTCAGATAAAAGTAAGGACCGCATCTGGAGTGGTCAGTCAATTTATGGAACCACTGACGACAGTTACTTCTTCTATAAAGTCGATTAATAATTTTCAAGCCGAAACTTAAACGTTTCGGCTTTTTTGTCCTCCATAGTGACATTTATGTCACTATTTTTTATTGGCCATCTTACCTATAATAAAAGCATAACTTAAGGATATAACTGAGAGCTAGCGACAGTTGTCTTTAAAATGAAAGGAGATAGAATAGACAGTTAATTTTAGGATATCTCTTAGTGATTAGTGAGGACACTAAGAGATTTGCAACTCACAATTACCATAAATAGAAAAATTAGTATTAATAAGGAGAAAATATATTGAAAACATCAGAAATGACACAACAAGTATTGACACATCAGGAATTATCAGTGGTTGTAGGTGGTGGATGTAGTTGGAACAATGCAGCTAAGGCAGCCCTCGGAACAAGTATCACGGGTCTTATCACTAGTGGCCCAGGAGGAGCTTTATTGGGATTAGCTGGAGGAGCAGTAAGTTACGGAGCGTTGTGTTGGGTATGATTGAATTTTTGATGTCAAAAAATGTGACTTATTTGGAATTGTTTTATATCTTTTTGGGAGTAGTTCTTTCAAAAGTATACCTTGCTTTGCGAGGCCGTAAGCACGATAAACTTGATGTATAAGAAAAAGGGTAGCACACAATGCTATCCTTTTTTACTGTCTTCATAAGTTTTAATCATCTTCTTCTGTGGTGTGGCCATTGGGAACTGGTCAAAGTCTTGACTAGCCACCCAGCGTAGCTCCTTATCGGAAGTAGGTTTACCGTTCTTAACGTTGCCTTCCACCATTTCGATGGTCCATTTTTGATGGCTGAAGGTATGCTTTACGGGTGCAAAATTATTGCTAGACCACTCTGGTTTGAGGGAATAATCTTTCTCAAAAATAGCTTTTTGAGAGACTGTCTCGAGAATACTATCATCCTTTTCAAAAAGGCTGAGTTGTTGGCTAATAAAGTCTGTTTCCATGATAGGGAAGGACCAGAAACCACCTAGCAGACGTCCCTCGATATTTTTTTCGAGCAGAAATTCACCCTTTGCATTTCTGATAATAAAAGCCTGAATTTGCATAGGTTTAGGCTTTTTCTTTGGCAATTTGATGGGGTATTTGTCATAAGTTCCATTGAGATAGGCTGCACAGAAAAAGCGAATAGGGCTTTCGTTGGGTCTTGGATTTTTAGCTGACTCGATATCAGTCCCAAGGTCCATAAGCGCCTGGTTAAAGTCACCTGGACGGTCAGGGTCAATCAAAATGTCCATAATCGCTTGGAAAATCTTACGATTTTTGGCGTCTCCGATATCGTAGTTAACCTCAAAGAGACGAGCCATAACCCGCATAACATTACCATCAACAGCAGGTTCTGGGAGCCCAAAAGCAATGCTAGAAATAGCACCAGCAGTATAGGGTCCGATGCCCTTGAGTTTGGCAATGTTTTCATATGTATCTGGAAACTGACCATCAAAGTCATCCATGATTTGTTGCGCAGCCTTTTGCATGTTTCGGACACGTGAATAGTAGCCTAGTCCCTCCCAAGCTTTGAGAAGCTTCTCTTCTGGGGCTTCGGCCAAATCCTTAACTGTTGGGAACCAGTCTAAAAAGCGCTCGTAATAGGGAATAACAGTCTGAACCTGGGTTTGTTGTAGCATGATTTCACTGACCCAGATATAGTATGGATTTCTAGTCCTACGCCAGGGGAGGTCTCGTTTCTCTCGATCGTACCAGTCCAGGAGGGTGCGACGAAAAGACGCGATTTTCTCAGCGTCCCACATGACAATGCCGTATTCTTTTAAATCTAACATGTCTCTATTGTAGCAAAGAAATCTTTTTTCAAAAAATTATGCGTTTTTCTGTTAAAAAGATTGACAAAAGTAAGCGTTTACATTATACTAAAAGTGTAAAGAAGATAAGGATTCATCAAGGAGGTAAGAGCCATGGTGAGAGTAAATATTTCAAGGTACAAAAACGGAGACTAAGATCTCTAAACAAAACAGTAGGCAAAACAAATAACTTTACCAATCATCTCTGAGGAGCGTGACCGCATGACAGTAGGGCGGTACAAGAACGGAGATTAATTCAGTCGCATAAAATAGCTACAAGGGAGTGATACCACCAGAAATCGAAAGCTAAACTCAAGATTAACGTCAAAAAGTGAGGTAAAGCTCATGAGAAATGTTAGTAGGTATAAAAATGGAGACACATAGGTTGTTGCGTAAAATAGCCTAAGGAGTGATACCCATGCCACACGAAACGTAAATCCTATATTCTTAAGATGAACGAGGTGAGTTCATGAAAAATATGAGTAGGTATAAAAACGGCGATTAATAATGTTGCATAAAATAGCTACAAGGGAGTGATACCACCAGAAGTCGAAAACCAAACTCAAATCTGTTAACTTAAGAAAAGTGAGGTAAAGCTCATGAGAAATGTTAGTAGGTATAAAAATGGAGACACTTAAGCTGTTGCGTAAAATAGCTTAAGGAGTGATACCAATGCCAAATGAGTAATCTATCGACAAAAGTTAAATGCTTAAATCTTGTAACAAAGTACCGAGGTGACGCTTATGTTGATGTTTGATGTAAGTCGTTATAAGAACGGCGACAAGTAAACCTCATTGAGTGGTCAATGGGGAGATAGGTCTCAAATCATATGAATCAGAGGTGATTACTATGATGATGAATTTAGGACGTTATAAAAATGGAGACACTTCAAGTTATTGCATAAAATAGCTTAGGGAGTGATACCGATGTAATAGAAAATTTACAATGCTTGAAAGTTGTTTGTAAGTTGATGGAGGTAATCTATGATTGCTAGGTATAAAAATGGTGACACACAATGACTCCTCCTTATGAAAATATTTTTTACAAAATTCCAAAAGGATGTTCTAATGACAATTGAAGAATCTTAAAAGCTCATTCTAGCGTGTAAGAATGAGCTTTTTGATATGTTGAATATTAGTGGATTTTAGTGAGAGACTCTTAGTCCTTTTTGTTCAACCGAACCTTCCGTAGGAGAGCAAGCCTTTTTTGTTCTTTTACTAGAGTCATAAAGATTTGGTATTGATTTTTAAGATGCGGTAGGAAACTCTTAGGGATTTTACTATCGAAGTTTAGGTTGTTCAGAAATATGGGGGCACTACTGTCTCTATAGATTTGTCCTTGGAAGAAGTAGTTGTCGGTCACGATATCAACTGAGATACGTGATGAGCGCCATCGACGTTTGCGCATGTACTTGGGTTTCCAACGAATCTTAAGTTGCTGGTCCTTGATATACCACCCCATGATGTCTATTTTGGCGGTCTGTTTCGTTTTGTCATCAAAGTAGGTTACTGGTACGCTTAAAACCTGCTGGCTTCTTGGTGAGGTTAAGAAGGGGTGAAAATCAGGAATGAAGTCGTAGTCCTTGCTAGACACTTCCGCTAGACCGTCTTCTTCTCGTATTTTGCCACGGCTGACGTACTTGAAGAAGTCAAAACTCTTACCTTGTCTTTCTAGTCGTTCAGCATCTAATTGATATCTTGTCACCTGATCACCGGTATTTTTAGTCGTCTTGAAGTAACGCATGATTTCTGCATCCTTGTAGTAAAGAGCAACGAGATTTTTTAGACGTTGACTAGGGTTCAGAGAGTGTAACTTGTCTGGAAAGGACAAGATTTGTATGTTTTGGACAGCGGCTAAAGGAACAGCAGCGATACCAGATAAGAGCTTGTCTAGTTCAAAGAGGGAGACGGTATCAAAATGACTGGTATGACCAAGCTGATGTGTTATGTCAACAACAAAGAGGTTATTGTCCTGTTTGAAAGTGATAATGTAGACGTCACTCGGACCTAAGTTTTTTAAATCATATTCTAGGGAAGTAATAGGAATATTATAGTAGTGGTTAAAGGTTGGAAGCCCTAGTTTTTCTCCTAATTTCTTTTTATGATAAAGCATTCTCTTATTTTAGCATGAAGTTTGGCCGGAGAAAAGACGACTCATAAGGCTTAATTTTTCTCTTAGCGATTCAAATTTCTATCTATTCACTTTTCCCTTGCATTATCCTTCAAACTTTGGTAGAATTATATCTTGTGAGTGCACCTCACTTACTCGTGGCGAAAGACCATGAGTCATTAGACCAAAAGAGGAGGAAAATATCAATGGCTAAATACGAAATTCTTTATATCATTCGTCCAAACATTGAAGAAGAAGCTAAAAACGCTTTGGTAGCACGTTTCGATTCTATCTTGACTGACAACGGTGCAACTGTTGTTGAATCAAAAGATTGGGAAAAACGTCGTCTTGCATACGAAATCCAAGATTTCCGTGAAGGACTTTACCACGTTGTTAACGTTGAAGCAAACGACGATGCAGCTCTTAACGAGTTCGACCGTCTTTCAAAAATCAACGGTGACATTCTTCGTCACATGATCGTTAAACTTGACGCGTAAGAAGGTAAATTATGATTAATAATGTCGTACTCGTTGGTCGCATGACCCGTGATGCGGAACTTCGTTATACACCAAGTAACGTTGCTGTTGCAACATTCAGCCTTGCGGTTAACCGTAACTTCAAGGGTGCTAATGGTGAACGTGAAACAGACTTTATTAACTGTGTTATCTGGCGCCAGCAAGCTGAAAATTTGGCTAACTGGGCTAAGAAAGGCGCATTGATTGGAATTACAGGTCGTATTCAGACTCGTAACTATGAAAATCAACAAGGTCAACGTGTTTACGTAACTGAAGTTGTCGCTGATAATTTCCAAATGTTGGAAAGCCGTGCGGCACGTGAAGGTCACAGTGGTGGTTCTTACAACGCTGGAGGATTTGATAATTCAAATTCATTCGGTGGTGGAGCTTCAACTGGTGGTTCATTTGGTGGATCACAACCTGCGCAATCTACACCAAACTTCGGTCGTGATGAGAGTCCATTTGGTAATTCAAATCCAATGGATATTTCAGATGACGATCTCCCATTCTAAGAATGGACAAAACGAATTAAATATATAAAGGAGAAATAAACATGGCTCAACAACGTCGTGGCGGATTCAAACGCCGTAAAAAAGTTGATTACATCGCAGCTAACAAAATCGAATATGTTGATTACAAAGATACTGAGCTTCTTAGCCGTTTCGTTTCAGAACGTGGTAAAATTCTTCCACGTCGTGTAACAGGAACTTCAGCTAAAAACCAACGTAAAGTAACAACAGCGATTAAACGCGCTCGCGTTATGGCACTTATGCCTTACGTAAACGAAGACTAAAAATAATACCCTCGACAGAGGGTGTTTTTTTCTGCCTAGATTTTGTGGGCTTTTTTCTTTTTAGGCTTGTGTGCTGAGTTTTATTTTATACTTTAGGGAAAAAGAACAACCAACTGGCCTTCTCATTCGTCTTGAGGAGCTAGTTGGTTGTTTTGTGGTATATAGAGTGTGTTTTCTAAGAAATCATCAAATTTTTGGTCGTTAACGAGGATATCGACATTGTCTTTGAAGACCTTGAAGCGGTTGGATAACCAGTGTGTTTTGATGTCTGCCCAATTGTTGAAGCGATTCCACCTGTAAGGAAGTGTAGGGTCCTGTTTTTCAAAGACATAGATACTGCTGTTTTTTTCGTAAGCTATAGCCGTGTGGAAATTGCTGACATCACCAGGGCTATTTTGAAAGACTGAGAGGAGTTTAACCTTTTCTGGAAACTTGAGTCCAGCTTTTTTCCAAGCTTTAAGGAGGTCATCCGTAGACTGATAGCTGATATTATCCCCAAAGAGGAGACTATAGAGAGCTTGATCTTTGGCAGTTAGATCTTTGTGGCGTGACTTAAGATCTATAAATTCATTTTGAAGGGGGAGGTCTAATTTGGTGAGGTCCTCTGAACTTGTGATAAGATCATGAAGAAGGAGGAACGATGTTCGTCGGCAGTTTAAGTCATCAGTAAAATGTGATTTGTTATCTTCGAAAGTTTTTTCATTAAGGAAGGTGACGAATTGATTTTGATCCTTGCCGATTTTACTTTGAGTCCATTTTTTGACAACAGGTTGGAGGTTTGTATTTTCCTGATTGTAACGACTAATATAAGGGGCTAGATTGTCCCAGTCTTTTGTCGGAATGCCCTTGCTTTTTAAGGCTTTTGCTAGCTGTTTTTCCTGAGTAGAAGTCGTCACATTGTTAAAACTATAGTAAGCTTGATAGTTTTTCTGAGTATTCTTGTGGCCACAAGCCATAAGTAGTAGGCAGCAAGCAATGATTAGTAGAGGGAATTTGATACGCATCTATTGGAATTCTTTCTTTTGTCTATTAACTTTAACATTTTAGTATAGAATAGCCAACTGTGTCAAGATTTCTGACGTAAAAAAGCACCCATAAAGGTGCTTGAGGTTGAGAATGATTAAGATGCAGGTGCGTAAGTACTTTGAACGTTGTAGTGACGTTTGAAGAAGTATTTGGCAACACCAGCGATGACACCAATGATAAGGATCACAATTGGTGAAAGACCAGGGTTAAGGTAGCTTGGAAGAAGGGCTGTAAGACTAAAGAGAGCAAACCATGCAATAAAAGAGAGTGTGATGACGGTCATGCTGAACCACCATTTTGGACGTTCTTCTTTTGGTTTGTTATTGTGACGGTAGATGTAGTGATAAGGGGTATACATAGCAAGGCCTCCAATGAATGACACTGAAAGAAGGGTTGTGAGACCGTAGCTAGTTTGTGTACCTGAGAAACCAAAGATTGCGTTCATGATAGCAACGATGGCTAGAAGGAAGAGTGAGGTATCAAGCCACATCTTCCAAGGTGTTTTATCTGTTTCTGGCACTTCTTTGTTAGGCTTACCAGTTTCAGGTTTATGGTGTTTTTCAGGAGAGAAACTAGCAGCCCAAACAGTTGGAGCACCAAGGAGTCCACGTCCTGTAATTCCTTTTTTTTGATTTTCGATAAGTTCAGGAATGACATTGCCAAGAATGTCTTTGATTTCTTGGTCTGATTTACCATCTTTGATGAGTTGGTTAGTTGCGATGTGGATAAATTCTTGGTTTTTCTTGGTGAGTTTTTGGATGTCCATGAGATGACCTTTCGATAAATAGTATTATTTTTTTAGTTTTGTAGTTTAGGGAAAAGAAGAGGCTCTATGTTAGAACCATTTTTTCCTGATAAAGTAGATAACAACGCAGGATGACCCGAAGGCTGCCATGAAGAAGATGACCCAAAAGGCGTTATCTAAATCGTTTAGAGGCATAGAATTGTTTTTAAAGTTCATACCGTAGGCGGAGAAGATAACGGTTGGGATGTCCAGAGCCATAGTCATGAGAGCGAGTGTCTTCATGATAGTGTTCTGGTTGTTGCCGATGATAGAAGCAGAGGTTTCAGCCATGGCATTCAAGACATTTTCATAGATACCTGCCATCTCAATGGCCTGTTGGGTTTCGACCAGTGTATCTTCCAAGAGATCCTCGTCCTCGATATATTTCTTCAAGCTAGAGGCGTTACCTGTTAGCTTTTTGACAATTCGCTCATTCATCTTAAGTGAGGCTTTTAGATAGACAATGGATTTTTCCAATTCCATCATGTCAATCAAGTGCTCGTTTTTAGTCGCATTTTCCAACTGAGCTTCCAATTTATCGCTCTGACGGTCGATAGAACGTAGGGCGGTTAGGAAGAGTTGAGCATTGCGATAGAGAATCTGAAAGACAAAACGGGTCTTCATAAAGGTGTAGAAGTTACGTACACGGTGGTTGAGGAAGTTGTCCATGAGGCTGATGTCCTCGAGACAGGTTGTAACAACCACCTCATCGGTAACGATGATACCCAATGGAATAGTGACGTAGTAGCTTTTGTTATTACGCTCTTCTTGGGTTGGGACGTCGACCAGAATCAGGGTGTAGTCATCTTCGACATCGATACGTGATGTTTCTTCCACGTCCAGAGGGGCACGGAGGTCTTGAATATCAATGTTAAAACGTTCTGCGACCTTCATGGCTTCTTCTTGGGAAGGGTTCACCAAATGAATCCAAGCACCAGGCTCGAATGTTTCAATTTCTTTGAATTCTTTTCCGGTGGATAAGAACATTTGTTTCAATGGGAACCCCTCCTTTGTCATTAGGTAAGCGCTAGCGCCTTGATTACAAAAGGATTTTTACAATCGCTTTTAAGTCCAATAAACACTGCTCTTAGCTATTTTAGTGCTGTCAAATGAGGCTTGGGACGATGTTCCTTGCCTTTTTTAGACACTCCAATATTATACTACATTTGAAACATTTTTGGGCTGGATAAATTGAAATTTTGTTATAATATGAGAGAAAGTCGGGATGGATTTTCCCTCCGTCTGTAGAAAGGAGTGGCCGTAGCTTCTGGGTTAGGGTCTCTTAAAATATGCAAGATAAGTTAGTGATTCATGGAGCAAGAGCTCACAATTTAAAAAATATCGATGTGGAGATTCCACGTGATAAACTGGTAGTGGTTACGGGTTTGTCAGGTTCTGGGAAGTCTTCCTTGGCCTTTGATACCATCTATGCAGAGGGGCAACGTCGTTATGTTGAAAGTCTCTCGGCTTATGCCCGTCAGTTTTTGGGTAATATGGAGAAACCTGATGTGGACTCGATTGATGGTTTGAGTCCTGCCATCTCCATTGATCAGAAAACAACAAGCAAAAACCCTCGTTCGACGGTCGGGACGGCAACGGAGATTAATGACTATCTTCGTCTCCTTTATGCACGTGTGGGTGTCCCCTATTGTCCTAATGGTCATGGAGCCATTCAGTCGTCCTCTGTGGAACAGATTGTTGACGAGGTTCTAGCCCTTCCAGAGCGTACACGTATGCAAATTTTGGCACCAATTGTTCGTCGTAGGAAAGGGCAACACAAGGCTGTTTTTGAGCGTGTACAGAAAGACGGTTATGTTCGTGTTCGTGTAGATGGTGAGATTTACGATGTCACAGAAGTGCCAGAGTTGTCCAAGTCTAAGATGCATAATATCGAAGTGGTTGTAGACCGCTTGGTAAATAAGGAGGGTATCCGTAGTCGTCTCTTTGATTCGGTGGAGGCGGCCCTTCGTTTAGCAGATGGTTACTTGATTGTGGATACTATGGATGATAATGAGTTGCTTTACTCAGAGCATTATTCTTGTCCGGTTTGTGGCTTCACAGTGCCAGAGTTGGAGCCCCGTCTCTTTTCATTCAATGCACCGTTTGGCTCTTGTCCGACCTGTGATGGTTTGGGTAATAAACTGGAAGTTGATATGGATTTGGTTATCCCTGATGCTAGTAAAACCTTGCGTGAGGGTGCTCTGGCGCCTTGGAATCCTATATCATCCAACTATTATCCAGCTATGCTTGAGCAGGCCATGGAGCAGTTCGGCGTGGATATGGATACACCATTTGAAAATCTGAAAAAAGAAGAACAGGATTTGATCCTCTATGGATCTGAGGACCGCGAATTCCACTTCCATTATGTTAATGATTTTGGTGGGGTGCGTGATATTGACATTCCTTTTGAAGGGGTTGTGACTAATATTAATCGTCGCTACCACGAGACCAATAGTGATTTCACTCGCAATGTCATGCGAGGTTATATGAATGAGTTGTCATGTCCAACTTGTCATGGCTATCGTCTTAATGAAGCAGCTCTCTCGGTTCGTGTTGGTGGTGAGAATGGCCTAAATATTGGTCAAATCTCTGATTTGTCTATTTCAGATCATCTTCAGGAAATTGATAGCCTGGAATTAGGTGAAAATGAAGGAGTGATCGCTCGTCCAATTGTTAAGGAAATCAAGGATCGCTTGACTTTCCTTAATAATGTAGGTCTTAATTATTTGACCCTCTCTCGTATGGCCGGAACCCTTTCTGGGGGTGAGAGTCAGCGTATCCGTTTGGCGACACAGATTGGCTCTAACCTTTCTGGAGTCCTATATGTTTTGGATGAGCCTTCTATTGGGCTTCATCAGCGTGACAATGATCGCTTGATATCAAGTCTTAAAAAGATGCGTGACTTGGGCAATACCCTGATTGTGGTGGAGCATGATGAAGATACTATGCGTGAGGCTGACTGGCTTATTGATGTGGGACCTGGTGCTGGTGCTTTTGGTGGTCAAATCATGGCCTTAGGAACCCCAGAGGAAGTTGCTAAGAACAAGAATTCAATCACCGGGCAATATCTGTCAGGTGCAAAATCAATTCCTGTTCCTCAGGAACGTCGTGTAGGTAATGGTCGTTTTATCGAGGTTAAAGGTGCTAGTGAAAATAACCTTAAGAATGTATCTGTCAAGTTTCCACTTGGAAAGTTGATTGCAGTCACTGGTGTTTCTGGTTCGGGAAAATCGACTTTGGTTAACGGAATTCTCAAGAAAAAGATTGCCCAAGAGCTTAATCGAAATAGTGAGAAACCTGGTAAACACAAATCAGTGACAGGAATCGAGTATATCGAGCGTTTGATTGATATTGACCAAAGTCCAATTGGGCGTACACCTCGTTCTAATCCAGCGACTTATACGGGCGTCTTTGACGATATTCGTGATCTGTTTGCCCAAACCAATGAGGCCAAGATTCGCGGTTACAAGAAGGGACGTTTCTCTTTCAATGTCAAGGGCGGCCGTTGTGAAGCCTGCTCTGGTGATGGTATTATCAAGATTGAGATGCATTTCTTGCCTGACGTCTATGTCCCTTGTGAGGTTTGCCATGGCACACGCTATAATTCTGAGACCTTAGAAGTTCGTTATAAGGGGAAAAATATTGCTGAAATTCTGGATATGACAGTTGATGACGCAGTTGACTTCTTTGCGGCTATCCCTAAGATTGCTCGTAAGGTGCAGACAATCAAGGACGTGGGGCTCGGGTATGTGACTCTGGGACAACCAGCAACAACCTTATCAGGTGGTGAGGCTCAACGTATGAAACTGGCTAGTGAGTTGCACAAACGCTCTACTGGGAAGTCCTTCTACATTCTGGATGAACCGACGACGGGTCTCCATACGGATGACATTGCTCGTCTTTTGAAGGTGCTTCAGCGTTTTGCGGATGATGGCAACACTGTTCTCGTGATTGAGCACAATCTAGATGTTATCAAGACCGCAGACCACATCATTGATTTGGGTCCTGAAGGCGGTGTCGGTGGAGGTACCATCGTAGCTACAGGGACTCCAGAGGAAGTAGCAGCTGTTTCAAAAAGCTACACAGGACAATATTTGAAAGAAAAATTGACATAAAGGAAAAAGGGCTCTCTGAGTCTTTTTTTGCTTTAGGCTGGTTTAAGTTGAGCTTGCTATTCTATGGTTAAGAAAAAACATACAGGAGTCAGACTATGGTTAAAAAGCGTTTTTTTATAGGCTTTAATGGTATTCTTCTAGCCCTATTTCTAGATATTTGTCTTTTAATTAGCATCCGTACAGTGGATCATCATGGCCATTTTCAATCAGCAACAGATAAATGGGAAACTTTGCTTTATGTTTTAGGAATTTATTTTAGTTTTCTCCTTTTTGAAGTAATTTTTTATCTTATTCTGAAACACCGTAGAAATAAACAAGTTTTGGAACAGGTCTTATAAAGGCCTGTCTTTTTGTGTTCAGTGGTAGTGACATTTATGTCACTATTTTTTTGAAAAGGGAGAACTTATAATGACCTTATACCCAAATCCACTAGGTCTCCAAGACGACTAAATCTTTGTATAGTCCAAGTGGTCATTGCTGTATTTATTTTTGAAAAGAAAGGAGAAATAAGAATGCGAACTAAGGCATATGGTGAAGAGCTCAATGCTGAAATCTTAGAAAGTGTTACAGGGGGTGGTTTTGTATCTAAACCTCAAACCTTACCTGAACGATTGGGTTGGAACAAATGGTGGTTGAAAAGAAGACCTCCTTATGGCGATTAGAAGTTACCATGAGCACCAGATATGGGAAAGAGAAATATGGATAAACAGAAGAATAATCTTATTAGAAGTTTAAGCATTGTTATCGTGATCGTCTGGCTATTTATTGTGATGATAAATGCTACGTTAAGTTTCACCGAAGGCGTTGCCTTTATTGACCATTGTCTCGTCTGGTCAACACTTTCGCTAGCTTTTTCTTTGTTTGCGCTTAGAGTAGCGAGTAAGGATAAGGAGAAATGATTTTCTCTGTTGATTACTATAGTCTTAGGTTGAGTTTATTGCTTAGCCTTTTCTTTTTGTCTTTAATCTTATGGAATGGTGACATTTATGTCACTATTTTTTATTTCGTTAAGCTCTTATAATGAAGTCATAGCTTGGACTTAGTAGCTAAGAGCTGCCGAGAGAGCTAACCTTAGAATTTTATTTAGAAAGGAGCTTTGTAATGTTAGAAGAAAAACAATTATTTACGGTGTTGTCCAATGATGATTTAGAGCAAATCAGTGGTGGTTTCAACCCAGTTAAATATGGTAAGTACGTTATTAACGAATTTGTAAAAGGTTTTCGTCAAGCGTGGTAGGTAGTCGAAGTCAATGAAATAAAGAATAGGAGAGAACATGAAAAATACATTTCAAAAAATTGATATTAAAGATTTAGCAATTGTAGTTGGTGGAAGTATTTACTCATCTGTAGGATATGGAGTCGGAGTAGTTACTCACACGGTTTATGATTTTGGTCGTGGATTTGTAGATGGATTTAGAGGTTAAGGGGAATATATATGGATACAATGGCGATGAATAGATTTGATTCTTTAACCTTTGATAAGCTTTCTGAAATTATCGGGGGAAATGTAGCATATGACATTGGTTATGGAGTTGGACAAGTAAGTTATATTGCAGTTGAGATTTTAAAACTGAGAAAAATAAGATAGCAGGTTATTAAATAACTCCTATTTTCATGAGAGTTAAAAAGAATAAGAGTTATAAGTTTTCATCGTCCAAGTGAACTATTCACTTGGATGTTAAAGATTTATATTAGAAATATATTTAAACAAAGAAAGGTAAATACATGACAGTGCTAGCGGTGAAAGGCTTAACCTATAGTTTTGGAAAGCAAACCGTTTTGGATAATATCTCGTTCACGTTAGAGAAGGGGGATATTGCTGGTTTGATTGGTAATAATGGTGCAGGGAAGACGACCCTGATGAAACTAGTCTCAGGTATCTTGGCAGGACCCAAGGATATTATTGACTTAAAAACAAAAACTGTAGGAGCCCTGATTGAAGCTCCAGCTCTATATCCTAACATGACTGTTGAAGCTAACCTTAAATTCTATTGTAAATTGTACAGTAAAGATTACGCGTTGATTGACCGTTATAAAGACGAGTTGGAGGTGGCAGTCTATCTTAAACGCAAGGCTTCTAAATTGTCTTTGGGAATGAAGCAACGTGTGGGTTTGTTTATCACCTTAATTGCTTCAGATGAACTCATCCTTCTTGATGAGCCTACAAATGGTTTGGATCCTAATGGAATCAACAGTCTCCTCACATTAATTAAAAAGTTAGCTAAAAACCATGGTCTAACCTTTATTATCTCAAGTCATATCCTGTCTAATCTTGAACAGGTTTGTACGAAAAATTATTTGTTGAAGAATCATAAGCTGATTTACTTAGATGACAGTGATAATGTCAAATATAAGATTTATACTGAGGATTTAAGTTTGAAGTCATTAATGACCCTACTCAAATTAAATGGTATACCTTTTGAACGACAAAAGCATGACATCTTAGTCAAAGGGTTGGCAGCTGTTAAGCAGGTTATGGATCGGGAGGGGATTCCTTTTACTTATGAAAAAGAAGGATTAAGTGAGGTGCTATTCAATGAAAAGTAAATTGAGAACGGTATTTTTAAAGCAGGAATGTGTGACAAGGAGTGTTTTTATTTGTCTTGGATTGGTAGCATTGATTGGTGCAATTGTAATCTTATGTGATGGCTATAAGGGAGATTACCTTGGGCCATCAGCGATTATTGCCAGTTATTCCTTTATCGTGGATATCGTCTTTGCTTATCTAGCAGTGTCTAGTCTTGGACGAGAATTTCAGAATCGAACAATTAATATGATTCGGGTGTCTTCCTTATCTGGACGCGAGGTTATTCTTCGAAAACTTTTAAGTTTCCTTGTGTTATCGATAGTTGCTGCTACTATTTTGGTTTTGGAGTTGGCCTTCTACAAGTATTCTGTGCAACATGTAGATTTTCCTTTGTGGGATTATATCAGAGGCATCTATATTGATTTTCTACTCTATGGAGCCTTTATTTATATGATTTCCTCTTTGCTTGTCTTGTTTGTGAAGAATACCTTAACGGCCTTTGTAACGGCTTATTTTGGAGTGACAGGAATGACTTTCTTCACGCTCTATTTGGCTAGTTTAGGGGATACCATGACTAAGCTGATGACTTATGTGCCATTTAGTTTTATGCGAGCAGTCTTTACTAGTGGTCAAGGGTTCTTTAATCTTCGCGAAGCCTTTGTTTTGTTTGTTTGGACTATGATTTTGCTCCTTTTTATGCCAACTATCTACGAAAAGCGAGCCTTTGTATAATGCTAATAAAGTCAGAGTTTCATCTGGCTTTTTCTTTATGACATCAAAAAAACACTCTAAAATGTCAATTTAATCCTTTAAAGTCTGAAAATTTGGTATAATTAACCTAAAATACCAAAGGAGTAATTCATAATGCAACGTAGACTTGAACGATTTGATGCCAAACTTGCCCAATCAGGCCTTGATGCCTTGTTGGTGACAGGACAAAAAAATATCTATTATTTAACAGATTTCTGGGGGACAAATGCGACTGTCTTCATTACTAAGAATCGTCGCCTCTTCTTAACGGATTCACGTTATACCCTCATTGCCAAACAATCTGTGCATGGCTTTGATATTATCGAAAGTAAGGATCCACTTAAGGATATTGTTAAAATTATCGAAGCTGATAAACTTGAAACTATCGGTTTCGATAATCAGGTGTCATTTGCTTACTACCAAGGTCTTCAAGCGATTTTTGAAGGCTACACTTTGTCACCACAAAGCAACTTCATGGAAGAGTTGCGTATGATCAAGGACGAAAAAGAATTGGCAACTATCCGTAAGGCTTGTTCTATCTCAGACCGTGCCTTTACAGATGTGCTTGAGTTCATTAAACCAGGTCAAACAACAGAGCTACAAGTGGCAAACTTCTTAGATTTCCGTATGCGCGAGTACGGAGCTTCAGGGATTTCCTTTGAGTCTATCATTGCTTCAGGTTACCGTTCAGCTATGCCTCACGGGGTTGCTTCAGAAAAGGTTATTCAATCTGGTGAGACCTTGACTATGGACTTTGGATGCTACTACAACCACTACGTTAGCGATATGACTCGTACTATCCATATTGGTGACACTACTGATGAGGAGCGTGAAATTTATGATATCGTTCTACGTTCTAATCAGGCTTTGATTGATGCGGCTAAGGCTGGCATGACACGTCGTGACTATGATAAGGTTGCGCGTGATGTTATTGTCGAAGCGGGGTACGGTGACTACTTTACACATGGTATCGGACACGGTATTGGTCTTGACATTCACGAGATTCCTTACTTTGGTAATTCTGATGAAACCATCGAAGCTGGTATGGTCTTGACGGACGAGCCAGGTGTTTATTTGGCTGATAAATATGGTGTCCGTATCGAAGACGACATCATTATCACAGAAAATGGTTGTGAATTGATTACCCTTGCGCCTAAGGAATTGATTGTTCTCTAAGATTTGGAGGAATACTTTATGCCAAACCGTTTATCTTGGCAAGATTATTTTATGGCTAATGCAGAGCTGATTTCTAAGCGTTCTACTTGTGACCGTGCCTTTGTTGGGGCTGTTTTAGTCAAGGACAAGCGTATTATCGCTACAGGTTATAATGGCGGGGTTTCTGAGACTGATAACTGTAACGAAGTAGGTCACTACATGGAAGATGGTCATTGTATTCGTACGGTACACGCAGAGATGAATGCCCTTATCCAATGTGCCAAAGAGGGGATTTCTACCAAAAATACAGAGATTTATGTGACGCATTTTCCTTGTATCAACTGCACCAAAGCCCTCTTGCAAGCTGGTATCGTAAAGATTACTTACAAGGCCAATTATAGACCGCACCCATTTGCGATTGAGTTGATGGAACAAAAGGGTGTTTCTTATTTGCAACATGATGTTCCAGAGGTTCACTTAGGAATGGATGACTAGTTTGTTCTTTGAAAAAAGCCTGAGGATTGGGCTTGAATCTATAAAACATTTGAGCCATGCTGTCATTTATGGTAGAATAAGCTGATAATAATTTTTTACAAAGAGGTATTTAATAATGATTGAAGCAAGTAAACTCCGTGCGGGTATGACTTTCGTAACTAACGATGGCAAATTGATCAAAGTTCTTGAAGCTAGCCACCACAAACCTGGTAAAGGTAATACAATCATGCGTATGAAATTGCGTGATGTTCGCTCAGGTTCAACTTTTGATACTAGCTACCGTCCAGAAGAAAAATTTGAACAAGCAATCATCGAAACAGTACCAGCACAATACTTGTACCAAATGGATGATACTGCATACTTCATGAACACTGAAACATATGACCAATATGAAATTCCAGTAGCCAACGTTCAAGAAGAATTGAAATTTATCCTTGAAAACTCAGAAGTAAAAATCCAATTCTACGGAACAGAAGTTATCGGTGTGCAAGTACCAACAACTGTTGAATTGACTGTTACTGAAACACAACCATCAATCAAGGGTGCAACAGTTACAGGTTCAGGTAAACCTGCAACACTTGAAACTGGTCTTGTGGTTAACGTTCCAGACTTTATCGAAGCTGGTCAAAAATTGGTTATCAACACAGCTGAAGGTACTTACGTATCACGTGCCTAAGCCCGACTAAGTCTTTCAAACCATTGGTTTGAAGGCTTTATTTTCCAAACTAACGGAAAGGAAACATGCGATGACTACAGAAAATATCGGTGAAATTGTAATTGCCCCTCGCGTGCTCGAAGTGATTACAGGTATCGCTGCAACTAAAGTGGAAGGTGTTTACGCCCTTCAAAATAAAAATGTTACGGATAGTCTCAGCAAAACAAGCTTGGGACGTGGTGTTTACCTCCGAACAGAAGAAGATGGTACTGTAAATGCTGATATCTACGTCTCACTTCAGTATGGGGTTAACGTACCAGCGGTTTCAATTGAAATTCAAAAGGCTGTTAAAGCAGCTGTCTATGATATGGCAGAAGTGGCAATTTCAGAAGTCAATGTTCACGTTGAATCTATTGTTACTGAAAAGTCACAAAAACCAGACTTGGCTGAATTGTTTAACGAGGATTTTTTGAATGACTAATATCTTTAAAGATTCACGTCGTGACCTTCGTGAGCGTGCTTTTCAAACGCTTTTTGCCCTTGAATTTGGTGGAGAAGCTCTGGAACAAGCACTTTTCGCTTACACTTATGACAAGCCAATTGACGAAGAAACTGAAGTTGATGTACCAGCCTTTCTCCTTAGCCTGGTAACAGGTGTCCGTGAAGAGTTGGCCCAACTTGATAGTCAAATTGAAGAAAAGTTGAAAGAGAGTTGGAGCCTCTCACGTTTGATTGTGACAGATCGTACTCTCCTTCGTTTGGGACTTTATGAAATCACGTCATTTGAAGAAACACCAGGACGTGTAGCTATTAACGAAATCATTGAAATCGCTAAAAAATATTCTGATGAAACATCTGCTAAGTTCATTAATGGTGTACTTAGTCAGTTTGTGACAGATGAAGCATAAGCAAAAGAAGTTGAGCCTTGTTTCAACTTCTTTTTTTCTACAAATGTAACAAGAAAAAAGTCGCAAGCGGAGATTTCTTGCGACTTTCATTTATATACTGCTACCAGCAATCAGACTCACTGGAAGTACATAATCACGATTAACTGTTTTGCCTTTAATTTTCTTGAGAAGAATTTCGACACAAAGTTTAGCAATTTCATCCAAAGGTTGTTGGATAGTTGCTAACTCTGGGTAGAAGTGACGGATAAAGGCGGTACCGTCATAACCGATGATTTTTAGGTCATCTGGGATAGAAAGTCCCAATTGTCTAGCTATCTTCATAACCAAGATAGCTGTTAAATCGTCCGAAACAAAGATGCCATCTGGTTTTTCACGAGAGATAATAGATTTGATTTCTAATTCTCGTCGCATGAGAGACAAATCGTTTGGAACAGGACAAATAATACCTTCCTTGTCCAATTCATAATTAAAACCTAGTTGACGAAGTCCTGTTGGAGAATCCGAATTATCATAGCCTGTAATCATGACAATGCGTTGACAGCCAGCCTTGACCATAGCTCTTGCGGCTAACTTGCCACCTTCAAAGTTGTCAGACGAAACAATAGGAATCTTTGGGGCGAGATTACGGTCGAAGGCAACGATGGGAGCTTCAACCTTCTCATAATCCTCAATACCAAGATTGTGACTAGATGAGATGATGCCGTCACATTGGTTGGCGGCGAGCATCTCCAAATAGTCCCTCTCCTTGTTAGGATCATGCTCACTATTACAAATAATGGTTTTATAACCTTGCTTAAAGAGTTCATCCTCAAGACGTTCAATAAGTTCGGCATAAAATACATTGGAAATATTTGGGAAAATCAAGCCAACGAGTTTGGCCGACTTTCCTTGAAGACCTCGAGCTAAATTATTAGGTTTATAGTTGAGTTCTTGCATAGCAGCGTGAACTTTGTCAATGGTCTTCTGTGAGAGGTAGCCCTTTTTGTTTATGACGCGAGAAACTGTGGTTGGGCTCACACCAGCCAGTTCGGCAACGTCAGTAAGCTTTGCGACCATAAATCACCTTAGTATTTCAAGTCGAAGTAGTGTCCAGAAACGTTTCCTGACGTTACTTTGATACCAGTTTGTTCTGCACTTGGGAAAACACGACTAGTGAAGACTTTCTCACCTTTGTTGAAGTAAATTTCAACGATTGAGTTATCTACAAAGATGTTTGCTGTTGCAGCTTGACCGGCATCAAGTGTACATTCACGACTTGTTCCAAAGTCAGTAGCATATTGTTCACCAGCTTTAGAACGGTCAAGGATAACTTTTCCGTTTTCAGTATCAACTGTAAGTGACAAGCCATTTCCTTCTTGGTCTGCGAAGAGGACAAGTTCTGTTTGAGTGTTAGCTTCAAAGTTAAGTTCAAGCTCGTAAGTGTTAGTTGTTGCCGTTTTTTCAGAGAAATCTTCTTGGCTAGCACGTAAGCTTGTAATGGCTTCGACTGGATATTGGTAGAGTTTGCCATCTTTAATAGACAATTCTTTAACCAAGCTCATAGCCCCTTGGTAGTCGTATTTGTCAGTTGGATAGTCCACATCTGGAAGACCGATCCAGCTGACAATAAGGGCACGACCATCTGGAGTATTAAAGCCTTGAGTTGCATATGCTTCAAATCCGTAGTCCAAGTTGATAATTGGTGTGCCATCAACGAGGGCAGGTTTTTCTGTGTCGAAATCTTGGAAAATCTTATAAGTGTTAGGGTAGATGTTACCGTAGTCAAGTTCAGCTTTATCGAGACCTTGTGGGCTATAAAGAAGAACAGGTTTGTCATCTACAAAGACAAGGTTAGGACACTCAATCATGTACTCTGACCCAGTGCCACCAAAGTCAAGATTACCAACCTCAACCCAGTTTTCGACATCATTGTCTACTGCCTTGTAAAGTTTGATATAACCTTGTTTATCGTGGTTTTGAGCACCTACGATAGCGTAGAATTGTCCCTTGTAATCGAAGATTTGAGGGTCACGGAAGTGCCCAGTAGCGTCAGCAGGTTGTTTGATAAGAACCTTGTCGAATTTTTCGATTTTGCCGTCTTTATCCATCCAAGCGCCGATTTGACGTGGGTCACGAACCCAGTTTTCATCACGAACGTTCCCAGTATAGAAGATAAAGAGTTTATCACCGATTTGATAAGCAGAACCTGAGTAGGCACCGTGGCTATCATTTTCATGGTCTGGCAAGAGTTTGACACCAGTTTCTGTAAAGTGAACCAAATCTTCAGTTTCAGTATGCACCCATTGTTTCAAACCATGAGCAGCTCCAAATGGCCAACTTTGGTAGAAAAGTTGGAACTTACCATTAAAGTAAGAAAAACCGTTTGGATCATTAAGAAGCCCTGTTTCTGGTTCGATATGGTAACTTGCACGCCAAGGTGATTTAGCGACATTTTCTCTAATCTTTGTTTTTTCTTCGTCTGTCCAATCTGCGTATGGACGGTAACGAACTTCTGTTGGTAGATTCATATTTAGTAATCTCCTAATCTATTTGTTAATAATATAGTAAACGTTTTACCTAGAAAAATCAACGATTTATCATAAAAAAACAAAAAATTATGCTAAACGGTTGACATATGACAGAAAGATGCTAAAATAGTTACCGTAAAGAAAAGCTAAACGCTTTCATACCAAATTTTATTAAGGAGAATTTTGCAAATGGATAACAAACAAATTGCAAAAGAAGTCATCGATGCCCTCGGTGGACGTGAAAACGTCAACAGTGTTGCTCACTGTGCGACTCGTCTACGTGTGATGGTTAAAGATGAAAACAAAATCAATAAAGAAAAGGCTGAGAACATTGAAAAAGTTCAAGGTGCTTTCTTCAACTCAGGTCAATACCAAATGATTTTTGGTACAGGTACTGTTAACAAGATTTACGACGAAGTCGTTGCTCAAGGTCTTCCAACAGCATCTAAAGACGAACAAAAAGCAGAAGCTGCTAAACAAGGGAACTGGTTCCAACGTGCTATCCGTTCATTCGGTGACGTTTTCGTTCCATTGCTTCCAGCTATCGTAGCGACTGGTCTTTTCATGGGTATCCGTGGAGCAATCAATAACGATACAGTTCTTAGTTTGTTCGGTACAACATCTGAAGCTTTCAAAGCAACAAACTTTTATACATATACTGTTGTATTGACAGATACAGCCTTTGCTTTCTTCCCAGCCTTGATTTGTTGGTCAGCCTTTAACGTATTTGGTGGTTCACCACTTCTTGGTTTGGTTCTTGGTTTGATGATGGTTAACGCAGCACTTCCAAATGCTTGGGATGTAGCCAGTCAAGCAACAAAATATGCCGTTGACCCATCAAAAGATATTTTGGGTAAAATTGCCAACATGGATGTGTTGGGTAGCTTGAAATTTACAGGTGCTGTAGAAGCAACTAAAACCCATCCAATTTACTTCTTTGGATTTATCCCAGTAGTTGGTTACCAAAACTCAGTCCTTCCAGCCTTCTTCGTAGGTTTGATTGGTGCTAAATTTGAAAAATGGGTTCGTAAATGGGTTCCAGACGTTCTTGACCTTCTCTTGCGTCCACTTATCGTCTTCGCTGTAATGTCAGCTTTGGCACTCTTTGTCATCGGACCTGTCTTCCACGCTGTTGAAAGCTACGTTCTTGCTGGTACAGAGTGGGTCCTTAACTTGCCATTTGGTCTTGCTGGTCTTGTTCTCGGTGGTGTTCACCAAGTTATCGTCGTTACAGGGGTTCACCACGTCTTTAACTTGCTTGAAGCTAACCTTATTGCAAATACTGGTAAAGACCCACTTAACGCAATTATCACAGCTGCTATGACTGCACAAGCTGGTGCGACACTTGCAGTTGGTTTGAAAACTAAAGATGCTAAATTGAAAGCACTTGCTTTCCCTGCAACTCTTTCAGCAGTACTTGGTATCACTGAACCAGCTATCTTCGGGGTTAACCTTCGTTTCGGTAAACCATTTATCATGGGTCTTATCGCCGGTGCTGCTGGTGGTTGGTTGGCATCAATCCTTAACCTTGCTGGTACAGGATTTGGTGTAACAATCGTTCCTGGTACTCTTCTATACCTTAACGGTCAAGTACTTAAGTATGTGATTATGGTACTTGTAACACTTGCTCTTGGTTTTGCTCTTACTTGGATCTTCGGTTACAAAGAGGAAGAAGTTGAAGCTCTTGAAGAAGTTGTAGCTGAAGATATCGCTTCAGCAGGTTCAGCTCCAGTTGAATTGCAAGCTGAAACAATCGCTGCACCACTTAAAGGTGAAGTTGTAGCTTTGGAAAATGTTAATGACCCAGTCTTCTCATCAGGAGCTATGGGTAAAGGTGCCGCTATCAAACCTTCAGGTAACCAAGTAGTCGCACCATTTGATGGTGAAGTGCAAATCGCCTTCCCAACAGGTCACGCTTACGGTCTTAAATCTGATAAAGGTGCTGAAGTGCTTATCCACATCGGTATCGACACTGTCTCACTTGACGGTAAAGGATTTGATGCTAAAGTTCAAGCAAATCAACGTATTAAAAAAGGTGATGTCTTGGCTACCTTCGATAGCTCAGTAATCACTGAAGCAGGTCTTGACGATACAACTATGGTTATCGTTACAAACACTGCAGACTTCGAAGATGTTTCATCAGTAGCGACTGGTTCAGTTGCTGAAGGTGCAGACTTCATCGCAGTTAAATAATAAGCTAGAAAAGTCGAAGCCAATTCGGCTTTTTTAGTTAAATAGCTCATAAAGAAAAGTATGAAGCAGAGTAGTCTGTGCCTCCTTAAACAAGGTCTCATTTAGATTGTCTTTTGCCTAGCTTTTCTTTATAATAGTATAAATAGTTATTATTGATCATAAAAGGAGATAGCTTTACCTATGGCTAAACTATACGGAAGCTTGGAAGCTGGTGGTACAAAATTTGTTTGTGCTGTCGGTGATGAGAAATTCCAAGTCGTTGAAAAAACTCAATTCCCAACAACTACACCTTATGAAACAATTGATCGTACGATTGAATTTTTCAAACGTTATGAAGACCAATTGGCTGGAATCGCTATTGGTTCATTCGGTCCAATTGATGTTGATCCAAACTCTGAAACATATGGTTTTGTGACTTCAACACCAAAACCACATTGGTCAAATGTCGACCTTCTTGGTTTGATTGCTAAAGAGTTTAATGTTCCTTTCTACTTTACGACTGATGTTAACTCATCTGCTTATGGTGAGACACTTGTTCGTAAAGGTGTTAAGAGCCTTGTTTACTACACTATCGGAACAGGTATCGGAGCTGGAGCTATTCAAAATGGTGAATTCATTGGTGGTATGGGTCATACTGAAGCTGGTCACGTATATGTACCTCTTCACCCAAATGATGTTTCCAATGAATTTAACGGAACTTGTCCATTCCACCGTGGCTGTTTGGAAGGTTTGGCTGCTGGACCATCGCTCGAAGCTCGTACAGGTATTCGTGGTGAATTGATTGATCAGCATTCTGAAGTTTGGGATGTTCAAGCTTACTACATTGCTCAAGCGGCTGTCCAGGCAACTGTGCTCTACCGTCCAGAAGTTATCGTCTTTGGGGGTGGTGTTATGGGACAAGAACACATGCTTCGTCGTGTTCGTGAAAAATTCACAGCTCTTTTGAATGGTTACCTTCCAGTACCAGATGTAAATGAATATATTGTGACACCTGCTGTTTCAGGTAATGGTTCTGCGACGCTTGGTAACTTCGCACTTGCTAAGGACGTAGCCGACAAGCATGCAAACAAATAAACAAAATATGTAAAATCGCTTTAAGAGATAATCTTAAGGCGTTTTGCTCTATACAGGAGGAAGTAATGGAACCTTTATTTTTAGATTCACCAATGCATGAGAAAATCTGGGGAGGTAATCGCCTCAAGACAGAGTTTGGTTACGATATTCCCAGTGAACATACTGGTGAATACTGGGCAATTTCTGCCCATCCTAATGGTGTATCCTATGTCAAAAATGGAAAATATGCTGGTTTCCACCTGGCAGAGCTTTACAAGGATAAACCAGAACTTTTTGGGAACCCCAAGACTAGTGTTTTTCCTTTGTTGACCAAGATTTTGGATGCTAATGACTGGCTCTCAGTGCAGGTACACCCTGATGATGCCTATGGGCTAGAGCACGAAGGTGAGTTAGGAAAGACAGAATGTTGGTATATTATTGATGCTGAAGAGGGTGCAGAAATTATTTATGGTCACAAGGCTAAGACAAAGGAAGAGCTGGCATCCTTGATTGAGGCAGGTGATTGGGATGGACTTTTGTTGAAAACTTCTGTTAAGAAAGGTGACTTTTTCTTTGTACCAAGTGGCACCATGCATGCTATTGGCCCAGGTATCCTTATCTTAGAGACTCAACAATCTAGTGATACTACTTACCGTGTTTATGATTTTGATCGTAGGGATGATCAAGGCAATAAACGTGAACTTCATATTCAACAGTCTCTTGATGTCTTGAATCTAGGGAATCCAGAAAATAGCGTCCCAGCAACTGTTAAGACCTTGCAATTAGAGTCGACTTGTTTGACATCAAACTCCTTTTTCACTGTGTATAAATGGAAACTCAGTGGCTTGGTTGACTTCAAGCAATCAGCTCCCTATTTGCTTTGTTCAGTACTTTCTGGCAATGGGACCATGACTATCGATTCACGCATTTATTGTCTAAAAAAAGGCGATCACTTCATTCTTCCAAATGATGTGACAGATTGGGAAATTGATGGACAATTGGAGATGATTGTCAGTCACCCTAACGAGGCTTAAGTATGAGTAATGAAAAAGTTTTAGCGGCCCTATTTGAGCGTATTGAAATCAACAAATCCTATTATTTTGAGGGAGCTTATTATCGTCTGAAAGACTATGGAGACCACATTTATGGCTTACAGCGGGCAATTCCTGGTATGTGTGGTGAAAAAACAGCTTCCCCTAGCATCAAATTTTACTGGAAAAATGGTGTCTTGGACTATCAATTCTACGTTGATTTTGAAGCTAGTCCTATGATAATGAAGGCCTATAGCAGCACCGACCATGCTTTCTTCGAGCAGGCTTTTGAAAATCTCTTGCATGATTTTGAGGATATCCTAGAGAGCCAAGAAAACTCTGAGAAGTAGGTATAAAGTATTATTGTCGATATTTTCAGTGAATCTAATAAAAAAGTTTTACTTTATTTGCGAATCCATTGTGAAAGCCCTTAAACTAGGGCTTTTTTCTTTGTCAATCCTTGAGTGATTTCTTGTTTAAAGGGGGCTTTTGTGGTAAAATATGGAGATAAAGACTGTCGAAAGGAAAAAAGATGGCAAATTTATTACGCAAAATCATTGAAAATGATAAAGGCGAAATTAAGAAACTAGAAAAAACTGCCAAGAAAGTCGAGAGCTATGCTGATGCAATGGCAGCTCTTTCAGATGAAGAACTTCAGGCAAAAACAGAAGAATTTAAAAAACGATATCAAAACGGAGAAAGTCTAGACCAACTCTTGCCAGAGGCATTTGCAGTTGTTCGTGAAGGGGCAAAACGTGTTCTTGGACTTTTCCCATATCGTGTGCAAATCATGGGTGGTATTGTTCTTCACCATGGTGACGTCCCAGAGATGCGTACAGGGGAAGGGAAAACCCTGACTGCGACAATGCCTGTTTACCTAAATGCTATTTCAGGTGAAGGTGTGCACGTTATCACCGTTAACGAATACCTTTCAGAGCGTGATGCAACTGAAATGGGTGAGCTTTATAGTTGGCTTGGTTTGTCAGTAGGGATTAACCTTTCAGCCAAATCACCAGCTGAAAAACGTGAAGCTTATAACTGTGACATCACTTACTCAACCAACTCAGAGGTAGGTTTCGACTATCTTCGTGATAACATGGTTGTTCGTAAGGAAAACATGGTACAACGTCCATTGAACTATGCCTTGGTCGATGAGGTTGACTCAGTTCTTATCGACGAAGCTCGTACACCATTGATTGTATCAGGTCCTGTAAGTTCAGAAACTAATCAGTTATATCATCGTGCGGATGCCTTTGTTAAGACCTTGACAGAGGATGATTATGCCATTGATATTCCAACGAAAACGATTGGTTTGAATGACTCAGGTATTGACAAGGCTGAAGAATTCTTCAACTTGGACAACTTATACGATATTGACAATGTTGCCTTGACTCACTATATTGACAACGCCCTTCGTGCCAACTACATCATGTTGCATGATATTGACTATGTGGTCAGTCCTGAGCAAGAAATTCTTATCGTTGACCAATTTACAGGTCGTACCATGGAAGGACGTCGTTTCTCAGATGGGCTCCACCAAGCCATTGAGGCAAAAGAAGGTGTGCCAGTTCAAGAAGAAACGAAGACATCTGCCTCAATCACTTACCAAAATATGTTCCGTATGTACAAGAAATTGTCAGGGATGACTGGTACTGGTAAAACTGAGGAAGATGAATTCCGTGAAATTTACAACATGCGAATCATTCCGATTCCAACTAACCGTCCAATTCAACGTATTGACCACGATGACCTTCTTTACCCTACCTTGGATGCTAAATTCCGCGCTGTGGTACAAGATGTTAAACGTCGTTATGAAAAGGGACAGCCAGTCCTTGTTGGTACGGTTGCCGTTGAAACATCTGACTTGATTTCTAAGATGTTGGTTGAAGCAGGTATTCCTCATGAAGTGCTTAATGCCAAGAACCACGAAAAAGAAGCGCATATTATCATGAATGCGGGTCAACGTGGTGCCGTTACGATTGCGACCAACATGGCCGGTCGTGGTACCGACATCAAACTTGGTGAAGGTGTTCTTGACCTTGGTGGACTCTGTGTCATTGGTACAGAGCGTCACGAAAGCCGTCGTATCGATAACCAGTTGCGTGGTCGTGCGGGACGTCAAGGGGACCCAGGGGAATCTCAATTCTACCTTTCACTTGAAGACGAATTGATGCGTCGTTTCGGTTCTGATCGTATCAAACAAGTCTTGGAACGTTTGAATGCTGATGATGAAGATATTGTTATCAAATCACGTATGTTGACACGCCAAGTGGAAGCGGCTCAAAAACGTGTCGAAGGAAATAACTACGATACTCGTAAACAAGTTCTTCAGTACGATGACGTTATGCGTGAACAACGTGAAATCATCTACGCTGAGCGTTATGATGTTATCACAGCGGAACGTGACCTTGAACCTGAGATTAAGGCCATGATTAAGCGTACGATTAACCGTACGGTAGATGGTCACAGCCGCAATGATCAAGAGGAAGCTCTTAAAGGTATCTTGAACTTTGCTCGTCAGGCCTTGGTTCCTGAGAATGCCATCTCACTTGAAGATTTACGAGAAGTGGGAGAGGTAACGAAACGTAGTGTTAATTATGACGCTATTAAAGTTTACTTGAATGAGTTAGCAGATGATGTTTATGATCGTCAAATCAAGAAATTGCGTTCAGAGGAAGCTATCCGTGAATTCCAAAAAGTCTTGATTTTGATGGTTGTTGATAACAAGTGGACGGACCATATCGATGCCCTTGATCAATTACGTAATGCCGTTGGTTTGCGTGGTTATGCCCAAAACAATCCAATTGTTGAGTATCAATCTGAAGGGTTCAAGATGTTCCAAGATATGATTGGGGCAATTGAATATGATGTGACACGTACAATGATGAAAGCACAAATTCATGAACAATCTCGTGAAAATGTGAATGAACGTGTTTCAACAACAGCAACAGGCAATATCCAGGCTCACCAAGCAGATGCTAATGGTCAAGAAATTGACTTTAGTAAGGTTGGTCGTAATGACTTCTGTCCATGTGGCTCTGGTAAGAAATTTAAAAATTGTCACGGTCGTAAACAATTTTAGGAAAAAAGAAATAGGTAATTATTATGGTTTTTAAAGCAGTAAGTGAAAAAATTGATTTTGATGCAGTTAAAGAATCAACTACATTGACAGGTGAAGCCCTTGCCAAGAAACAAGCTCGTGATAAAGAGCTTGAAGCAATCATCAAGGGTGAAGATGACCGTACGCTTTTGGTTATTGGTCCATGTTCATCTGACAATGAGGATGCAGTTCTTGATTATGCTCACCGTCTGGCTAAACTTCAAGAAGAAGTTAAAGATAAAGTCTTTATGGTTATGCGTGTTTATACAGCTAAACCTCGTACAAATGGTGATGGTTATAAAGGACTTGTCCACCAACCTGATGCTGAAGGTAAACCAAACCTAATCAATGGTATCAAGGCTGTTCGTAATCTTCACTACCGTGTTATCACTGAAACTGGTATCACAACTGCTGATGAAATGCTTTACCCAGAAAACCTTCCTTTGGTAGATGACCTTGTGTCATATATTGCCATCGGTGCACGTTCTGTAGAAGACCAACAACACCGTTTTGTTGCATCAGGTATTGATGTTCCAACTGGTATGAAGAACCCAACATCAGGGAATCTTAACGTTATGTTTAATGGTATCTACGCTGCACAAAACAAACAAAACTTCCTCTTTAACGGTGAAGAAGTTGAAACTTCAGGTAACCCATTGGCACACGTTATTCTTCGTGGTTCAACGAATGAATATGGTAAAAACGTGCCTAACTTCTACTATGATGATGTTCTTGAAACAATCGAACACTATGAACAAATGGGCCTTGAAAATCCATTCATCGTTATTGATACAAACCATGATAACTCAGGTAAACGTTACTTGGAACAAATCCGTATCGTTCGTCAAACCTTGATTAACCGTGACTGGAATGAAAAAATCAACAAAGTTGCACGTGGTTTCATGATTGAATCTTACCTTGAAGATGGCCGCCAAGATGCGCCAGATGTCTATGGTAAATCAATCACTGACCCATGTCTTGGTTGGGATAAGACAGAAGAATTGATTCGTGAAATCCACGATACTTTGTCAAAATAATAAGGTAACAGAAACCATATATGGGGAGTGAACCGTTTGGATGACCAAGCGGTTCGCTCTCTTTTCACAAAGAGAGGGAAATAGATGGGAATTCATCAAAATAGTCCGCTGATTGATGTAGCGGAAGTAAGGAAATTGCATGCTCTTACGGGAGATGCTCTAGTAACTAAACAGGCTAATGATGAGGCTTTGGCAAAAATTATCAAGGGTGAGGACAAACGTATTCTCTTGGTTATTGGTCCATGTTCGTCTGATAATGAAGAAGCTGTTCTTGACTATGCTCACCGTTTGGCCAAACTTCAGAAAGAAGTGAAAGATAAAATCTTTATTGTTATGCGTGTTTATACAGCTAAACCACGTACTAATGGAGATGGTTATAAGGGGCTTATCCACCAACCAGATGCAGAGGGTGATGTAGACCTTCTTGCTGGAGTTAAGGCGGTTCGCCACCTTCAGTCACGTATTATTACTGAAACAGGCCTCCCAATCGCTGATGAGATGCTTTATCCGTCAAATCTTTCCTTCTTTGATGACCTGCTTAGCTACCATGCTGTTGGAGCACGTTCGGTTGAGGACCAAGAGCACCGCTTTGTAGCTTCAGGTATTGATGTGCCAATTGGTTTGAAGAACCCAACGTCAGGAAATTTGAATGTCATGTTTAATGGTATCTATGCTGCGCAGAACCAACAGCATTTCCTTTACAATGGCGCTGAAGTTAAAACAGATGGTAACCCACTCGCTCACGCTATCTTGCGTGGTGCCAACAATGAAAATGGACAGAACATTGTTAACTACCATTACGAGGACTTGGTTAAGGCTTTGGACAAGTATAGTGCACTTAATCTGGAAAATCCATTTATCCTTGTTGATACTAACCATGACAACTCAGGTAAAAACTTCATGGAGCAAGTTCGTATTGTGCGTGAAGTCCTTCTTAACCGTGAGTGGGATGAGCGTATCGCGGACACCGTGCGTGGCTTTATGATTGAGTCTTACCTTGAGGATGGTCGTCAAGACACACCTGAAGTTTATGGTAAATCAATTACAGATCCATGTCTTGGTTGGGATAAGACAGATAGCCTTATTCGTGAAATCCACAATCGACTGTCGTAACAATTATGATTTTTGGACATGGTATAGACTTGCAGGAAATTTCAGCTGTAAAAAAGGCTTATGACCGTAATCCACGCTTTGCAAAAAAGGTATTGACACCAAAAGAGTGGGAGCGTTTTGAATCCCTTTCTGGTAATCGTCAGATGTCTTATTTAGCAGGGCGCTGGGCCGGTAAGGAAGCATTTTCAAAGGCTTGGGGTACTGGTATTGGAGCAGTTGGCTTTAAGGATATTGAAATATTGACCAATGACAAGGGAGCTCCAGTGGTGACCCAATCACCTTTTGAAGGCAAGGTTTTTATCTCGATTTCCCATAGCGGTGATTTTGTTCAGGCAAGTGTCATTTTAGAAAAAAACTAAGAGATAGATGTTGGAAGAGGATAGCTTATGATTTCAAGTTTACATCGACCAACCTTGGCAAAGGTTGATCTATCAGCAATTTCAGAAAATATTGAACAAGTGGTTAGTCATATTCCTAAACAGGTGCAGACTTTTGCAGTTGTTAAGGCCAATGCTTATGGTCATGGCGCTGTCGAAGTGGCTAAGCATGTATCTAAGCAGGTGGATGGTTTTTGTGTTTCCAACCTAGACGAGGCGCTTGAACTTCGTCAAGCTGGCTTGGAACAACCGATACTTATTTTAGGAGTAGTCTTGCCAGGCGAGGTTCCTTTGGCTATTCAAGAAAACATCACGCTGACGGTAGCTTCGCTAGAGTGGTTGGAAATGGTTAAGGATCAAAGGCTTGATTTAACTGGTTTGACCTGTCATATTAAGGTTGATTCAGGTATGGGCCGTATTGGGGTGCGTAGCCAAGAGGATGCGGATAGCTTGATTGCCGGACTTAAATCACTTGGTGCGGATGTCGAAGGTATTTTTACTCATTTTGCAACGGCTGATGAGGCAGATGATAGTAAATTCAAGCGTCAAATGGCCTTCTTCACGGATTTAGTTAATAACTTGGTGGACTGTCCTCGCTTGGTACACGCTAGCAACTCTGCGACAAGCATCTGGCATGCAGAAACAGTCTTTAATGCGGTACGTCTAGGTGTCGTCATCTATGGTCTCAATCCTAGTGGCAGTGTTTTAGACCTTCCCTATAACATTCGTCCTGCTTTAAGATTGGAGACAGCACTTGTTCATGTTAAGACCCTGCCAGCAGGTCAAGATGTGGGTTATGGTGCAACGTATACGACGACAGCTGATGAGGTTATTGGAACCATTCCGATTGGCTATGCGGATGGTTGGACCAGAGATTTACAAGGTTTCCATGTTATTGTGGATGGCCAGCTTTGTCCTATTGTTGGGCGTGTGTCTATGGACCAGATCACTGTTCGCCTTCCTAAGGTTTATCCCCTAGGAACTCCTGTCACTCTTATGGGGGAAAATGGGGGAGCAAGCATCACTGCGACAGAGGTTGCTGAAAAACGTGGCACTATAAACTACGAGGTCCTTTGTTTGCTTAGTGATCGTGTACCTCGTAGCTATGATTAATGTAAATAAAAAGAGAAATCCAGTTTGATACTGGATTTTTTGATTTTAGTGAAGACCATTTTCATGTGTTATAATAGCAGATAAGGCTTCCTCTTTCACGAGGAGAAGAACACGATAGAAATGATAGAGGATATGATTCAACTAGATTCACCGATTGCGGATTTGAAAGGTTTTGGTCCTAAGTCCGCTGAAAAATTTACCAAATTAGATTTGCACACGGTTGGGGACCTCTTGCTTTATTTTCCTTTCCGATATGAAGATTTTAAGAGTAAGTCTATCTTTGAACTGATGGATGGCGAAAAGGCAGTTATTACGGGAACCGTGGTAACCCCTGCCAATGTGCAGTATTATGGCTTTAAACGTAATCGTCTGAGTTTTAAAATCAAGCAAGGAGAGGCAGTGATTGCCATTAGTTTCTTCAACCAGCCTTATCTTGTAGACAAGATTGAGATGGGGGCAGAAGTCGCTATTTTTGGCAAATGGGACCAGAAGAAGTCTGCAGTGACTGGTATGAAAGTGTTGGCCCAAGTTGAAGACGATATGCAGCCGGTTTACCATGTGGCCCAGGGCGTTAGTCAGGCCCAGCTGATAAAGGCTATAAGGGCAGCTTTTGATAGTGGGGCCTTGAATTTGTTGGAGGAGAGTCTCCCACAGGTGCTTATGGACAAGTATCGTCTTATGGGACGCCAAGAGGCTGTGCGTGCCATGCATTTTCCGAAAGATTTGGCTGAATATAAGCAGGCTCTACGTAGGACCAAGTTTGAGGAGCTCTTTTATTTCCAGATGAACTTACAGGTGCTGAAGGCTGAGAATAAGTCCGAAACCAATGGTCTAGCAATTGCTTACGATGAGGCCAAAATCAAAGCCAAAATTGCAGAATTACCATTCCCCTTGACAGAAGCCCAACAGCGCAGTTTATCGGAAATCCTAGCTGATATGAAATCTGGAGCTCATATGAACCGTCTTTTGCAAGGAGATGTGGGCTCAGGGAAAACAGTTATCGCTAGCCTGGCTATGTATGGGGCCTATACGGCAAGATTGCAGTCTGCTCTCATGGTACCGACGGAAATCTTAGCAGAGCAGCATTATCAGAGTTTGCAGGGGCTTTTTCCTGAGCTAGAGGTAGTGCTCCTAACTTCTGGGATGAAGGCAGCGGACAAAAAAGTAGCTCTTTCCAAAATCGAATCTGGGGAGGCTCAGATGATCGTGGGGACTCACTCACTGATTCAGGATGGTGTGACTTATCACAGGCTTGGCCTAGTAATTACTGATGAGCAACACCGTTTTGGGGTTAATCAACGTCGTATTTTCCGTGAGAAAGGTGATAATCCTGATGTCCTCATGATGACAGCGACACCTATCCCTAGGACCTTGGCGATTACTGCCTTTGGAGAGATGGATGTGTCAATCATTGACCAGATGCCGGCTGGGCGTAAGCCCATTATTACCCGTTGGGTTAAACATGAGCAACTAGATACCGTACTGACTTGGATTAAGGGCGAGTTGGAAAAAGATGCTCAGGTCTATTTTATTTCACCTTTGATTGAAGAGTCTGAGGCTCTCGATTTGAAAAATGCGGTGGCCCTTCATCAGGAACTCACAGATTTCTTTGGGGATTCAGCTACAGTGGCTCTGATGCACGGTCGCATGAAAAATGATGAAAAAGACCAAATTATGCAGGACTTCAAGGACAGAAAGTCTCAGATTTTAGTATCAACCACAGTTATCGAAGTAGGGGTTAACGTGCCAAATGCTACAGTTATGATCATTATGGATGCCGACCGCTTTGGACTTAGCCAGCTTCACCAACTTCGAGGACGTGTAGGTCGTGGCCATAAGCAGTCCTACTGTGTTTTGGTGGCTAATCCTAAAAATGATACCGGGAAAAAACGCATGCAGGCCATGTGTGAGACTACGGATGGTTTTGTTCTAGCAGAAGAGGACCTTAAGATGCGTGGTTCAGGAGAGATCTTTGGGACACGTCAGTCAGGAATTCCTGAATTTCAAGTGGCTGATATTGTGGAAGACTACAATATCTTAGAAGAAGCAAGGCGCGTGGCCAGCCAAATTGTGTCTGACCCTAACTGGCGCGAGAATCCTGATTGGCAGGTGCTTGGAGCTCATTTGAGAAGCCAAGGCGAGTTTGATTGAGGAGGAAACCTATGAAAAAGAAACGGTTAAAACTCGATTTTTTTGCGATCTTGCATCCCTTATTTCTTATGATGTTAGGTCTTATATTTTATTTTTTCGCCTTCATCTTGATTTGGTTTATTACCGAATTGGCAAAGCTGATAGAAGGAAAGACGGACTTTCATACCCTATATCTTTATTCACTTCTTATCTCTCTAGTTTGTTCGGTATTACTGATTATGTACGTCGCGGGTTTTATAGCTCAGCTGATTATCCATATACAGCATCAAAAGGAAAGGACGCTTTTGCCGGTCTGGTGTATGCTTACGGCTGTACTGATGCTTGTGCCCCTATTCGAAGATTTTAGTATCTTAGGCTCGTCCTGGAATTTTAAAGGGTATTTTCTTTCCATAGTTGCCTACATTGCCTATCTCTTTACAAAGCTACCCAAGGTTATTGAAAGTTACCGCTATCATGCGACAATTCGCTATGCCGTTTGGGTGGCTCTGGTCTTGGGAATTATTTTATCTATGCTTTAGACAGAAAAACTCTCAGTAAACTCACTGAGAGTTTTAAGTCTCCTTCAAGCTTATTACAAGCTTTCTTTAAGTTAGGACACCTATAATAAAACCATCAAAACGAGATAGGTTTTGATAATAAAACGTTTTGGCTTAGCCAAACCATTCCTACGAAGGAGGACAAAACAATGACAGTAAAAATTAAAGTAACCTACAACCGAAATTTCCAGAAGAATCCTCAAGACTTTAAGGTTTATCAAAACTAATATTGATGCTAGGAAGAGGCTAAATTTACCCATATTCTACAACTTTCATCCCTCATTTTCCAAAATCCCTTTTTCCTTTTTTTCATAACGTAGAATCCCTCTTCTTAAACTCATAAAAAGTCTAGACGGAAGCATGACCAGTCTAGGCGATTAACATAAGTAAGCTAACCAGTTGAGATTTTCTTGACTGGTTTTTTTGAAATTTAGATAAAAAATATCGAAAAACGATAAAATGTGTTGACAAGGAGAAATAAAGAGTGTAATATATAATTATCGATAAACGATAATAAGTTTTCAATAAAGATAATCTTATTCGCGAAAAAGAGAAATTATATACTAAAAACTATTTAATAAAGGAAATACTTATCATGAAAACACTTAAATCAATCATCAACGCAGTTCTTATTCTTCTTATGGCAATCTACGGTCTTGCAATGCTTGCTTTACTTATCCTTCCTTTTGTGGATGTGACTAATCTTTTTCCAGGTGCTGAGGTTCATTACCTTTCTGGATGGGGTTACTGGCTTGTATCAGAGTTACAATTTGCCTTCTATCTTGCCTTGATTTGTCTCCTTCGTAAAGAGTTTAAAGACTTTACTTGGAAGGCATTTTGGACCGAAGATTTTTCTCTCTTCTTGAAAAAGGCTGCTCTTCTAACCTTTGTGCCATCAGCCTTGAATATCTTCTTACAGTTGGGAACGACAGATCACCTAGTAATGGACTTCAGCACATCAGTCTGGCTCCTCTTGGTCTCTCTAGCTTGTGATGCTGTCTGTCTTCGTAAGGGACAAACAGCTGTCAAATAATTGAAGGAATCTTATTTGAAAAGTAGTAAAATCTTACCTATAAACTAGTATTTTATATTGATATTCGATATAATTGATACTGTTAATAGTTAGCTAATGATTTGTATGAGGTCAAGGGCTCCTAGAGGCACCTTGGCTTTTTCTAGTCTATGCTCAAAGAAATCAAATGAATTTACAATCGAGGTAACACATGACAACTATCTTATTTTATTTTTTAATCATCCTAGCCTTGGCTGGCTCTAGTTATTATGGTTGGAGATCAGCCAAAAGTGCTAAAAATCGTCAGGAAACGCAAGAACAGAAACGTCTACGTAGTATTCTCCTGTTTGTTAATGTCCTCCTTTTTGCGGGCTTTTTAAGTCTTGTTATTACCATTCTTAATGATGCCTTTATCCTGACGGGTCATGAAGGACTCTTACAACAAGGTTTGCGTATGCTTCTTGGTTCGGGGGTTACCGTGAAAAGTAGTAGCACTAGTCTGACGCTTTTTGCAGCAACCATTGATTTCCTTCGTATGGTAGTCAACATAGGATTCTTGTTGTGTCTACGTGCCTTTTTGATTAATCTTTATCGTTCTGATATTTTCATTGCTAAAAATGCTAAGTTGGTTCGTTGGTCAGCGCATTTGCTAGTTCTTGGGGCTTTTATCAATAATGGTATCTTTACATTTGGAACAGGCAGCCATAGTTATAGTTTCTTTAACATCAGTTATTTGCTAGTTAGCTTTGTCCTCTATGCTGTTGCTATGATTTTGACTAAGGCTAATGCCATTGCTGAGGAAAATGAGTACACGATTTAGGAGGGGCATATGATTATTGTCAATTTGGACGTTGAACTTGCCAAGAAGAAGATGCGCTCGGGTGAGTTGGCAGAACGTATTGGTATTACCCCAGCCAATCTCTCGGTTCTAAAGACCGGCAAGGCCAAGGCAATCCGTTTTACGACTCTGGATGCTATTTGTAAGGAGTTAGATTGCCAACCAGGAGATATTCTTGAATATAGATCAGATGAAGAAAATTAAAAGCCTGAAGCAGTAGTCACTTCTCTAGTGATCATGCTTCAAGCTTTTTATTTTTTCTTCAACCATGCGACCAGGGCTAGACTGACTAGCACGGTGCCACAGACCATGGCGATATGTGTTTTTGAGACTGTCAGCTCATAGTGGAAATCTTTATTTTCCAATTTATCGGTTGCTTCAATACTAAGTTTCATGTCTTATCCCTCGATATAGTCTTTCAATTCTTGGTCTTTGAGTCCCGCACTGAGTGCGATGAGGAGTTTGAGGCGAGCCTTTGGTGCGTTGAGTTCTTTAACAAACATAACGCCAGCTTCTTGGAGTTTGACTCCCCCGCCTTCATAGGCGTAGACAGGTTCGGCGATACCGTTGAAGCAGCGGGAAACGAGCACAACAGGGACTCCTTTTTCCATAAGATTTGTGATTTCTCTTGCAGCCAATGGTGGGAGGTTTCCAGCACCTAGTGCCTCGATAACCACGCCATCAATCTTTTCAGGATCTAGGAGACTGATGATTCCATCTCCGATACCCATCCCAGCATAGGCCTTGATGATTGGTACTGTTCCTGTGATTTGTTCCAAGTCAAAACGAACCCGAGGCTCTGCAGTTTTGAACCAGAGGATGTCATGCTTCATGATGATTCCTAGTGGACCGTGGGTTGGTGTGTGGAAGGTTGCCACGTTTGTGGTATGGGTCTTAGTCACATACTTGGCTGCATGGATTTCATCATTCATAACGACCAGGATTCCTTTGTCAGCGGCCTTGTCGTCGCTAGCAACACGTAGGGCTGAGAGATAGTTATAGACTCCGTCGCTTCCTAGTTCGTTCGACGAACGCATGGCACCAGTTAGGACGATTGGAATCTCAGGGACGGCCATGGTGTCTAGGAAGTAGGCTGTCTCTTCCAGAGTATCTGTTCCGTGGGTGATGACCACACCATCATATTGCCCAGCTGTTTCCTTGATTTTTTTGTAAATATCCAGCATGTGGTAGGGTGTGATATGTGGGCTAGGGATATTAAGAAAATCGAGAACGGTTAGTTCTAAATTGTCTAAATCAAGCCCCACATGGTTCATGGGATTATCAGCGTTTTGACTGACCTTGCCATCATTATCCGCTGACATGGAAATTGTTCCTCCAGTGTGAAGGACGAGGATTTTTTTTGTCATTTATATTACCCACTATTATATTATATGTTATAATTTATTTTAGCATAAAATGTTAGAAGGAGGGGAGCTCTGTGGCCATTAAAGCAGTCTTTTTTGATATTGATGGGACCTTTCTCAATGACCGAAAACGCGTGTCGAGTTCGACTAAAAAAGCTATCAGTCAAATGAAGGAAGATGGTATCTTGGTTGGTTTGGCAACAGGTCGTGGTCCAGGATTTGTTCAGCCTTTCATGGACAACCTGGGTCTGGATTTTGCAGTCACTTATAATGGTCAATATATTTTGACTCATGACAAGGTCCTGTATCAAAATCAGCTCCCTAAATCAACAGTCTACAACTTGATTCGCTATGCCACCAAGCACCGTAGAGAGATTTCTCTAGGGACTAGCACAGGTCTTGTTGGTTCCAATATTATTAGTATGGGAACGAGTAAGTTTGGACAAATCGTCAGCCGTATTGTCCCTAAGTCCTGGGCTAAGATGGTGGAACGTAGTTTCAAGTCTTTGATTCGTCGTTTCAAGCCACAAAGTATTGAGACTCTTAAGACTATCATGCGTGAGCCTATTTATCAGGTGGTTATGGTAGCGACGGTGGGGGAAACACAAGATATTGAAGAAAAGTTTCCTCATGTGAAGATTACCCGTTCAAGTCCTTATTCAGCCGATATTATTTCAGCGGACCAATCTAAGTTAAAAGGTATCGCTCATCTAGGTGAGGTTTTTGGTTTCGAACTCAGTGAGGTTATGGCCTTTGGGGATTCGGAAAATGACCTAGAAATGCTGTCTGGCGTCGGCATTGGTGTTGCCATGGGTAATGGTGAAGACGAGCTGAAAGACCAGGCTACCCATGTCACTGATACTAATAACCAGAATGGGATTGCCAAAGCCTTGTCACACTACGGTTTGATTCATTTTGAGACAGAAAATTCATTTACCAGTGATGATGGCAACTTCAACAAGGTTAAGGATTTCCACCATTTGATGGATGGCTCAACTAACGACATGCCTCGTGTTTACGGTATCGAGGAAGCTGGTCACCGTGCGGACTTCAAGTTGGAAGAAATCGTCGAATTTCTTTATGCTTCATCAGGTGGGGACAAGCGTGTCTTTGGTCAGGCTGTTCTGGATTTGCATGCTGCTCTTGATAAGGCAGCCCTCAAAGTTAGTTCTAAAGAGCACTCAGAGTCAACGATGGTTGGTCAGGTGGATGCTTTGACTGACTTGCTTTACTTGACCTATGGTTCATTTGTCCTTATGGGGGTCGATCCTAAGCCTTTCTTTGATACGGTTCATGAGGCTAATATGGGGAAAATTTTCCCCGATGGCAAGGCTCACTTTGATCCCGTGACCCACAAAATTCTTAAACCAAGTGACTGGGAAGAGCGATTTGCACCAGAACCACACATTAAACGAGAGCTGGATCGTCAGATTCAAAAATCTCTACAAAGAAATAAGTAAGAAGATATAAAGGTTTGGACAGTTTGCTCCAAGCCTTTTTCTAATAAAAATGACATTTATTAATGGCTTTATTTGTGATAAAATAAAGTCATTCTATGTATTTTTAAGGAGATTATTATGACTAAAGCAGATTGGTTAGACTTTTTTGAAGCCATCAATGGTCGTTCAGCGACTGAAGAAGAAATTGCAGCAGCACTTGCAGCTGGTGAGTTCCAAGATGACGCACCAACAGTAGAAACTGCTCCAGTACAAGAAGCGCCAGCACAACCAGCATTCGCTAATGTTCAAGAAACACCAGCCCAAGAGGCGCAACCACAGCCAACTTTCGCTGGTGCCCAAGAAGCGCAACCACAGCCGACTTTTGCGAGTGCACAAGACGCACAAGCGCAAGCTTCTTTTGCAAATGCTCAGGCAGCCCAACCTCAACCAACCTTTGCGGGCGCTCAAACTGCTCCAGTACAAGGTGTGCCAAATCAAGCAGCGCAACCACAAGCTGGTTTTGCCAATGCTCAAGCTGGTCAACAAGCAGCTTTTGCTAACGGTCAACCTCTTCAACAAGGTCAAAACGTTCAATTTATCAACGGTCAAGCTGTAGTTGTTCCAGCACAACCATCAGCATTTGCGACAACTTTCAAAAACTACTGGACATGGTTGCTTAATGCATGGCGTCGTCCAGCTGACATGACAGATTATGGTAAACACAATGGTTGGCTTAACTATATCTTCTTGTCACTCTTCACTGGACTTGCCTTCTTTGCAATCTTGAGCGCTATGGCACGTAAATTTGTTAGCCCAGTTGTATCAACAACAAACGCATTGTCTAGTATGTTTGGTTCTTACGGAACAGATAGTTACTCATCTTCATTTTCAAGTCATACATCTAGCATTGGTTTTGGAGCTTTCTTTGCAAGTATCCTAGCTGCCTTTCTCTTCATCTTTGCCTTTATCTTGGCAGGATTTGTAACACGTAAGGCCATCTTCCGTGATCCTGAGACTACTTTCTTGAATAGCTTTGACCGTTTTGGTCGCTTGACATCATTGGCCTTGCCAATCTTGCTCGTAACAATTTTGTTCGGAGCTATTGGACTTGTTGGTTTCCCACTTTTCTTGTTCTATGTTGTTTACTTCTTATTTGCACTTGCAAACCTCTTTACAATTGTTCCTGTAACAACAGCGTGGAAGGCTGATAAGTTCTATCAAATGATCTTGGCAGCACTTTTGAATGGTGTAATTTTGTCAATCTTGTTTGCAATCGTATTTACTATTATGTCATCATTTATGGTGGGGCTTCTATTCTAATATAAGTAAACCTCTAGCATTTTTTGAAAAAGTAAGTTTATAGGAGTCTTTATGGCAACAAAAGAAAAGTGGATTGATTTATTTGAAAAGGCAGTTGGTCGTCCGCCCCATGCTTTGGAGATTGAAGAAGGCCAGAAAGCAGACTTTGACTTAAAGGCTATTAAAGGCATTGCGGCGATGGGCTTGGACCAAGAAGCCACTCCTTCTGAACCAACAGAAGAAGTTGATGAGTATGACGTTGCCGAGGAAGTGTTTGAAGATGTACCGCTTGGTGATGAAGAGGAAACAACTCCTTTAGAAACTGAGGAGCTTGCACCAGTATCTCAAGCAGATCAAGGTCAAGCTGAAGAAAATTCAGAGGCTGCTTCTAAAGAAGCACAAGCTATCTGGATGAAGGCTTTTAAAACCTATGTTGGACGTCAGCCTCTTCCCGAGGAATTCCTACTTGGTAAGTCTTCAGGTTATGATGTATCAACCATCCATCAGTTTATCTCAGATGGTAAGGCTGCGAAACCAGCCAAGCCAGCTATGGCTAAAGGGAAGAAAATCCTGATTATTGCTGGTGTTGTTGCAGCAGTCTTAGCGCTTGCTGGTTATGGCTTTGGTTCTTATTACTACTCACGTGGTCAAGTAGCAGAGCGTTATGAAGCAGCAGCTAAGAAGAGCTTTAAAGATAGCTTGGAATACCAAGTATGGTCTGATACTAAAAAGGAAATTAAAACATCTGAAGTCAAGTACACAGACACTAAAAGTACACAAGCCTATAGCAAGAGCCAACTCATGTCTGGCGAACGTATGCAAAAGGTTGGACGTCAGTTCCTTATTTTTCCTAAGTGGCGAGTCGTGGTAGATCCTGGAACGGTTGATTTGACTGTTAATACAGCTGATTTGAATGTGACCATTAACGGGGTTTCTTACGCTACTACAGATGGTAATAACTACACGGCTAAATTGAATCATCTCTATCCAGGAACTTACAATTTTGTGGCTTCTGGTAAGGTAAATGATCAAGATATCACTGTCTCATCTGAGGAAAATGTGACCTCTAAAACAGAAGTCAACCTTTCTGTAGAGTATCTTAGCTTTACTGTTAAGTCTAATCTTAAGGATGGAGACCTCTACGTTGGTGGTACCAAGATTGGAACCCTTAACTCAGGGAAACTAGACGTTAACAAGGTAGCAGTAGCTGGTTCATCAGCCGTTTATGTTAAGAAAAATTTCGAAGATGGTAGCTCTATCAAGACAGAGACATTGTCTATTAAGAAAATTTCTGAAGGCCAAACGGTTACTCTAGATGCTGATGGTGTTCTTGATCGTGATACGGCAGATCGTCTCTTGACTGCTGCCTACGGTAAATTTGGTAGCTACGCTTCGAATCATAACACGACACCAGATGGTGTATCCGACATTTTCCTTAATGGTACTGATGATACCATGTACAAGGATGTAACGGCTGATATTGACAAAAATACTACAGGTGCTAAAAACCGTGCCGCTGATAGTATTTCTTTCTCAGACGTTGACGTCACAGAAGTCGTTCAGACTGGTGAGAAGACCTTCAAGGTGACCTTCACAGCAGTTTATGATTTCTATTATGGCTATGATTCGAAATTCAAGTCATCAGGAGATATCAAAGATAAAATCTCTTGGTCATGTAATGTGGAATACGTTGGTGACGATAGTGACTCTAGCAGCAATGGTTCTAACTATAGCGACTACCGTATCAATGGCAAGGCTGGTGAATCGCAAAATGTGAGTCGTGAAAATACTGTGAAATAGTAGATGCTTTCTCATAGAGCTAGTCATTGTTGAACTGATTACAAATAGGAGGTTAGTCCTCCAGACTAAAAAATGGAGAACTTGGCAATTGCCAGGTTCTTTTGTTTGTCTGTTTTTACCTCTTAGGGGCTAAACCGTGCCACTTACCTAAAAGGCCTTGTTTTGTGTAAAGCAGTTGTTATAATGGAAGCATCAAAAGGACAGGAAAGGAGTATTATGAAAGTTAGAATCGAATTAGACCCATCCATGGATGAGCCTGAAATCTTGATTCGAGCTCCCCGGTTAACACAGGAATTAGCTCAGCTCCAAGAGTCTATTCTAAGGCAAAAGTTAGTTCCTTTAGCCTTTTACAAGGAACGAAGCGAATATTTTCTGGATTTGGCAAATATTCTCTTTTTTGAAACAGACGGGGAAAAGATTTTTGGACATACTAAGGATGAGGCCTATGAGGTGAAGCAAAAGCTCTACGAATTAGAAGAGTTGCTTCCGATTACCTTTTGTCGAATTTCCAAATCGACGATTGTTAATGCTAAGCAGATTTATTCTTTGGAGAAGTCTTTTTCAGGGACTAGTACGGTGAATTTCTATCAGACCCACAAGCAGGTCCATGTATCAAGACGCTACTATCAAGTTTTAAAAGAACGACTAAACGAAATGAGGTAAGATAATGAGAAAGAAATTAATTGGGATCCTCTTGATCCTTTTGGCAGCTTTGGTAATTGTACAAGACTATTTTATAAAATGGGAAATTAGTATTTGGATGTTGGCCTGGGTGGTCTTACTGGCAATTTTGTCCCTCTCTAGTCTTTTGAAGCGACATTTTGGTCTTGGTTTCGCCTATGGCATTGTGGCTCTATTTTCACTCAATGGACAGTTCCATTTTCTTCCAGTATCTAATTCGGTTGTTATTTTTTCTTCTATTCTTGCGGTTATTGGCTTGAACATTCTCTTCAATCCTTCTAGTAAAACAAAGAATCGTTTTGGATTGGGTTCTACTGGTTCGGACGCTAATAATGGTGGAAATGATATTGATGTCACTTTTTCAGCAGTGACCAAATATCTCAATGACGAGCAATTTACGCATGGGAGTGCGGATGTTAGTTTAGGACAGGCTTCCGTTTATTTTGATAATTGCCGTATTGAGGGGCCATCTGCTCAGTTTGATGTGGACGTTTCTCTTGGAAGTCTTAGCCTCTATGTGCCCAGTGATTGGCGGGTGCATGTGAATGTGGATAACTCTCTTTCAGCTGTACAGCATGAGGAAAATCCTAGTAACTTGACCAGCAAGGACTTCTACATCAAAGGTGATGTTTCCTTGGGTAATTTAGAAATTATTTATGTTGGTGAGAATGCGATTGATTAAGTTAGTGGAGGGAACTTCTGATTAATATAATACCTATTGTTTTATCTCATCTCCTGTGATAAGATAGGCTCAATCTTTTTTCAGGAGGGACAAGACATGGTTTCTACTATTGGTATTATAAGTTTATCTAGTGGGATTATCGGTGAAGACTTTGTCAAGCACGAAGTGGACTTGGGTATTCAACGTCTCAAGGGCCTCGGACTCAATCCTATCTTTTTACCTCATTCGCTAAAAGGCTTAGATTTTATCAAAGAACACCCTGAAGCTCGTGCAGAGGATTTGATTCAGGCATTTTCTGATGATAGCATCGACATGATTCTATGTGCTATCGGTGGAGACGATACCTATCGCTTGCTACCCTACCTCTTTGAAAATGACCAACTACAAAAGGTTATCAAACCAAAGATTTTTCTCGGTTTCTCGGATACAACCATGAACCACCTCATGTTACATAAACTAGGTATCAAGACTTTTTATGGCCAATCATTTCTAGCAGACATTTGTGAGTTAGACAAAGAAATGTTGCCATATAGCCTTCACTACTTTAAAGAATTGATTAAGACCGGAAAAATCTCAGAAATTCGCCCTAGTAACGTTTGGTATGAGGAACGGACTGATTTTAGTCCCAAAGCTTTGGGAACACCTCTTGTCAGCCATGCAAATACAGGTTTTGACTTGTTACGAGGCAATGCTCGGTTTGAGGGAGAAATCCTCGGTGGTTGTCTTGAGTCTCTCTATGATATTTTTGACAACTCTCTACACGCAGATAGCACAGACCTCTGCCAAAAATACAAACTTTTCCCTGACTTATCCGACTGGGAAGGAAAGATTCTATTGCTAGAAACAAGTGAAGAAAAGCCTGAACCTGATGATTTCAAAAAAATGTTGCAAACTTTAAAAGAAACTAGGATATTTGAGGTCATCAGTGGACTCTTGGTTGGGAAACCTATGGATGAAACCTTCTATGACGACTATAAGGAGGCTTTAATGGACATCATTGATAGCAATATCCCAATTGTCTATAATCTGAATGTTGGCCATGCCACACCAAGAGCCATTGTTCCCTTCGGAGTCCACGCCTATGTAGATGCAACGGAGCAAGTCATTCACTTTGACTATAACAAAGAAAGCTGAGATGAGATTCTCAGCTTTTTTTAGAAAGTAGGAGTATTTTAGTTGCTATAAAGCATGGCACTTTAAGTGGATAATACTCCTGTATTTCTAAGTTTATCCAGTCTATCAGATTGATTGACACTCAAGGGAGTGAGACAAGGAACAATTTTTAAAAAGTTGTTCGGTCCTACTCCCTTTTTTCCTATTTTATAGTCTCTTTATTTGTGATAATATAGTATAGTGAAAAAAACTAGACTGGAATAACTTTACTCTTTTGGAGTTTTATGTGACAGCGATGAATGGAGACAATCTAAGCGGATACCTGCTTGGAGCTATAGTCAAGAAAACTCAAAATGAGGAATGAGGCTAGAAGGGAAATTGTTATGAGAAAAAAAGCGATTGGTATTGATTTAGGAACAACGAATTCCGTTATGGCTGTTGTTCGTGAAGATGTGCCAGAGATTATTCCGATGGGGACGAATGACGATCAGGTCTTACGTTCAGCGGTTTACTTCTCAAATATTAGTGGCCAAAACCATGTATCTTTTGGTAAAGAAGCCATCGAGCGTGGGACAGAAATCGGAAGTACAGAAAACTTTAAATTTGACTTCAAACGTGACATCGGGCGTCCGATTGCTAGTGATACACCAGACCACACACGTGTCAATTCTATTATTCTTTCGGCCTTGGTTTTGAACGAATTCCGTAAACGCGCCTATGTCGTTGGTCAGGAGATGGGACAAGCAGACGGTATCAAGGATGCTGTCATCACCGTGCCTGCCTACTTTACGTCAGATCAACGTGCGGCAACGAAGAATGCTGGTCGTATCGCAGGATTTAACGTTTTGCGTATTATCAATGAGCCTACAGCTGCGGCCATTGCCTATGCCCACACTAAAAGTGCTCAAGGGAATGTCTTGGTCTTTGACCTTGGTGGAGGAACTTTTGATGTTACCATCATGCGCGTGGCTGATCATGCCTATGATATTTTAGCGACTGACGGGAATTCACGCCTTGGTGGGATTGACTTTGATAAGCGTCTTGTGGGCTACATCATGCAGGAGTTGGAAAAACAAGGGGTCAATATGACTAACCTTTCCGAGAAGGAAAAAATTCAACTTCAATATAAGGCTGAGCAGATTAAGACTAGTCTATCTGTGAATGACCAAGCTCTCTATGAGCATTATATCAATGGTCAAGGTTACGGTGTCTTGATTACTCAAGCAATTTTCAATGAAATTACCTTGGACCTCCTCAAAGATACTGAAATCAAGGTACAGTCTACCCTTCAAGCATCTGGCTTGAAATGGGAAGAAATCGACCATATCCTGCTTGTGGGTGGTTCAACACGTATGCCAATGATTCGTCAAATGATTCGTTTGATGAGTGGTTTGGAACCTAAGTTTGACCTTAATCCAGACACTATCGTGGCACAGGGGGCATCTATTTTGGCCGACCTTATCGTCAATAACGAGGTTAGCTTCTCTGAGCACCAGGATGGTAAGACAACTGAGACAGACAGAGTAGTTGTCAAGGATGTGACCTCTCAGGGAATAGGTCTGCTCTTCAAGAAAAATCCAAACAAGAACTACAGCTTTGTGGGTGACTACTATAATAGTGTCGTGGTTCCACGTAACTCGGTCTTGCCTTTGGCAGTGACCAAGGATCTCTTTGCGGTCGTGGATGGACAGAGTAAGTTCAAGCTTCGTATCACAGAAGGAAATTATGAAAATCCATTTGCTGTGAAGATTTTGGGACAAGTGGAAGGACAAGTGCCACAACCTCGTCAGAAAGGCGAGCTTTTGGCACAAGTCACCTATGCCTTCGATTCAGAACAAATTGTTACCGTAACAGTGTCTGATCCTCGAAGCAATACTGTTGTGGCACGCTTTTCAGTCAACGCACAAGTCAACCAAACCCAAGAAGTGGTTAAGGAAGACTTGTCAGAACTTCAAGCTATTTTTGCTAAATTCATCTCATGATAGACTACTACAAAGCAATTGATACAGAGACAGGACAGGAAGTATCTTATTTAAGAGAGGTCAGTAACCGTATCTCTCCAGAGATGTCGGCTCAAGATTGTTTCGTGGCACTTTCCTTTTTACGTGAGGAGCTGGAGGAGCTCTGGACAAATGGTACCTTGGATAAAGAGGGAGAGCGTTTGCGTAGTGAGCTCTACACGATTCGCTCAATCTTTTTCTCAGACCATGAGAAGTTACAATACGACCGAAAACTCAGACAGGCTCAGAGAAAGGCATTGGAAGCTGAAAAGGAGACGACCACTGATACTAGCAATGTAACAGGTAAAAAGGAAATCCCTTTTGAACCTGTTGCGGTGACTCAGACTAAAGAGTCATCTCTTAAAAATTACCTCTTTGCGGCCTTCGCCTTTGTGATTCTACTAAGCTTGATTCTCTTTTTCAATGTCAATGTCATCGTTCTTATTATCGGAGCCATTCTAATTGTGGCTTTGATGTTACTTATGTCTTAGGAGATATTAATGGAAACCAATCAATTAACATTTGAACATATCTGTTTCAAATATAAGGGAAATGATAACCAGCTCTTTACAGATTTGGATGTTACTATGGAGACTGGCCAAGTTGTCGGTATCTTGGGTGCCTCTGGTTCAGGGAAAACAACTTTAACTGAGATTCTCCTTGGCCAGCTTAAACCAACCTGCCAACAATTTCGTATTTTAGAAAATGGCAAACCTGTGACTGCGGGTTCACGCTCTTGGTCCTATGTGCCCCAACAAAATCTTCTTCGTGAGTACCTCAAGGTATCTGAGACCTTTGATTTTTATGCGGACCATCATCTGAAAGGAAGTGGTAAGCTGACTAAAAAGCATCGCATTGCAGGGATTATGGATGATTTAGGGCTGACGGAATTTGCAAACAAGAAGATTTCAGAGCTTTCTGGTGGGCAAAAACGCCGTGTCTCCATTGGTATCGAGCTTCTTAGCCCTAGTCCCTACTTTATCCTTGATGAGCCGTCTTCAGGCTTGGATGCTCTTAGTGACCGTAATCTCTTACGTACCTTGAAAATTTTGGCTAAATCAGCTAACAAGTCTATTGTGGTTATTACCCACAACACAGAAAATTTGGCTATTTTTGACAAGATTATCTTCTTGTCCAAGGGACGTCCGACATTTGCAGGGACCTATGAAGAGTTGCTTTTGGAATACAAGACTAGCGATCCTTATATGATTCGTAAATATATGGATATGAATATCGCAGATGTCTACCAAGAGCTCAATGCTTCAACACGTATTTACAAGATTTAGGGAGACTTATGAACGCAGCATTACGATTAAGTTGGTATAAATTTAAACACCACTACATGGATTTTGTTAAGGTTCTTCTGGGCATTGTCGCTTTCGAAGGCTTAATCCTCTATATTCAAGACAAGGGATTTTTGAAAGATTTCGAAACAACTCGAATGACCCTCTTTCTCTTGCTTTTCTCAACCAGTCTCTTGATTGTGGTTCAAAACAGTATTTATATTTCTAAGGAACGCTCAGTCCTCAACCGTGACTTTTTCTCAGGTTTGAGTCGTTCGGCCTTTGCCTTGGCTAGTATGGGGATTCACGCCTTCTTTGCTGTTTTGGAAACTATTGTCTTTATCCTATCTTACTCTGTTTTTAGTAAGTTCTTTGACAAAGAATTTCCAGACGCTGGTCATATTTTTGGTTCCTACCGTTGGGAAGTTGGGATTACAGTGCTTCTGGTTTTCTTGGCTTCGCATTTCATTGCCCTTTTTATCTCAGCCTTGGTTGGCAAATCTGAGATTACCTCTGTTATCCTAGCAGTTGTTGTGGGGATCATGCAATTTTCATTGTCAGGAACTATCCTATCTTTGCCAAAAGCCATTGATTGGGTACAAAAATTTATCTATCTAGGTTATGGGCACAAGCTTTTTGGGATTTCTAGTGACTTGTCAGACTTGCCATCTAGCTTGGCTAAGTACAGGGTCCCTGTTCCTAAGAGCCAGTTGGAGGCCTTTCAAGGGTCTACAGGTGAATTCTGGGGCCAATGGTGGGCTTTGGTACTTCATTGCCTAGTTTATGCCCTACTCTTTTTCGTCACACTTCAGAAGAAGGAGAAATAAATGCAACAATATGATGAATGGCTGATTGACTTCCAAGTGCAGTATGGTCGCAAGCCAAGTGATAAGGAAGTTGCCGAAGCTGCTAAGACTGGTTTTGCTCTTTCTAGTGGTTTGAGCAGACAGAAAAATTCTAAATTCAGACAAGTCTTGTCTAAGGTTGGTTTGGGAGATCTCAAGTTTAGCTGGTTTTTAGTTTTGGAAATTTTGCTCTTGATTTGTATCGCCCTCTTTGGCTATGTTGTTGGCTATCTATTTATCTAGGAGGACCTCATGAAACAGTTTAAACATAAAAAGTTTATCGGTTTGGCCTTGCTTGTCTTTTTGGTCTTCATGGTACTTGGAAAATACACTCAGAGCACGGCTTTCACATCGTCTTCAAGAGTTTATGCCACAACCGTTGTCGATAAGAATACTGGGAACAAGGTGCGTTTTGAAGTTCGTAAAATCAAGGGAGACAAATACGAAGTCAAAAATACGGAGACAGGTGATACTTATCAGGCTAATGCCCAAGCCGGCGAAGACCGTTCTTTGAGCTTTAAGTTGGCTGGAACTAACGGCAACTCAGACGGTACTATCCGTATCACACCAAGTATGGTGCCTGGAGGAGATGCAAAGGTTGAAATGACTGACTCAAACACCTATACTCAGGTTGAGGGAGGTTCTGAAGTCGTTGAGTCTAGCGAGGCTTCGTCTAGTTCTTCAAGTAGCCAAGTTAAAAGCATTATTAAGGATATTTTGGAATCAAGTAGTTCATCCTCTGGTAGCGACGCAAGCTCAGAGTCGTCTTCTAACGATCCAAATAAGCCAAATGCAGATATCAAGACTAAGACCGATGTCAATGGTGATAAGGAAACCACTTATATTGCAGACTATTCGACTGAGGACATTAAGTCTATCACGGAAGCTTTTGGGAAATGGCTCTATCAGTCTGATTATGCCAAGGATGCTGTTTTAGTTCAAAGTAGCTTTGACAGTATCACTAAGGTCAATGATGGTAGTCCAACCTTCCTTTCATTTAAGGCACCTAAGGAAAAAGATAGCAGCCAAACGATTACCATCCTTGCTAATCTCATCAATGCGGATGGCTATGAACATATTACTGGTGTTCCGAGTGGTATCATCAATGGTAAGGAAGTCTCAAACTATGATTTCAAGGACTATAAAAACACGGTTGATTCCTTTGCTTTAGGGATTAATGACAATAGTGGTAAGACCGCAGACTATAGCCCAACATCATCTTTCCGTCTTTATACCTTGAAGGATAAGAAACATGCTATGTATGAAGACGATGCCGCTGAACAAAAAGCCCTCTTTAAGGACTTTTCAGCTGATGATAAAACTGGTGGCAATTATAATGGCTACAACAAGCTTTATAAGGATTTGGTTGACCAAGATAAGGATTCTTACCAAATCGTTCTAGGTTCTAATGGTACTGTTTATTATGTGACGAACTACTGGAAGGGTAATTACGATAAGAAGGCTGTTCAGACCTATAAGGTAGCACCAGATGATATGCAAGAGGCTTACCAAGAGTTGCTCAAGCATTACTCTAGTGCTAGCACATCTGAAAGCTCAGAATCTTCAAGTTCTTCACAAACATCGGAGTCATCATCAAGTTCATCAGAGACTAAAACAGAATCAAAAACGGAAACCAAGACCGAACAAACAGGCATGGATGTTAATGCTATCAAGGATAATAACTTCCAAAGCCTCGAAGGGACTTGGAAGAATGGGAATGGCTTAAGTCTGAATTTTTCTAAGGACAATTTAACAGCTCCTGAGAATTATGTTGTTGAAAATACAAATGGAAAACTTGAGAATGGCTATCTCACATCAAGTTTAAGGATGGGAATTACCGGAGCAGCGATTGTCTTTATTCCTAAGGGAGTAACGCTTCCGACAGTACAGGGATTTGTGGATGGTTCGGATAATACTAAAGACCGTATTTTGATTACCCAGTCAGCATCACCACAATCTGACGCCAAACAATTCTACTACAAGGCTGACTAGACCTTAGGTTTAAAAAAAAGTCTTGGAAATTCGAAGAAGGTCGCAGAGGTTCCTAGTCACCTAAAGAAAGTTTCTAAAAGAATATGTCTTTAATGAAAAAGTTGAGATAAAATTGTCTCAACTTTTTTATGTTACATTTGTAACTTTAATTTAATAGTGAGTCTATCTTCTATAAATAAATGGATTCTTAGAGGTATTATAGACCTTAATAGAAAATTAATTATTGTGAAAACTTACAAAAAGCTATATAATGAGTAGTGTTGTAAAAAGGGCTTCCTAGGGGGTTTTTGAGGAAGTTTCTTAAATCAGATTAAAGGGAGAGGGGGAAAAGAATGACTTCTATTATTGAATCACTACTTGCTGTTTTTAAAGATTTTCATTGGCTAGTATCTATAGACATGCTCTTGATTTTCTTTGTCAATTATCTGATGTTTCATGCAGCTGGTAGGGTCAAGATTTCTTGGTGGCTACTTTTATTAGGTGGCCTTTTATCAGTTGTTTTGACTCCCCTTCTTCCTATGGGATTCAAATTTTTACTTAATCCTCTCATTTTATTTTGTTTTAGTTATTACAAACGTCCAGACTTGCCATGGATAGAGCCGGTATTTAATAGTTTTTATGCCTGGGGGACAACCAATATTATTATACGAGGCTTGTCATTAATCGTTTTTCCTTTACTTTTGGGAGCCGACTTGATGAGCCGCATTCCAGAATCTTTAACGGAGTTTATATGTGTGGTAGTTACCTATCCTCTTTACCTCTTGGTTCACCGTTTTATTGGTTATGAATATTTGCAGGTCGAGGAAAAGGAGCGCTTACGCATACACTTCACCCCTATTGTTATTGGGGTTAGTTTTGCCTTTCTTTCATACGGGCTTCTAAATGATTTCATGCCTTACTTTGCTAGCATCTGGCCTGTAGAAGTGGTTAACAATTATGCCAAGTTGATCGTTCTATTAGCAACAGGAGCCTTCTTCATCGTTGTTTCCTATGCCAACCAGTGGATTAAGGATGAACTTTTTCTGGAGTTGAAAGAGGAGCAGGAGCGTCATTTCCAGAGCTTACAGGAATCTAGTAGACATATCCTCCATCTTTATCAGGAGCTATACCGTGATGGAGTGCCTAAGGTAGTCGTACCTAAGAAGGCTAAGACCGTTCTGGCTACTAGTCAAGAGGGAGACACTCAGAACCTATCTGATGAAGAGGTTCCCTTCAGCAAGGTTATGCCAGATATTTCTAACCTGCTTTCTCAATTGTTACGTTCCGTCATTGAGAGTAAGTATATGGAGTTTCATGCTGTTGGCGTTGATTTTATCATGGAGGTTCCAGACCCTATATCCCCAGTTCATATCGATGTAGTGGATTTATCAGCTGTTCTAACCACCTTCTTGGACAATGCCTTGTTGAGAGCTCATGGTCAAGAAAATAGTTTAGTTCGTATGTCTTATTACCAAAGAGGTGAGGTCCAGGTCCTCTCTGTAGAGACAACCCTTTCGCAAGATAGTGCCGAGGCGCCCCACGAGGCGTATGAGAGTCACTTATCAATCAATGAGCAGCTCGAAGATATTATGGAGCGTTACCCTCAGTCTAAACTTAGCTTTAAGAATGATAAGTTCATCTATAGACAGCAATTTGAATACTAAAGACTTGTAAAAAAAATATAGAAAGGAGATTCGATGTTTGAATCGTTTTTGGGAATAAATTTTTTAAATCTCTATGATACAGATGCCTTTCTAGCCATTCAGCTTATTTTAACTCTGACGATAAATTGTGCCATTTTCAAACGAATGACAGACATTCGTATCTCCTGGACGGTCTTCTTGACCTTAGCCCTGTTAGATGTAGTCATTCAGTATAATATTACTAACATGATTATGGTTTTTGATGTCTTTATCCTGATGATTTTGGCCTTTCTTGCTAAAGGGAAGACCTGGTCAGTGACCCAGTATGCTTTTCATACTTTGTTTCCAGTGGTGACGTCAGATTTACTTTATCGCTTATTGGGACTCTTCTTTATTCCCCTTCTCTTAAATCTCCCTGTCGCTGAGGTAGGGTCCAATGCTCTTTTCTATCTCTTATCTTACGGCTTGATTTTGCCACTTTATTTTGTATTTGACCGTTTCTTGGGCTTGGATTTGAAGCGTTGGAAGGTCTATAGTGATGACTCTTTCCAGAACCTCCAGATTTCTAGAAGAGTTGCTATAGCAATGGCCATTTATTTATTGGGAATCTATCTCAGTGTGAACTTAGACAGTTGGTTCCCTGGCTATTCTTCAGAGGTGGAGTTGAGATTTCGGATGCTTTGGGTTCTCTTGTCCGCAGTGGCTTTCATTTTCCTAGTTGCCCATCTTAATCAACTGTCTAGGCAGTATTTGGAAGAGAGTTTGGCCATGGAGGAAAAGAGGCATTTGAATAGTTTGACCAAGGCCAACCAAAAGATTGATCTTCTCTACAATGAGTTGTTACAATATAGACAGTCTTATCAGACGGTTGTGGAACAATTTTCAGAGGAAGTGCGTGACCAGGAAGAGGCTCTTGCCGAGCAGGTGTATCAGAATGTGCTTAGAGAGAGTGCCAAGGAGTTTGAACGTTTCCGTGTCATTGATAATCCTAAGCTGGAAAATATTCAGTCCTTACCCTTACGTAGTCTTCTTTCGGCTCGTATGATGGAGGCTAAACGTAGTAATATTCCAGTGACTTGTGATATTCCTGAGGAAATTTCAGGGTTTACCATGAACGTGGTTGACTTGACCTTGCTGGTGTCTATTTTCTTTAATAATGCGATTGATGAGAGTAAGCAGGTACCTGCCAGTCAAATCAATTTTAGTTTTCATCGACATGATGAGGATGGAAGTTACCATTTCGTCATGGAAAATAGGACGCAAGAAGAAAAAGTTGACCTTGATGCCATTATGCAGGAAGAAAACCAGAAGAAGACCTCAGGTCTTAACCTCCACTCAGCCAAGGACATTCTTAGGAAGTATAGTGATGCCAACCTGATTACAAGCAGTGGTGATTACCTCTTCAAACAGGAATTGATTTTTAAATAAATATATAGAGCTAAATCAAAGGATTTGGCTCTTTTTTTAGGTACAGGTCCATAAAGGAGGGCTCTTTGCTGTTGAGTTTGTGCTTATGTGTGAAAATTTAGGACATCGGAGGAGATAGGAGCGAGGGAGGAGTCTGATTGTTGCTTCATTCTGTGTTATAATAGCAAGGATTAGTGGTTGTTAGCGCTAAGTGAATGGCAATTCTTGCTTAGCCTAACGACTGGTGTAGAGACAAGAAAGGGACGTCTTATGAAATTACTTTATACGGATATGTCTCAGGATTTAACAGAAATTCTGACGGAGCAGGCAACCAGCTATGCTCAAAAGGGAAAGAGGGTCTTTTATATTGCCCCTAATGCCCTGTCATTTGAGAAGGAGCGTAAGGTCTTGGAATACCTGCCTCAGTCAGCATCCTTTGAGATTACGGTGACTCGTTTTACTCAGATGGCGAGATACTTCATTCTCAATACGAGCAACCCCAAAACGCAGCTGGATGATACTGGTCTGGCCATGATTTTTTATAAGGTGTTGTCGCATATGGGCGATGATGAGCTCAAGGTTTATGGCCGTTTGCGCAAGGATAGTAACTTTATTAATCAATTGGTAGACCTTTATAAAGAGTTGCAGCAGGCTAATATGACGGTTCTGGATTTGCAGCATTTGGATCAGGTTGAAAAACAAGAGGATTTGCTCAGGATTTTCAGTGCGGCTCAGGATCTCTTGTTGGCAGGAGATTTTGACAATCAATCAAAACTTAGTGCCTTCTTCAAGGAAATTACCTCAGGACATCTGGATAAGGCACTGGGTAACACGGTTTTGGTCATTGATGGCTTTACGCGTTTCTCTGCCGAGGAGGAGGCCCTAGTTGCTCTCTTGAATGATAAGTGCCACCAGATTGTCATTGGGACTTATGCCAGTCAAAAAGCTTATAGGGCTAACTTTGTTTATGGCAATGTTTATCAGGCCTCAGTGGATTTTTTGAGAACTTTGGCTCAGACCTATAAGGTGACACCCGACTATGTGACGACAGACAAAGAGGGCAATCCTTCTTTTGCGCGCATTAGTCGTCTTTTGGAGAGCCGTCATGATTTTAGTACGGTAGATGAGCAGCTAACTGCTCAGGACAAGCAAGCCTTGCAGGTATGGGAAGTGGTCAACCAAAAGGAAGAGGTGGCTCAGGTTGCCAAGAGTATTCGTCAGTTACTAGCAGATGGCAAGCGCTATAAGGATATCTTGGTCCTGCTTGGTGATGAGGAGAGTTATAAGCTTCAGGTGGGGCAGATTTTCCGAAAATTTGATATTCCCTATTATTTCGGTAAGGAAGAAACCATGTCTAGCCATCCTTTGGTGCAGTTTGTGGATTCGCTGGAACGTATCAAGCGCTATAATTATCGTGCTGAGGATTTGCTTAATCTCGTAAAATCCGGTCTCTATGGTGGTTTTGCTCAAGAGGACTTAGACCTTTTTGAATATTATGTCAATTTTGCAGACATCAAGGGGCGTCACAAGTTCTTGTCTGATTTTACGGCCAATAGTCGTGATAAGTATGATTTAGACCAGCTTAATGCCTTGCGCTCACAACTGGTAGAGCCCTTGGACAAGTTGCTTAATAGTCGCAAACAAAAGGGTTCTAGTCTACTCAAGAAACTAGTGGTCTTTTTAGAGGCTGTGCAAGTGCCAAGCCAAATGGCTAGTTTGACTGCCAAGGCCAGTGAGGCGGAAAAAGAACAGAACGAACAGGTCTGGAAGGCTTTCACACAACTCTTGGAGCAGGTTGAGACTATTTTTGGGGAAGAAACACTGTCAGTGGACGACTTTTTGTCCATTTTGCGTTCAGGAATGTTGGCCTGTGATTACCGTACGGTCCCAGCCACTGTCGATGTGGTTAATGTGAAGAAATACGATTTGATTCAACCACACTCTGCTCCTTATGTTTTTGCCTTGGGGATGACCCAGTCACATTTTCCTAAGGTAGGGCAAAATAAGAGTCTCCTGTCTGACGAGGAACGTAGTCGTATCAATGAGGCTACGGATGAACACAGGAGTTTGGATATTGTTACGCAGAGCAACAGTCAACGGGGGCATTTTGTGGCTATGTCACTTTTTAATTCGGCTAGTGAACAATTGGTGCTTAGTCAGCCACAAATTCTCAATGAGACTCAAGATGACATGTCGGTTTATTTGAAGGAGCTGCTTGACCTTGGTCTTCCTTTGGTTGAAAAGGGACGTAATCGTTTCGAGGCCAAGGGTGACCAGATTGGGAACTACAAGGATCTTCTATCAACTGTCATCGCCCTTAACAGTAGCCATCTAGATGCTGATTTGGACAAGGAAACGCAGACTTTCTGGTCAGTTGCTGTGCGTTATCTCCGTAAGCGACTTGATAAGGACCAAGTCTTGATTCCAAATGTGATTGACGATGTGACGACGACCAAGGTTGATGATCAGGTCATGCAGCTGGTCTTTCCGGGGGAAGAACCACTGAAATTATCAGCCTCGGCTCTGACGACCTTCTATAACAACCAATATCTTTATTTTTTGCGTTATGTTTTGGGGCTTGAAGAGTTGGAGTCCATCCATCCAGATGCTCGACACCATGGGACTTACTTGCACCGTGTCTTTGAGCGTGTTATGGGGGATTCTTCGCCAGAAAACTTCGATGATAAATTGGAAAAGGCTATTGCTCAGACCAATCAGGAACAACCCTTTGAACTTCTCTATACAGAGGACCAAGAGAGTCGCCTGTCTCGTCAGATTTTGGAAGATATCGCTCGTTCAACTGCCAGTGTTTTGCGTGATAATGCGGCTGTTAAGGTTGAGCGTGAGGAAGCCAAGTTTGATTTGCTTTTAGCAAATAGCATCAAGATTACAGGGATTATTGACCGTGTGGACCGTTTAACGGATGGGGCTCTGGGTGTCGTTGACTACAAATCAGGTAAAAATGTCTTTGACATTCAGAAATTCTACAATGGCCTCAGTCCGCAGTTGGTAACCTATCTAGAAGCCCTCCGCCAGACCTATAAGGTTGATGCTGATCAGCTTTTTGGTGCCATGTATCTTCACATGCAGGACCCACAGCTTAGCTTAGCTCAGTTTGGTCTGGATAAGCTAGCAGCTCAGGCTCATAAGGAATTGACCTATAAGGGACTTTTTGTGGCTTCAGAAACAGAGCATCTGGCTGGTGGAAACTATGATTTACAAAAGACTGTCACCTATGACAAGGAGGACCTAGAAAACTTGCTAGACTACAATATCAAGCTCTTTACAAGTGCTGCTGAAGTTATTCGAAGCGGGAATTTTGCGGTTAATCCTTATACCGAGGATGGCAAGTCTGTTCAAGGGGATCAAATCAAGGCAATTACTCATTTTGAGGCCGACCGCCACATGGGACAGGCTCGAAAGCTCCTGCGTTTACCAAGTAAGGGCAAGAAGGAAGCTTATTTGGAGCTGATGGCAAAAGATGAGGACTATAATGAGATGCAAGTTGCTGAAAAAATCGTCCCCTTTCTAGTCACTGATCAAGCTGTGACAGCAGACAAAAAAGACCAGGAGGACAACCATGTTGACTAAAGCTTTTTTAAGTCCAACAGAGATTAAGGAACGCATTGCCCAAGAAGCAGCTTCTGACAAGGAACGCAAGTTAACACCTGAGCAGATTGAGGCCATTTACAGTAATGGTAGTAATATTCTTGTGTCAGCTTCGGCTGGATCAGGAAAAACCTTTGTTATGGTTGAGCGTATCCTTGATATGATTGGACGTGGCGTTGGCATTGACCAACTCTTTATCTCAACCTTTACGGTAAAGGCTGCAGGTGAGTTAAAAGAGCGTCTGGAAAAACGTCTGACAGAGCAGCTTGGACAAGTTGAGACGGATGAAGAGCGTGCCTTTCTTTCAGATCAGATTGCCAAGATTGGGACGGCAGATATTGGAACTATGGATGCCTTCACCCAGAAATTGGTCAATCAGTATGGCTATCTCTTGGGTGTGTCACCTATTTTCCGCATTATGACAGATCCTGCCGAGCAGACACTTATGAAAAATGAGGTTTATGCCGATCTTTTCAACGATTACATGCAAGGAAAGGATGCCCAACTTTTCCAAAAATTGGTCCGCAACTTCGCAGGAAATGGCAAGACTAGTAAGGCTTTTCGTGATTTAGTTTACGATGTCTATAACTTTTCTCAGGCTACTGCAGGTCCTGAAAAATGGCTACGTCAAAATCTTTTAAAAGGGCAGGCAGAGGCCAATCCAGACAAGGCTAAAGCTGAGCTTTTAGAGGATCTCAAAGATGGCTTGTTGGCTGATTTCTTAGACTTCTTAAGAGACCATTTAGGCCTAGCTCAGCGTGAATTTGCCAAGGCTAAGTATCTTAATAATGTGTCGGATGCCATTAGCCTTCTTGAAGGAGCCTTGGCCAATGACCAGACGGATATGGAGGACTTGCTCAAACAACTCTTGACTTTGTCAGGAGGAACTGGTTTGACCAATATGACTCGTCCCAAAGACGAGGAACTCAAGGCCTACAAGGAGGCTTACAACAAGACCAAAAATGAGTTTGTGGCCCAGTTGCGAGAGGTTGATACCCAGCTAACGGTCCTCGAGGTTTTGACCAAGCATAATGATAACATCTTACCTCTGTTAGAGCTGCTTCAGGCCTTTGTACTTGATTTTTCGGACCAGTATTTACAGGCAAAGATTCAGGAAAATGCCTTTGAATTCTCGGATATTGCCCATTTTGCCATCCGTATTTTGGAGGAAAATCCAGAGGTGGCAGCTAGCTACCGTGACCGTTACCATGAAGTGATGGTAGACGAGTATCAGGACAATAGCCATACCCAAGAACGCATGTTGGAGCTCCTATTTAACGGCCACAACCGATTCATGGTGGGAGATATCAAGCAATCCATCTATCGTTTCCGTCAGGCAGACCCTCAGATTTTTAATGGTAAGTTCCAGCTTTTCCTTGAAAATCCAGATGCAGGTAAGCTGATTCTCCTTAAAGAGAATTTTCGTAGTCAATCTGAAGTTCTTGATGCGACTAATGGTGTTTTCAGCCACCTCATGGACCAGGAAATCGGGGATATCCTCTATGACAAGACTCACATGCTGGTAGCGGGTAGCCAGAAGCAAAAAGAACCCCATCCTGAAAATGAGACAGAGGTTCTGATTTACAATAGTGATGAAGCGAGTGTGACTCCTGACGAGGAAGGTGTTGATCAACCTATTAGTAGCGGCGAGATTTCCTTGGTTATCAAAGAAATCATCAAACTTCACGAGCAGGGTGTACGTTTTGAGGACATTACCCTCCTAGCACCTACACGTAATACCTATCTGGACTTGATGGCAAGCTTCGAGGAGCACGGAATTCCTTTGGTTCCTGACGAGTACAAGTCAAGCTACCTAGAGTCACTAGAAGTTATGATTATGTTGGACACCCTTCGTGCCATCAATAATCCTCTCAATGACTACGCCTTGGTTGCCCTCCTTCGTTCACCTATGTTTAACTTCAACGAGGACGACCTGGCTAGGATCGCTGTCCAGGCTGACAAAGGACAATTTTATGACAAGCTTCTTGCAGCTCATACTAAATCAGGACTTCATCCAGAAGTCGTGACGCAAGGACTGGAGGCCAAGTTGACTCTCTTCATTGAGACTCTGGCAGATTGGCGTGATTACAGTAAGTGGCACTCGCTTTACGACCTCATTTGGAAGATTTACGACGATCGTTTTTACTATGATTATGTTGGCAGTTTTCCACGAGCTGAGCAACGTCAGGCCAATCTCTACGCCCTTGCCTTGCGTGCCAATGCCTATGAAAAGACTGGCTTTAAGGGACTTTCTCGTTTTATTGGTATGATTGATAAAATCATTTCTAGCGGTAACGACCTAGAGGAAGTGACAGACTTGGTTCCCAAAAATGCCGTTAGCCTCATGACCATTCACAAGTCCAAGGGACTAGAGTTCAAGTATGTCTTTGTCTTGCAGATGAATCGCAAGTTTATTGGTCACAGCAAGGACGGTCTAAGTGGCAAGTACATCATCAACCGTGAAAAAGGACTAGGCATTAAGTATCTAGCTGACCTCAAAGACCAGGTAAATACCAATTTGCCTAAGTTAAATGTTGTTCTCGAGACCTTAACCTTCCAGGAAAATCGTAGGGAAGAACGCCGAGCAAGTATCTCAGAAGAGATGCGTCTGCTCTATGTTGCAATGACCCGTGCAGAGAAAAAACTCTACCTAGTTGGTAAGGGCAGTAAGGAGAAATTGACCCAGCAATTTGGCACGGATGTTGAAAATAATCGTTTACCAGTAGCTCTACGTGACCAAATCGCTACTTATCAGGATTGGGTTATGGCTTTGGATACTGCCTTCATGAGAAAGGATCTCAAGTTTACTGTTCGCTTTGTTGAGGCTGAGGAGTTGACTCCAGAGGCTATTGGTCAGGTTGAAGTTCAAGCAACAGTAGATGCTGATGATCTATCTAACAATCGCCAGACGGAAGACATTAAGCGTGCCCTAACTGTCTTAGAAAGTGTTGAAAAACTCAATCAACTTTATGCACCAGCGATTGACCTGCCATCTGTGCGTACGCCGAGCCAGCTCAAAGCCTTCTACGAACCTGTCATGGATACTGAAGGGGTGGATATTATGGACAAGAAAGAGGAGGTACAACCTCTGGAGACATCCACTAGCTTTGAACTTCCAGATTTTGGGCAAAAAACGAAGGTCACTGGAGCTGCAGTTGGTTCAGCCACCCATGAACTCATGCAACGCTTGATTCTTTCTAACAAGGTGACCCTCCAAGATTTGACACAGGCCTTGAGTCGGGTATCCGCAGATGATCAAGTCAAGGCGCGTGTGCAGTTAGAAAAGCTACTAGGCTTCTTTGACACCGAACTTGGAAAGCTCATTCTAGCTAACCGTGATAAGTTGCGTCGCGAAGCGCCATTTGCCATGTTGGCAGAAGACCCGGCTAGTAAGGAAGACTTTGTCGTCCGTGGTATCATCGATGGCTACCTTCTTCTTGAAGACCGTATTGTCCTCTTTGACTATAAGACAGACCGCTTCACTCAACCTGGTGAGCTTAAGGACCGCTACAAAGGGCAAATGAGCCTCTATGCTAAAGCACTTAGCCAAGCCTATCAAGTAGATAAGATTGACAAATACCTTATTCTCCTAGGTGGAAAAAACTTGGAAGTCGTAGAAGTATAAGCTATAACATAACCATTCTTTCATAGTGAAAGAGTGGTTTTTTTGGTGTCTCAATCCCACCAAAAAAGACCGGTGTGCACACACCAGTCTTTTCAGATAGATTTCCATCAGTATTGTAAGTTCGTTAAAATATTAGAGGATGGAAATAGTTATGAAAAAAAGTATCTTGTAGGTTGCTTAGGCCTACAAGGGTTATTATAACAAACTCATCTCAGTCTAAACAAGGTTAGAAAAATTAGAATTCAACACCACGAACATTACTATTTTTTAATAATCCAAGTCTATAACAGCTAAAAAATAGACAAAAACCGCCAGCATTAGACTGACAGTATTTGTTTAGTTTAATCCTAATGTCAACTAATCAAAGGCACCACCCAATTGACCCAGGCCCAGGAAATAGGCATAACCAGAATCATGGATGGAATCATATCTGCTGTTGGGAATTGACGCAGTTTCATAATACGAAAACCGGTCGCAATCATGAGGAAGCCCCCGCAAGCCTTAAAGTCTCCAATCATGGCTTTTGTTGTTAGAGGGAGAATGAAACCAGCACTCACAAAGAGGAGGAAGAAAACGATAAATTGTGGAATGGCAATCATGGAGACGATGTAGCCTAGACTACAAGAGAAAATCATGGCTGTAAAGAAATCTAGGATAGATTTGGAAATCAAGATGGAGGAATCGCCTGTCATCCCAGACTCAAGGCTACCGTAAATTCCTGTACCACTCGCACAAAAAAGGACGATAACTGTCAAGAGCTGTGCATAAAACTCATCGTGAGCTAACCCTGTTTGTTTGCTTGGTGTAATCTTGGACAAGCCTTTTTCCATAAGTCCAGCCCCCTTGTTGATGAGGTTTCCAAACTTTAGGGCCAGTCCAATGATGGTACCAATAACCACCGCGAAGATAACCGCAGGCATATTAACCATATTCATAATAGCACTAATCCCCATAACCATAGAGGCTAGACCAAAGATAAGGTTAAGGTTCTCCTTGAAATCGTCTCGAAGATAATCCCCAAAGAGTCCTCCAGCGATTCCTCCTAAGATAATAGATAGCGAGTTGATGATAATTCCAGTTGGCACCAGTGATTTTCCTCCTATTGATCTAAATACTATAAGTTTAGCATTATCAAAGACCGAATGCAAAATTGTCTCGTTTTTACAAACGTTTTCTTGAAATTGTACCTTTGAAATGATACAATAAATGAGAAGGTAACGAAATAGCCTTATCTAAACCTATTGTCGGCATTATTAGAGTATTGTTCATGAAAAACATAGCAATAATTCTAATTTATAATTTAATATAAAGTGTAAAATGAGACTATTGTTAAATAGATTCTCAAGAAAGGATAAAAGATGATTCGTTTTGAACACGTAACGAAACGTTATGAAGATAAAGATGCTCTCTCAGATCTTAACCTCGAGATTCGAGATGGTGAGATTTTTGGTCTAATCGGTCACAATGGAGCTGGTAAGACCACGACCATTTCTATTTTGACGTCTATCATTGAAGCTAGCTACGGTGAAGTTTACGTTGATGATATGGCCCTCAGTCAACATCGTGATGCCATCAAGAAAAAAATCGCTTATGTGCCAGATTCACCGGACCTATTCTTAAATTTGACGGCCAATGACTATTGGTACTTCTTGACACGTATCTATGATTTGGAAGCTAGTCAGGTTGAGGAACGTTTGACTAATCTCATGGCTACCTTTGACTTGACGGAGAGTCGTTATAACCTCATTTCTTCCTTCTCTCATGGTATGCGTCAGAAGGTTGTCGTTATCGGTGCACTTTTGGTTAATCCACAGATTTGGGTTTTGGATGAGCCTCTGACTGGTCTGGATCCACAGGCGTCTTATGATTTGAAGGAAGCCATGCGTCATCATGCCAAGGAAGGTAATAGTGTCCTTTTCTCAACCCACGTTTTAAGTGTAGCTGAGCAGCTCTGTAATCGGATTGCTATTTTGAAGAAAGGGAAACTTATCTTCCAAGGGTCTCTAGCTGAACTGAAGTCTCAGTACCCTGACAAGGATTTGGAAACTATTTATCTGGAAATGGCTGGACGTAAGATTGAGGAGGTATAGTCATGAACTGGAACCATGTTTGGGAGCTTTTTAAAATCAATCTCCTCTATGCTAATCCTCAAGCAGTAACTAACCTACAGAAACGTCAGGAGAAAAAGAAAAAAGCCAATTTCTCCATCGTTAATGCCATGCTTAGACAACAACTCTTGATTCTAGCTGTTTTTACGGTTGTTTATAGCTATCTTTTTGTAGGTGTCGATTATAAGGCCAATCCTGGAGTCTTAACCCTATATCTCTTGACTTTTTCAATCATGGGGCTTCTCCAGACCTTCACGGCTCTCTATAGTACCTTTTATGACAGTAAGGATAGCAAGGCTTATCTGCCTCTTCCCTTGAAGCCAGCGGAAGTTTTTTTGGCCAAGACCTTGTCAGGCTCTATGGTTGGGATGACCTTCATGGTACCTATCCTTAGTCTTCTCATTCTAGCTTACTGGCAATTTATTGGCCCATTGGGGATAGTCGTTGGGCTTCTGACCTTTATCGTTTCTCTCTTTATCAATCTTGTTTTTTCAGTGATTCTGTCTAATAGTATTGGAACGCTGATTGTTCGCAGTTCTCATAAAAAGCTCTATTCAACCATTTTGATGACCTTGTCAACCCTATTGATTATGTTGCCTATTATGATGGTCGGTTTTATTAAAGGTTATGTTGATGGTGCTGGACATGCCGATTTTCCCTTGGTTCCTTATCTAAGAGGTTACTATGATGTCGTAGCTGCCCCTCTATCTCCAGAGGCTCTGCTAAATTTCTATCTTCCCCTGGTTGTAGTGCTTATCTTGGGCTATTGGTTTTATAAAGTCAGAATGCCTCGTTATTTCCACGAAACCATTTATAACCAAAAGGCTAGAAAGCCTCAGGCCAAAGCTGTTACTCGAAGCCAAAGACAGGTCTTGATCCGCCATCATTTATCTACTTTGGGGAATTCAACCCTCATTATCAATACCTATGTGGTGCCGGTCTTATATATGATCATGTTAGGTGGGGGTGCGGTATTTTTGAAAGATCTGGGCCCAGACTATTTCGGACTCCTGCTTTTGGTCGGAATTGCCTTTGGTTTCTTTTCAGCTCAACCAACAAGTTTTCTTGGTGTAGCAACATCCTTAGAGGGGACAAACTTTGACTTTATTCGTAGCCTGCCAATCAATACGGGTGACTATCTTCGTCAAAAGTTCTGGCTTTTCTATGCCTTGCAAGTCGGTGTATCCCTCTTACTAGGAGGACTTGGTTTAATCTTCCTTGCACATCTCCATCTGATTTTGGTAGCAAGTTTCACTCTTGGTTTTCTCGTAACAACCTATCTTGTAGGTGGTTATTACTTTGAACGTGACCTTAAATTGTTGGAAGTGAATTGGCAGGAAGTTACCCAGCTCTTCAATCGAGGTGGCGGACAGTGGCTCTATATGGGTATCTTTATTCTTACAATTTTCATCGCTGCCTTGCTAGGAGGTATTGTTTTCTTTGCAAGTAAGTTCTGGATTGCCTTAGTAGTCAATGCTATAGTATCTGGGCTTATAGCTTTAGTTGTCCTAATCGTTTATCTCTTTGTTGATCGCAGACGTTGGAAACGTATTAGAGCCATGTTTTTTGCCTAGAACAAACTGTTTAAAGAGTCTCTCCGATTGGAGGGATTCTTTTTTACTGAAAATCCTTAATATGTAAACTTATGCATTATATATGTTAAAATACCTGAATTTAGTGTATAATCATAAACATGAAACGAAATTTTGACTCAGTAAAACGCCTGGTTATCAAAATCGGGACTAGCTCTCTGGTTTTACCATCAGGGAAAATTAATCTTGAAAAAATCGATCAATTAGCTTTTGTTATTTCTAGCTTGCATAATAAAGGAATTGAGGTTGTCCTCGTATCCTCTGGTGCCATGGGCTTTGGTCTCAATGTTCTAGACCTTGAGAAACGCCCAGCAGAAGTTGGTAAGCAACAGGCTGTCTCAAGTGTAGGGCAGGTAGCTATGATGAGCCTTTATTCTCAGGTCTTTTCACATTATCAGACCAAGGTATCTCAGTTGCTTTTGACGCGTGATGTGGTTGAGTATCCCGAGAGTTTGGCCAATGCCATCAATGCCTTTGAGAGCCTCTTCGAGCTTGGAGTTGTCCCAGTTGTGAATGAAAATGACGCTGTCAGCGTAGATGAAATGGACCATGCGACTAAGTTTGGAGACAATGACCGCTTGTCTGCTATCGTTGCTAAGATTGTTGGTGCAGACCTACTTATCATGCTGTCAGATATTGATGGGCTTTTTGATAAGAACCCAAATGTTTATGAGGATGCGACCCTTCGTAGCTATGTCCCAGAGATTACCGAGGAAATTCTGGCCTCAGCTGGTGGTGCTGGTAGTAAATTTGGTACGGGTGGTATGATGAGTAAGATTAAATCTGCCCAGATGGTTTTTGAAAATCATAGCCAAATGGTTTTGATGAATGGTGAAAATCCACGTGACATCCTTCGTGTCCTAGAAGGAGCCAAGATTGGTACACTCTTTAAACAGGAGGACTAAGATGACATATATCGATACACTGGGCCAACAGGCCAAGGTGGCAGGTCGTCAGATTGCTAAATTATCAACAGCAGCTAAAAACGACCTTCTAAATCAGGTAGCTAAAGCTCTAGTAGCTGAGAGTGCCTATATTATCACTGAAAATGCTAAGGATATGGCAAATGCCAAGGAAAATGGTATTTCAGAGATTATGCAAGATCGTTTGCTCTTAACGGAAGACCGTATCGCAGGAATTGCTGAGGGTGTCCGTCAGGTAGCAGATCTTCAAGACCCAATTGGTCAAGTGGTTCGTGGCTATACGAATCTGGATGGTCTCAAAATCGTTCAAAAGCGTGTCCCTATGGGTGTTATCGCTATGATTTTTGAGAGCCGTCCCAATGTCTCAATCGATGCCTTTAGCCTTGCCTTTAAAACCAATAATGCCATCATTCTCCGTGGAGGACGTGATGCCATCAATTCCAACAAGGCCTTGGTTACAGTAGCCCGTAAGGCTTTGGAAAATGCAGGTATCACAGCAGATGCTGTTCAGCTGGTTGAAGATACCTCTCATGAGGTAGCAGAGGAACTCATGGCGGCGACCAAGTATGTTGACTTGCTTATCCCTCGTGGTGGAGCCCGTCTCATCCAAACGGTTAAAGAAAAAGCCAAGGTTCCTGTCATCGAAACGGGTGTTGGTAACTGTCATATTTATGTGGATAAATATGCTGACTTAGATATGGCGACACAGATTGTTATCAATGCCAAAACCCAACGACCAAGTGTTTGTAATGCTGCAGAATCTCTCGTCGTTCATGCTGATATTGCGGAAGACTTCTTGCCTAACTTGGAAAAAGCTATTTCAAAAGTTCAGGCTGTTGAGTTCCGTGCGGATGAAAAGGCTTTGAAACTTATGGAAAAATCCGTACCCGCTTCACCAGAAGATTTTGCGACAGAGTTTCTTGACTATATTATGTCTGTTAAAGTGGTAGATAGCCTTGATGAGGCTATTAAATGGATTAATACTTACACGACATCGCATTCAGAGGCTATTGTGACTCAGGATATCAGTCGTGCGGAGCAATTCCAAGATGATGTTGACGCTGCAGCTGTCTATGTTAATGCCTCAACCCGCTTTACAGATGGATTCGTCTTTGGACTGGGTGCTGAAATCGGAATCTCAACCCAAAAAATGCACGCCCGTGGTCCAATGGGACTGGAGGCCCTAACGTCAACCAAGTTCTATATTAACGGACAAGGACAAATTAGAGAATAACCCATAAAGCTCCATGAAGGAGCTTTTTTAGTTGGTTTGCTAGACGACAGGTCTTCTGATATACTGGTAGTATCAAGGATGAGGAGATTTTGCCATGTTTAGAGCTTATAAAAAGTATTGGATGGGCTATGTCGATTTTACAGGACGTTCAACTCGCTCAGACTATTGGTTGGCAGTTTTAGCGAATACTATTGTAGGTATCATTTTATTTAGCATAGTTATAGTTGTAAGTGTTTTTGATAGTCCGAATAGTCATTATCATGTTATTCTCAGCTTACTGTATGGGTTTGCAATGCTATATTGTTTTGCTAACTATATTCCATCTATTGCCCTTCAGGTGCGTCGCTTACGTGATGCCGGTTTTCACTGGGCATTGATTTTCTTACGCTATGCGCCTGTTATAGGTGATATCGTACTGTTGGTTTTGTGTTGTCAACCCACAAAAGTAGAATTTCCTTTCAACAATTTTAATAATCTTCAGCAATGATAGTTACTTAACAGCCTCCTTAGGTTGTTTTTTAGTTGATTTGTCAAATTCTTTTTTTATTGCTATACTATAAGTATCAAAAAATGAGGAGATTTTATTATGATCGAAGCTTATAAGAAGTTTTGGAAGGGCTATGTAGATTTTGAAGGCCGTTCAACACGTTCAGATTACTGGTTTGCATATTTGGCAAATATGTTAACAGTTATTGCTTTTTATGTGTTGCTGGCAATCTTTGGAGGCATTGCAGGTGCTACAGAATCAAGCTTTTTTGCTGTTATTTCATTCATCATCCTATTTATCTTTTTTGCCTTTGGTGTTGCTGCCATCTTACCTGGTCTTGCTGTAACAGTTCGCCGTTTACGTGATGCTGGCTACAATTGGCCGTATATTTTTGTTACATTTATTCCATTTGTAGGTCCTATTATCTTCATTGTTTTACTATGTAAACCAACTAAAGTTGAGTATCCATTTAACAACTTCAATAATCCACAGCAATAATAACGACTTAACAGCCTAGTATGGCTGTTTTTTAGTTGATTTGTCAAGCTTCTCTTCTCTTGTTATACTGAGAGTAACATAAAAAGGGGGATTTTATTATGATTGAAGCCTACAAAAAATTTTGGAAGGGCTATGTTGATTTTACGGGCCGTTCAACACCTTCAGATTACTGGTTTGCATATTTGGCACATGTATTGATTTTCTTTGCTTATTATTTGCTCGATGCAGTGTTTGAAAGAATGGTATCTGCAACAGGGTCAATGGATGTATTTACTATTTCAGTTATTTTACTACTCATCTTTTTTGCCTATGGTATTGCTACAGTTTTACCTGGTATTGCTCTAACGGTTCGTCGTTTGCGTGATGCTGGCTATAATTGGCCGTATATTTTTATTCCTTTAATTCCCTTTGTCGGTATTTTTATCTTCATTTTTCTACTATGTCAACCAACAAAAGTAGAAGTGCCAGTCAACAACTTCAATAATCCACAACAATAATGGCAATCAACCAACTCTTTGAGTTGTTTTTTTTGATGTTAAAAAAGTTTTATGTTAATGTTGCACATTTTAATATTTCTGATATAATCTTATCTGAGACTAATCGATACTAAAAATATATTTAAGAAATGTGAATACTCTATGAAACTACTTCGTCATTTAAAAGAAAAACGTTACCTTATTTTGGCATTTACCCTACCGGCTATCCTATTGGCTCTGGCTATTGTCTTTTTGCAACCTGCACACAATCATGCAAAGGTCCAAGTCAAGGTTACTACTAAGCAGTCATCGTCTAGCAAACCTAAGGCGTCATCCAAATCATCGAGCTCTAGCTCTTCGTCATCTTCTTCAACCTCAAGTGAGTCTTCAAGTGAATCGTCATCAGCAAGCTCAACGGTAGAAGCAGCTAGTCAGACAGAAGCAAGCTCTACTCCTGCGGTAGCATCAACGCCTACGCCATCACCATCTTCAGCACAAGAGGCTTATCAAGCGCCCCAGTATAGCTATGTGCCACCAACAACTTATACAGAGTCACATAGTGAGTCTTCAAGCTATACAGCACCTGCCTACAGCGCAGATGTTAGCTCTGGGACAACAGAATAAGGGTTAGAGAAAAGGAATTTAGGATTAGAAATGAAAAATAAAGTTTTAGCATTAGTAACAGGATTATCTAGTTTAGTCCTATTAGCCGCTTGTTCAAACCAGCAAAATGGCTTGACTTCGACGACTTCATCTTCATCAGTAGAACAGTCACAATCAAGAAGTAGTGAAAGCTCTAGTCAAGAGAAAAAGGTAGATACCTCTGCTTATGATAGCATCATTAGTAAGTACCAAACAGCTGTGGCCAACAACCAAACGGATGCCTCGCTTAATTCTCTCGTTGTTACCTATGCTAATTCTCAAACAAGTCCTGCCTCAACGGTCTATACTTACCGTGATCTGGATGGTAATGGTGTTGATGAGTTGATTCTTGCTTTTAAGCCGGGGAAACTCTTTAAAGAGCATATGATTACGGATATTTATACTATCTCTAAGGATAGTGGTCAGGTGATTCGTCTGACAGAAGGTTCACAACTGGGCATGTTGGGTGAGCGCATGACTTTGGCCTACCTCAAGGATAACACCTTTAGCTACTATGGTAGTGCTGGTGCTATGGCTGGTGGAGGTTCTGGCTACCACTTTAGTAGTGATGGTCAATCTCTTGTAAAAGATGACAGTGATTCGGGTGCAGAGAAGGCTGATCTTTCGAATTGGGATTGGAAGGATCTGAGCAGTGCCTCTACTAATAGTAGTTCTAGCGCAGCGTCACAAACTCAAACAAGTTCAACATCTCTTAAGCCTGATGAACTCAAAAATGGCAATTACAAATCAGCTGTAGGAACATGGAAGTCTTCAAATGGAAAGACCATCACCATTACTTCGGATGGGCAGTTGGATTTCTGGGGCTATACTTATCCTATCGACAAAGTCTCACCCAATCAATATGTGTCTGGTATATATACCTTAACTTATGTTGATTCTAGTCCAGTAGGGAATACTCCAATTCAGCTTTGTCCTAAGGGCGTTAGCGATGCAAGTGATGCGGGAGATAACAGTAAGGACCGTATCTTAGCGACGAATGGAGTGCCATCTGAGGAAAGTTATTTTTACAGAGTGGATTAATCTCATCAGACTAATAGATCAAAAAGTCAGGCCACAGGTCTGGCTTTTTTACTATCCTGTCAACTTACAGAACGAGACAATTTCTCTATTCTTGTGCTATAATAAAAGTTATGACTAATGAATTTCACCATGTAACCGTTCTTTTACACGAAACTGTTGATATGCTTGATATCAAGCCCGATGGCATCTATGTTGATGCGACCTTGGGTGGCGCAGGACATTCGTCTTATCTTTTGTCGCAATTATCTGAAAAGGGTCATTTGTACTGTTTTGATCAGGACCAAAAGGCTATTGATAATGCTCAAGTGCGTCTCAAGGACTATATTGATAAGGGTATGGTGACTTTCATCAAGGATAATTTCCGTAATCTCAAGTCCAATCTTGAAGCCTTGGGGGTGTCTGAAATTGATGGCATTCTCTATGACTTGGGTGTCTCTAGCCCACAGTTGGATGAGCGTGAGCGTGGTTTCTCCTATAAACAGGATGCTAAGCTGGATATGCGCATGAATGAGGAGGCGAGCTTGACCGCTTATGATGTGGTCAATACCTATCCTTACAACGATTTGGTGCGTATTTTCTTCAAGTATGGTGAGGACAAGTTCTCTAAACAAATTGCACGTAAGATTGAACAGGCTCGTCAGGTTAAACCAATTGAGACCACGACGGAACTGGCGGAAATCATTAAATCAGCTAAGCCTGCTAAGGAATTGAAGAAGAAAGGCCATCCAGCCAAGCAAATTTTTCAAGCTATTCGTATCGAAGTGAATGATGAGCTTGGTGCTGCGGATGAGTCTATTCAAGAGGCCTTGGATTTACTTGCTGTAGATGGTCGTATTTCGGTCATTACCTTCCATTCTTTGGAGGATCGATTGACTAAACAGCTTTTCAAGGAAGCCAGTACGGTAGATGTGCCTAAAGGTCTACCTTTTATTCCTGAAGACCTCCAACCTAAGGTAGCCTTAGTTAATCGTAAGCCAATCCTACCTAGTCAGGAAGAATTAGAAGCTAATAACCGCTCGCATTCTGCTAAATTGCGTGTGGCTAAAAAAATCAGGAAATAATTATGGAAAATAAGGAACATCAGATTGTTAATAGAGCCATTAGAAACCATATTCGTTTTATGACGCGTATGGAAAAGGCCTTCTATTCGGCAATTGTTTTGACAGCTATTGTGATGAGTATCGCTGTTGTATTTTTACAAGGGCGTAACCAGGCTATCAAGCAACAAATCACAGACCTTAATAGCAAGATTAGTGATGAAAAAACAGAGCTTAACAATGCTAAGCAGGCGGTTAATGAGTTGACAAACTCTGACCGTATTAAAGAGATTGCTAATAAGGCAGGCCTGTCTATTAATAACGATAGTATTAAGAGTGTGAAGTAACCAATGAACAGATTAAGAAAACTTAAACATTTATTTCTAAACTATGTCGTTAGGGATAGGCGAAAGCCAGCCCAGAATCGACAGCACGTTGGTCAGAACCTTATGGTTCTCAGCATCTTTATCTTTTTCGTCTTTATTATCAACTTTGTGGTGATTATCGGGACAGACAGTAAGTTTGGTGTCGATTTGTCTACCCAGGCTGCTAAATCTTATAACACTAAGACCACGGTGGCTGCCAAGCGTGGGACGATTTACGACCGAAATGGAAATGTTTTGGCTGAGGATTCAACCAGTTATGCCATTTACGCTATCGTGTCGACCAGTTATGTATCAGCGACTCAAGAAAAACTCTATGTCCAAGATAGTCAGTTTGACAAGGTTGCTGATATTTTAAAGGATAAGCTAGGAATTGAAAAGAGTGATTCCTTGGCCCAATTGCGTACTAAGGGTGCCTACCAGGTTTCCTTTGGGCTAAAGGGGAAGGGAATTACCTACTCTGTTAAAGAAGAACTAGAAAAAGCCTTTAAAGATGCGGGAATTAAGGGGATGGCCTTTGAAGCAACAACGTCACGAATGTACCCTAATGGAACCTTCGCGTCAGAGTTTCTTGGTCGTGCCGAAGCTGTTGAAAATAAAAAAGACGGCTCATATTCTTTAATTGGTCAAACTGGTTTGGAGCGCTCGCTCAATAGCCTCTTGACTGGAACAGATGGAGAGGCCATCTATGAAAAGGATAAAAACGGTAATACGCTTCTAGGTACGGAAACCATTACCAAGGAAGCTATCGATGGTAAGAACATCTATACAACCTTGTCAGCGCCTCTCCAAACCTTCTTAGAAACGCAGATGGATACCTTTATGGAGCAGACGCAAGGTGTCAATGCTTCAGCGACAGTTGTCAATGCAAAAACAGGTGAAATTCTTGCGACGACACAACGTCCTACCTATAACTCTGATACCCTCGAAGGACAAGCCAAGAAAAGTTATGACTGGGTTAACCGACTTTATGAGGCCCAATATGAACCAGGGTCAACCATGAAGGTCATGCTCTTGTCATCGGCTATCAATAACGGAAGTTTCAATCCTAATGCGACCTATAGCAATGCCAACGGTATCAAGGTTGATGATGTTGAAATCAATGACTGGTCTATTAATGAAGGTATCTCGTCAGGCCGAACCATGTCATTTGCTCAAGGCTTCTCTTATTCAAGTAACGTTTTGATGACCATGTTGGAACAAGAGATGGGAGACAAGGTTTGGTCAAACTACCTATCACTCTATAAGTTTGGACTTCCAACCCGTTTTGGGATGGTAGGTGAATCTTCAGGGGTTGTCTCAAGAAACTCTGTGAATATTGCGCAATCATCCTTTGGACAAGGGATTTCAGTGACTCAGGTTCAGATGCTTCGTGCTTTTTCAGCTATCTCTAACAATGGTGTTATGTTGGAACCTCAATTTATCAAACAAGTTGCAGATGTTAACCAAGGCACTGTTCGTACGGCTAAGAAAGAAGTTATTGGTAAGCCAGTTTCCAAGCAGGCTGCTTCTGAGACCCGTAATTATATGATTTCTGTTGGTACAGACCCAGAGTTTGGTACCCTGTACAACAAGTCTGAAGGTTCGCCAATCATTAAGGTTGGTAACTATGATGTTGCGGTTAAGTCAGGAACAGCCCAAGTGGCCGATGAAAAAACAGGAACCTATAAAGTTGGGACCAACGAAACGCTCAACTCAGTTGTAGCTATGGTTCCTTCTGATGATCCACAATATGTTATGTATGTAACAGTTCAGGAACCTAAGACCTGGGATAATAATTTTTATGCGACGGTGGTTAACCCTGTCCTAGAAGAAGCTATGTCCATGGGTGATACGCTTGATACCTCTGTTTCTGAAGGTGGTGGAAAGACCGATGAAACGAGCTATCAAACCGGCGATATTATCGGTAAGAGTCCGGGCGAGACAGCTAACACCCTTCGTCAAAACTTGATTCATCCGATTGTTCTGGGTGTTGGTGATAAGATTGAGAAGGTTTCTGTAGATGCCAAAGCCAATATCAAGGCTAATGAACAGATTCTTATCATGACCAATGATTTCACAGAACTTCCAGACATGTATGGTTGGACCAAGAAGAACGTTGAAACCTTTGCCAAATGGAAAGGCATTAAAGTTACTTATAAGGGTGGCAAGTCAGGGACTGTTACCAAACAAAGTGTTGCGGCAGGAAAAGCCCTGTCTAAAACCAAGAAGATTACCATTACTTTAGGAGACTAAGATGACTATGAGTCTGATAGCAGGTGTGGCCGCCTTTGTGTTGACGGTGCTCGCCATGCCTCACTTTATTACTTACTACAAAATCAAGAAAATCGGTGGCCAACAAATGCATGAAGATGTGAAGCAGCATTTGGCTAAGGCTGGAACACCAACTATGGGAGGGACAGTCTTCCTAGTGGTTGCCATCTTGGTTAGCTTGATTTTTAACTTCCACGTCTTTAGCGAGGGCCACCAAGCCTATGGTGCTACAGTAGGGATTCTCTTTGTAATTTTGATTTATGGAATCATCGGCTTCCTTGATGATTTCCTTAAGATTTTCCGTCAAATCAATGAGGGACTTAAACCTTGGCAAAAGATGGCCTTGCAGATTATTGCGGGTTTGCTTTTCTACTTTATCCACGTACTCCCTAGTGGGACAGATAGCCTAGCTATTGGTGGATTAACCATTCATCTCGGTGTCTTTTATGTTCTCTTTGTCCTATTCTGGATTGTCGGTTTCTCAAATGCTGTGAACTTGACAGACGGTATTGATGGTTTAGCTTCTATCTCTGTGGTTATCAGCTTGATTGCCTATGGAATTATCGCTTTTGTCAAGGGTGAGTTCGCTATCTTGACTATCATTATCACTATGATTGGGGCACTTCTTGGCTTCTTCGTCTTTAACCACAAGCCAGCCAAGGTCTTTATGGGAGATGTCGGTTCCTTGTCACTTGGAGCTATGCTTGCGGTTATCTCTATTGCCCTACGTGTAGAGTGGACCCTACTCTTGATTGGTGTGGTTTATGTCTTTGAGACAGCTTCTGTCATGCTACAGGTCAGCTATTTCAAATACACTAAGCGTAAGTATGGTGAAGGTCGTCGTATTTTCCGTATGACACCATTCCACCATCACCTCGAGTTGGGTGGTCTTTCAGGTAAGGGTGACAAATGGTCAGAGTGGAAGGTTGATGCTTTCCTTTGGACAGTTGGAGCACTTGCAAGTGCCATTACCCTTTGGATGGTTCTTGGAAACGTTATGAAATAAATGAAAAGAGCAGAAATGCTCTTTTTCTGTTATAATGATAGGGATAGACTAGATAGAAAAGAAGTAACTAAGCATGTCATTTAAAGATTTTAATTTTAAAACATTTATTCAGGAGGCTCTTGACGAGATTAAGTTTAAAGAGCCAACACCTGTTCAACAGAAATTGATTCCTGTAGTCCGTTCAGGTCGTGATTTGGTTGGTGAATCAAAGACGGGTTCAGGGAAGACACATACCTTCCTCTTGCCAATTTTTGAGAAACTAAATCCAAAGAGTGGTGATGTTCAGGTTGTTATTACAGCACCATCACGTGAATTGGCGACACAAATTTACCAAGCGACAAAACAAATTGCCAAACACTCTGAGACTGAAATTCGTGTGGTCAACTATGTGGGTGGTACAGACAAGCAACGTCAGATTGAGAAACTCAAGGTAGCACAACCTCATATTGTTATCGGGACACCAGGTCGTATTTATGACCTAGTTAAGTCTGGGGACTTGGCTATCCACAAGGCCCATACCTTTGTTGTTGACGAAGCTGATATGACCATGGATATGGGATTCTTGGATACTGTAGACAAGATTGCGGCAAGTCTGCCTAAGGAAGTTCAAATTTTGGTCTTCTCAGCAACCATTCCTCAAAAATTGCAACCATTCTTGAAGAAGTATTTGACCAATCCAGTCATGGAACAAATTAAAACTTCAACAGTTATTGCGGATACCATTGATAACTGGTTGGTATCTACCAAGGGTCGCAACAAGAATGAACAGATTCTTGAGATGCTTAAGGGGATGCAGCCTTATCTAGCAATGATTTTCGTTAATACCAAGGAACGTGCTGACGATTTGCACAGTTACCTAGTGTCAAATGGTCTTAAGGTTGCCAAAATTCACGGCGGTATTCCACCACGTGAACGTAAACGTATCATGAATCAAGTTAAGAAGCTTGAGTTTGAGTATATAGTAGCGACTGACCTTGCAGCGCGTGGGATTGACATTGAAGGGGTTAGCCATGTAATCAATGACGCCATCCCTCAAGACTTGTCCTTTTTTGTTCACCGTGTGGGACGTACTGGACGTAATGGCTTGTCAGGAACAGCCATCACCCTCTATCAACCAAGTGATGACTCAGATATTCGTGAGCTTGAAAAGATGGGGATTACCTTTGAGCCGAAAGTCTATAAGGACGGCGAGTTTCAAGATACCTATGACCGTGACCGTCGTGCCAACCGTGAAAAAGCCTATCAAAAACTTGATACGGAAATGATTGGTTTGGTTAAGAAGAAAAAGAAAAAAATCAAGCCTGGCTACAAGAAGAAAATTCAGTGGAAAGTTGACGAAAAACGCAAACGTGAGCGTCGTGCAGCTAACCGTGCTAAGGGACGTGCTGAACGTAAAGCTAAGAAGCAGAGTTTCTAAACATTGGCTTCTAGCTGAAAGCAAATTTTAATTTAAAATTCAAGAGGTTGAAACCAAAGTGTTTCAGCCTTTTTGATTATTATCTAACTATTGAGAAAGTCTCAATATATGCTTGTAAAATAATTAAGTATGTCTTAAGAACTGAAACTATGACAGATTTTAAATAGTTTTATCACAGCCATTTTTAAGAAGCTTTCCGTTTAAAGTAAAATAATTTGTACGTTTGAGGTTATTAGTTGAGTCAACTCTCAAAATCAGGTAGTGACATAAATGTCACTATTTTTTTTGTTGGCTTTCTACCTATAATAAAATCATAGCTTTTGAGAAAAGGGTAGAACAAAATATTTTAAAGGAGGTTGTTTTAATGACAACACAAATCATTAACAATTTTAACTCACTTAATTCCGAAGATCTTTCTACTGTTAAGGGTGGAGCATGTAGTTTTTGGGGAGCTACAGCTGCCGTAGGCGTCGGGGCTGTTGGAGGAGCCATTAAAGGTGGTATTCAAACAGGTACTTGGCAAGGTGCAGCCTTAAAGGGTATTGGTTATGGTATTAAAGATGGGATTACTTATGGCCTTATTTGTCGTTATTAGGCGATTACTGAGTCAATTTTTTGGCCAAATAGTAATTGCTCTCCTAATTTATGGGCTTATATTCTTTGCTTGGCAACACTTTAGAGGAGAAATTTTCTCAATTGTGTGCATCTATGTCAGTATATCCCTAGCAGATGACGTCTATCATCTCGCAGAAGAATATGTTAAAAAGAAAGTTAACTAGGAATACGTTCCTGTTTGAAAAATAGCATGTAAAAACTTGGCAGAATGATTGTCAAGTTTTTTTATAGCAAAAGTGCTACAATAGGAGTCATGAAAGACACGATTCGAATTCTTCATATCAATGATTTACACTCTCATTTTGAACAGTATCCACAACTCAAGCGAGCTGTGGATGATTTGAGTCAGACAGATAGAGAGCTGATTAAGGTAGATCTTGGGGACAATGTGGATAAGTCCCATCCCTTATCTGATGCGACAGCCGGGCGTTTTAATGTAGCCCTGATGAATGAGTTGGGGATAAACTATGCGACTATTGGAAATAATGAGGGGATAGGTCTGGCCAAGGAGGAGCTAGACTGTCTTTATGAGCAGGCTAAGTTTCAGCCGATCATAGGAAATCTCAAGGATGAAGGGAGACAGCCTGAATGGGCCAAACCCTATCTTATCCATAAAACTAAAGCAGGTACAAACATTGCTTTCTTGGCCTATACCTTCCCATATTACATCACCTATGCTCCCAACGGTTGGCAGGTGTTAGAGCCTATGGCTAGGTTGGAAGAGGATTTGGCTCGTCCTGAGGTAAGGGATGCAGACATAGTCGTCGTTCTTAGCCATCTGGGTGTACGTTATGATGAGCAGATTGCAGAGACTTATCCGCAAGTAAACCTTGTCATCGGGAGCCATACCCACCACCTGTTTGAAGAGGGCAAGTTGATTAATGAGACTTATTTGGCAGCTGCTGACAGATATGGTTATTATCTTGGCTGTATTGATCTTACTGTGAAAAATGGACAATTGATAGAGTGTCAGATTGAGGCTATCCCCACCAAGTCCTATATCTTGGATTTAGACAAGGAGGACGAAACCTTTATCAAGGCTATGCGTGAGGAAGGCCATCGTCGTTTAGCTCAGAAAAAAGTAGCTAATCTAGGTCGAGAACTAGATTTTGATGAGACCTGCCAATTGGTTTTACAGGCTGTTTGTCAGGAGACCGATAGCCAGTTAACGCTTTTAAATACTGGACTTATCATGAAGACTTTAGGTCCTCAAGTGACCATGGCAGACCTTCAAGAAGCCCTTCCTCATCAGATGCGGATGGCGCGTCTAGTCGTGACAGGACAAGAACTCAAGGAAATCTGTCGGGAGGTTTTTACTAAGGCCGAACTCCTTAAGAATCAAGCTATTAAAGGTATGGGATTTAGAGGGAAGACATTTGGTGAAGTAATCACGGGGAATTTTGCTTACAAAAACGGTAATTTGTTGTATAATAGAAGGGTTGTAGATTCCAATGAGAAGTTTAGTTTGGTCCTTGTGGATCAATACTACTTTGCTTCTTACTTCCCTACAATCAAGGAAAAGGAGGTCACTCTTCTTTTTCCGGATTTGTTAAGGGAACTTGTGGCCAAGTATTTAGGAAAAAATGGTGCCAATTGGGATAAGATATAGAGACATTATTACAGCATCAGGGTAGAAAATAAGAGAGAGCAGAAAGGATGGCACATGCGTAAAGAAATCTTGCCAGAAATGTTTAATTATAATAAATATCCAGGGCCAGACTTTGTGTATGTGGCTGATCTTCTGAAATCAGATGCCTGTCAGTTTACAGTTCTTGAAAATCACAAGGATGCTTTAGACGCTACCCGCTTTGGGCAACGTTTTTCTGAAATCATGCTCAAGTATGATTATATCGTTGGGGACTGGTCCAATGATCAGCTTCGCCTTAAGGGATTTTACGAGGACGAGCGCCCTAATACGCGTAAGACAGACCGCATTAGCCGATTGTCGGAGTATTTGCGTGAATACTGTGCCTTTGGTTGCGCCTACTTTATTTTGAAAAATGAAGAGCCGCAATTAATCGTCTTTGAAGAGGAGACAGAACCTCGTCGCAAGCGCCGTCGTTCTAATAATCGTCGTAATGCTTCTCAGGAATCTAGAGAGCGCAATGCTTCTCAAAAGAATAAGGGGCAAAAAGCTTCTGCTAAGCAAAAGCCAGACAAGTCCAAACGAAGAGATAGGGATCAAGAGGGTCCAAGCTTTGAGAAAATCAAGCGTCGTCCTAAGTTCAAATCTAGATCTGAGGATGGTGGTCGTGAGCGTAAGCCTAACTTCAAGAAGAGTCAGAAGCAAGCTCCAAATTCTAAAGGTCAAAACACTCCATCGAAGAAACAAAGCCAGACCAAGTCAGATGGTCAGCATTTCACAATCAGAAAAAAAGGAAATTAAACTATGTCAGAAGTAACAACACAAGCAAAACCAGAACGTCGTAAACGTCAGAAGTTAGAGGATATGGAAGGCTACAAACCTTCTATTTATGGTCTTACTCGTGACGAGTTGATTGATTGGGCTATGGAACACGGTGAAAAGAAATTCCGTGCTACTCAAATTTGGGATTGGCTCTACAAGAAGCGTGTGCAATCTTTCGAAGAAATGACTAACATTTCTAAGGATTTCATTGCTAAATTGAATGAGAATTTCTGTGTGAACCCATTGAAACAACGTATCGTTCAAGAATCTAAAGATGGTACCGTTAAATATCTTTTTGAATTGCCAGATGGTATGTTGATTGAGACGGTTTTGATGCGTCAACACTATGGTTTGTCTGTCTGTGTGACAACCCAGGTTGGATGTAACATCGGTTGTACTTTCTGTGCCAGTGGTTTGATTAAGAAACAACGTGACTTGACTGCTGGTGAGATTGTGGCGCAAATCATGTTGGTACAAAAATACTTTGACGATCGTGGCGACGGTGAACGTGTAAGCCACGTGGTTGTTATGGGTATCGGTGAGCCATTTGATAACTATGACAATGTGCTTCGTTTCTTGCGTACCATTAACAATGATAATGGTCTTGCCATTGGAGCGCGTCACATTACCGTATCAACATCTGGTTTGGCACCAAAAATCAAGGAATTTGCTAACGAAGGTGTTCAAGTTAACCTCGCCGTATCACTTCACGCGCCTAACAATGACCTTCGTTCAAGCATCATGCGTATCAACCGCTCGTTCCCACTTGAAAAACTCTTTGAAGCTATCGAGTATTACATCCAGACAACCAACCGTCGTGTAACTTTTGAGTACATCATGCTTAATGAGGTCAATGATCACCCTGAAAACGCTCAAGAGTTGGCTGATTTGACTAAGAAAATCCGTAAGTTGTCATACATCAACTTGATTCCATATAACCCAGTATCAGAGCACGACCAATATAGTCGTTCAACCAAGGAACGTGTGGCGGCCTTCTACGATGTGCTCAAGAAAAACGGGGTTAACTGTGTCGTTCGTCAAGAACACGGTACAGATATCGATGCTGCTTGTGGACAATTGCGTTCAAACACTATGAAACGTGACCGTCAAAAGGCCGTAGCAGAAGCTTCTGGTAAATCAGAAGGTAAATAAGATGTTTCAGCTGACGACTTGGGTAGATAAGGATGGAGAACTGACACTAAAAGGAAGACAAGCAAGCCAAGTTTTGGTTTGTGCTTATCTCCTTTGTTTAGTGCTCCTATGTTGGACACCCCAGTACGGGCTAGTTGAAGGTGTTGAAACTCCTGGGATTCAACATTTTGGTCGTGTGGTGGTCCTCTTGACCCCATTCAATAGTTTGACCAACTTTTATCAGTTGGATAGTCTTAAAGAGATTGTCTTTGTGCTTGGGCAAAATGTGACCAATATTTTCTTGCTGAGTCCGCTGATTTTAGGACTTTTAGCCTTGTACCCCAGATTCAGGTCTTGGCAAAGGGTCCTTTTAGCCACGTTTATCATGTCTTTGACGATTGAGGTTGGACAAGTCATTCTAGACCTTCTCATTGATGCTAATCGTGTCTTTGAGTTAGATGATTTATGGACCAATACTTTGGGAGGTTTGGTGGCACTAGGTGTCTACCGCTTCCTTGTAAAACTGATTCAAACGCATTTTAAAGAGTAAAAAACCTGGGACCCTACGCGTCTCAGGTTTCACTTATTTTCTATCATACAAATACAACACATTCAAAAGAGGGAAAAATGAATAAACACTTTTGGAGAAACAATGAAACACTTAATGATGACAGTAGTCACCGTATTAACGTTAGGAGCAACAATGACGATGGTTAAGGCAGATACTTATCAAAGTGGCCGTGATGCCGATATCATGCGAGAAAGAGGACAGGTTTGGAATTATTCTGAGTCTAAGAGAGAGCCTCAATTAGCCAACTACAACACCGATGGTCGCTATCTCAGTGAGGCAACTAACTTTGAATTGTACAATTTTGTCAGAGAGTATAAGACATCTGATGAAATCAGACGCATTTGGAGCCCTAAGAAAGATGAATCAGTTATCCATGATAAGGATAGTTACTCTATGGATGGTGGGAACAAGGTATATAATTTTGATTCCTTTGCTTATCAATTACCAGAGTCTACTGATTTTGGGAAGTTATCTTATATTGGTCACTTTCAGTTAGAAGATGGCACAATCTATCGCTATTGGAAGTAACCTTATCATACGAGACTTATACGAGGTCTATTATTAACCATTTGTAAGGATAGGAGGAGTAACTTGTCTTTTAAAGAATCAATCATTGCAAAACTTTGGTGGTTTTTCAAGTTAGAAAAACGCCGGTATATTGTTGGGATTTTGGCACTGAGTCTGGTTTCGGTTCTCAATCTGATTCCTCCTATGGTTATGGGTCGGGTCATTGATGCTATCACATCGGGAAAATTGACCAATCAGATCTTGCTTCTGAATCTCGTATATTTGCTATTGGCAGCTTTGGGGATGTACTATTTGCGTTATGTTTGGCGCATGTATATCTTGGCGACTTCTTATCGCTTAGGCCAGATTATGCGTTCACGCCTTTTTGAGCATTTTACCAAGATGTCGCCTTCTTTTTATAAAAAGTACCGAACTGGGGACCTCATGGCCCATGCAACCAATGATATCAACTCTTTAACTCGCTTGGCTGGTGGGGGTGTCATGTCAGCCGTGGATGCCTCTATTACAGCCTTGGTAACCCTAATCACTATGTTTTTCAGCATTTCCTGGCAGATGACACTAGTGGCTGTCTTACCCCTACCCTTCATGGCTTTTGCGACCAGCCGTTTGGGCCGTAAGACCCATAAAGCTTTTGGAGAATCCCAGGCAGCCTTTTCAGAACTTAATAATAAGGTCCAAGAGTCGGTATCAGGTATCAAGGTAACCAAGTCTTTTGGCTATCAGGAGGCTGAGCTTCAGTCCTTCCAAGAGACCAATAAGATGACCTTTAAAAAGAATATGCATACCATGAAGTATGATAGCCTTTTTGATCCTTTGGTCTTACTCTTTGTTGGCTCATCCTATGTTTTGACCCTTCTTGTCGGTGCCTTTATGATTCAGGCTGGTCAGATAACGGTCGGAAATTTGGTAACCTTCATTACCTATTTGGACATGCTGGTTTGGCCTCTAATGGCCATTGGCTTCCTCTTTAATATCACACAGAGAGGAAATGTGTCCTACCAACGTATTGAAAATCTTCTGGAGCAGGAATCAGATGTTCAAGATCCTGCGCACCCTCTCCCAAGTATTGAAAATGGTCGCTTAGAATATGCGATTGACCGCTTTGCCTTTGAGGATGAGGATACTTTGAGAGATATTCATTTCACCTTGGACAAGGGGCAAACCCTTGGTTTGGTTGGACAGACTGGCTCAGGAAAGACGGCCCTTGTCAAGTTGCTCTTGCGGGAGCACGATGTTAATCAAGGAGCCATCTATTTGAATGGTCATAACATCCGAGATTATCGCCTATCAGACTTGCGTAGCTTGATGGGCTATGTTCCTCAAGACCAGTTTCTCTTTGCCAGCTCCATTTTAGACAATATCTGCTTTGGTAATCCGGATCTCTCCTTTGACAAGGTAGAAGAAGCGACTAAGTTAGCTCAAGTTTATGATGACATCAAGGATATGCCTGAAGGCTTTGAAACAATCATTGGTGAAAAGGGTGTCAGCCTATCAGGCGGTCAAAAACAACGTCTGGCCATGAGTCGGGCCATGATTTTGGATCCAGATATTTTGATTTTGGACGACTCCCTATCTGCGGTTGATGCCAAGACAGAATATGCTATTATTGACAATCTCAAACATACCCGCAAGGACAAGACAACTATCATTACCGCCCATCGTCTGAGTGCGGTGGTGCACGCTGACCTTATCTTAGTCATGCAGGATGGTCGTATCATTGAACGTGGCCGTCATGAGGATTTGCTAGCTCAGGGTGGTTGGTATGCCAAGACCTATGAGTCTCAACAGTTAGAAATGGAAGGAGGAGAAGAAGATGATGCCTAATCAAAACCAATGGTCTGTGTTTAAGCGTCTCTTGACCTATCTCAAGCCTTACAAATTCTTGACCTTTCTAGCTTTAGCCTTCCTCTTGTCCACAACGGTTATCAAGAGTATTATTCCCCTTGTGGCCTCTTATTTTATTGACCACTATCTTCATGATATGAATCAGGCGGCAAGTTTAATTCTGATTGGTTACTATGGTCTTTATCTTTTGCAGACACTAGTTCAGTATTTGGGAAATCTCTTTTTTGCTCGTGTGTCCTACAGTATTGTCAGGGATATTCGCCGGGATGCCTTTGCCAATATGGAGAAACTGGGTATGTCTTACTTTGACAAAACTCCAGCAGGCTCTATCGTTTCTCGCTTGACCAATGATACAGAGACTATTAGTGAGATGTTCTCAGGGATTCTGTCTAGCTTTATTTCGGCTATCTTTATCTTTGTTACTACCCTTTACACCATGATGATGTTGGACATTCGTCTGACTGGGCTTATTGTGCTCTTTCTTCCTCTGATTGTCCTTTTGGTTAACCTTTACCGCAAAAAATCAGTGGTTATCATTGAAAAGACCAGAGCCTTACTTTCAGATATAAATGCCAAACTGTCAGAGAGTATCGAAGGGATTCGCATCATTCAGGCCTTCAACCAAGAGAAACGCCTCAAAAAAGAGTTTGATGCTATTAATGAGGAACACCTGATTTATGCTAGCCGTTCCATGTCACTGGATTCTCTCTTTCTACGCCCAGCCATGAGCTTACTGAAGCTCCTAGGCTATGCTGTTCTCATGGCTTATTTTGGCTATCGTGGCATCTATCTGGGTATCACAGCGGGGACCATGTATGCCTTTATCCAGTACATTAACCGTCTCTTTGATCCCTTGATTGAAGTGACGCAAAACTTCTCAACCTTACAAACTTCTATGGTCTCAGCCGGTCGGGTCTTTGCCTTGATTGACGAGCGCACCTATGAACCTGAGCAGAGAGACACAGATGCCAAGGTTACTGAGGGGAATATTCGTTTTGAAAATGTCTCCTTCTCCTATGATGGCAAGCACCAGATTTTGGATAATATTTCCTTCTCTGTCAATAAAGGTGAAACCATCGCCTTTGTCGGTTCTACAGGTTCCGGAAAATCCTCTATTATCAACGTGTTCATGCGTTTCTATGAGTTCCAATCAGGCCAAGTTCTTCTTGACGGTGTGGATATTCGCGATTATAGTCAGGCAGAGTTGCGTAAGAACATTGGTCTTGTCCTTCAGGAACCCTTTCTCTATCATGGTACAATCAAATCCAATATTGCCATGTATCAGGAGTTAACTGATGAAGAGATTAAAGCGGCCGCTGAGTTTGTGGATGCCAATCACTTTATCGACAAACTTCCAGAAGGCTACGATGCTCCAGTTTCTGAACGAGGTTCAAGTTTTTCAACTGGCCAACGCCAACTTCTAGCCTTTGCTAGGACCGTTGCTAGCCAGCCTAAGATTTTGATTCTGGATGAAGCGACAGCCAATATTGATTCGGAGACAGAGGCTATTGTCCAAAATTCTCTAGCAAAAATGCGTCAAGGACGCACAACCATTGCCATTGCCCACCGCCTATCGACAATCCAAGATGCCAACTGCATCTATGTCTTAGACAAGGGCCGCATCATCGAACACGGTAGCCATGAGGAGCTCCTAGCCCTCGGCGGCACCTACCACAAGATGTACAGCCTACAAGCAGGTGCAATGGAAGGAGAGTAAGCTAATCTAGACCATAGATTCTATATTCGAAAAGATTTCTTAAAAATCAAAATCGAGTGGTGACATACATGTCACTACTTTTTTGTTGGCTTGCAACCTATAATAAAACCATAGCTTAAGAGAAAAAGCTAAAAAATAATATTTTAGGAGGTTGTTAGAATGACAACACAAACAATGAACAATTTTGAAACACTCGATCTCGAGGCACTTGCAAACGTTGAAGGTGGAAATAGATGTAAAGATTTAATCTTTGGAGGAGCTTTAACTGGCGCAGGTGCTGGATTTACAGGTGGTATGGCAGCATTTGGTGTTACAGCATTTCCAGGAGCATTTGTAGGAGCACATGTTGGAGCAGTTGCTGGTGGGCTAGCATGTATCGGAGCGAGCTTTTAGAGAGGTTAAAAAATGAATGTGACTAAGTATAATAAGATGTGCGATGCTGAGCTAGAAATTATTTCTGGTGGTGGGAAAGTTGGAGCAGTAATTGGTGGCTGTCTAGGTGGTATGCTCATGGCATGGGCAGCAGGACCTGTTTCCGCAGGGGGTTATACTATGATATGTGCTACTTCGGGGCTTGCAAATGCTTATTTTTGATGTTCCCGAAGTAAAATTATTCTTGCTGATAATAGCGGAGATTATATTATATTTGATTGCATATCTTAGTAATAGAAAAAACAAAGATATGTATATTCGCCTATTTAAAGTATCAGTACTAATGACGCTACTGTATTACATCTCCAGTAGAATGTAATCGCTAAGGTCTTTTTTGAGATCTTACAGCAGTATAAAAAAATACAGAAAGGAATAGAGTTTAATGTAATAGCTTATTCAGTTTACAAGACTGACTGAGGTTATTCATAATTTAGGTGTTTTATCATGAAGTTAAAGAATGTTAGTTCGAGAGTATTGCGATTTTCTAGGGTCGTCACTGCTGTACTGGCAGTTTTCCTTATAAGTACCAGTATTTCTCTCTACAAAAGCAAGACCTCTCCAGAGATTTGGTTAGCAGTCGGAGCACTAGCTTTAGTAGTCATTTTTGTAAATGGGCTGCTCTACCATATTCTTAAGAAGCGTCCAGATTCAGTGAATCCGTTAACAATACGGCAGTCCTTCATTGTCTTTCTGGTCATCTCATTTCTAGTGCTTTGTGTAGAGTTTTACACATTACTTACATTCAGTGATACCACAGACCGTATAGTACTAGCCGTATTAATGCTTTTGTTAATCCTCTGTGATTTTCTAGCTTATTTGCAAGTCAAAAAATATTTTAAAAGATAAAAGGTATCTATAATCATGACTAAAAAACACCTAGTATCTCTAATGAAGTCTATGGGCTTCATCCTTGTTGCCTTACATAACTTGGGAGAAAAACTGAATTTTGGACTTCAATGCCTAAATATTATTGGGTTATGTCTTTTTCTCTTTCTTATGTGTACGATTATCAAGGATATAAGGTCAGACAAGTAGTGACATTTATGTCACTACTTTTTTATCGGCTTCCAATCTATAATAAAAATCATAGCTTTGCACAGAAAGCTAAAAACACTTTAAGGAGAAAAGTATGTTCAAAAACTCAAAACCGTATTTACTGGCTACCATTCTCATCGGAATGGGCCTCGCTAATCTATTTAGAAGTTTGGATGCAGTCCACCATACCATTAACTTGTTGGGGCTAACCTTGCTTCTTTATAGTCTGCTTTTTAAAAAATGGACACAATTTAAGAAATAATGTTGAGTCCTAGATAATCCGATTACTTGTGTTTTGTCACTATCTTGAGAGGAAAAGACTCTAAAGCTCACTCTAACCCCACCATTCAGAAAATATAGTAACCGTTTGTGACATTATTCAATTTACGTTGCATAAAAGTGTTATAATAAGAAAGTGATTAATGAAACATGTGAAAATTAGAGTGAATTTCCAATGTTTGAAGGATATTCTTCTATCGTATAGACAAAACTTGCAGGGTCTGGGTCTTCAAAAAATGTCATGAAAGGAGGATTACTATTGGAACAATTTGTTATTTCTAGAAAATATATTAAATTTATCGTGCAAGTTATTTTGGCTGTCTGTATTCAATGTGTGATAACATTTTTCTGGCATCAAGAAAGAACATTTTTATTTTATACCTTGTCACTTTATGTTTCTTCATCGCTCTCTGATGATCTTAGTCAGCTGATTTGTAGAAATGAGAAGTGATGTCGTTACTCTAATCTGTCACGATTAATGTGATATTTACGAGGTTTTAGCTATTCTAGATTCAGAAAGAATAGCCAAACATTTCTATGATAATACCTTATAATTTGTTTGAATGGTCCTAGCAAAAAGGAGTTTAAATGGTGATATTACAAAAATTTAGTTCTGCTGTGTTACGTTCGTTACGTGTCGTATCAGCAATCCTAGGAGTAGTCATTGGTAATATAGCTTTAAATACTCTATCTAGTCAGCATCCAATCTGGATATGGCTACCTTTGGCATTGCTATCAATCTTTTTACTTGTGTTCCCCCTGTTGATTAAGCGAGAACTGAACAATCGTCCACTTGAGGAACGACAGTTTACTCCTAAACAAATTTACTCTGGTATGGGCTTGGCACATTTGGCTATTATTTTAGCTGGTGTTTATCGTTTGCTGACGGTGAGAGATGCCGAATGGCGCCTAATCATTATTGTTGTGATTGTTTTGGATATTTGTTTACTAGCTTTTCTGACACCTAGAGTGCTTAAAATCATTAAAGAAAGTGAACGAGGTTAGAATCGCAGTTTATGATAGACGTGCTTATAAAGATAGCGAGGCTGTAAGTGCTTATCTATGCTTTGGTAACTTTCTAGGTATTGTAAAAACTTTCTGTTTGAGAGAAGTGTGAGGTTTAAGTTTTATGTCAAAAAATCTACGTGCCCTTACGGCCATTGTTTTGTCCCAATTGCTTATTGAGTGGATGGGATTCTTTTTAGGTATTCCTCTAAGTAAGATTCTGGTTTTAACAGTACTTAGCAGTCTAGTAGAGATCTTGATGCATCTTTTCCTAAGTAAAAAATCTAAAGTTACTTTGAGTGATGAAGAGATATGGCATCAATATTTGTTATTCGTTAAGAAGACGCTGTGGTTCTCTATTTTATTAGTTGCCATTTTTCTTTTTTATACGTTGACTAAATCTGACAGCTTAATGCCTTATTTTTACTGGCATATCTTTGTGTTGTTCCACTGTCTTGGCTACATCATTTGTTTAAATAACATTAAAATGAATCGTAAAAATTGAAGATTAAATCTTGTTTATTTTCACACAATAAAAAAATCCCATGGGAGTTCTCATCCTATGGGATTTTTTGCGATAAATACTAATAAGGCAATGTCATCTGACTTTGGCTTAGGTCCACGGTTAATTCGTAGTCACTATTGTCACGAATAGTGTGTTCAAAGTCTGTGGTATAGAGAACAAGTCGGAGTTTGTCGCCCTTGTTGAGTTTGTAGATGGTTGGTTGCAAGTCCAGGCCGATAGTCATCCATTCATTTGGAGTGACATTCTCAATGGTGAGGAGGTCTTTACGATTTTGCAGGTTAAGGTGTCCCTTGGTAATGACACGGTATTTTGCCTGCTTGAATGGTAATTCACGTAAGGCTTCTTCCTTGAAGAGACGGCCGTTATCTAGATTCATGCGTTTGAGTGCGGGAATAGGTGCGAGATACTTCTTGTTACCCATTTCTAGAACTTGGGCCGAAATGAGACCACGGTTTGTGCTAGACTTAACCTTGAGCTCTAGGTGGACACGACCATTGATTTGGATATCTTGGTCCAGTTCAAAGTCCAAGGTAATGGCATTGGCTTTGTCTGCAAAGAGGTCATCCTTGAAGCTTTGGTAAGTCTTACCGTATTTGGCGAAGGTTTCCTCTTCATAATGGTTAGCGATGCTAGCTTCAGCCTCACCAAGCTGAATGTTTTTACCATTGTCGTGTCCAAAGTTATCGAGAACTTCCCAGGTCTGTTCAGACTGGTTGTTTTGCCAGATAAGAGTAGGCAGTGTGTAGCCATTCTCCAAACCAAGGAGTTTCTGACAAATCAAGGCGTTCATGCTTTCTCGGAAGTCAATAGACTGCCAAGCATTCATGTAAACGTGGGCACCATTGTGGAAGAAGAGGTGTTTTCCAAGAGTGTCAGGAAGAGCATTGAACATTTGATAGACGTTAATCGGTTTGACATTCCAGTCTTGGCTACCATGTGTAAAGACAACAGTAGCTTTAACACGATCTGCGAACTGCACATAGTTACGGTCATGCCAGAACTGGCTATAATCACCATGCTTACGATCAATGGCTGTGCTTAGCTCATTGAGGTAGGCTTGGTAGTCTTTTTGGTGGCGTAGGTATTCTCCAGCTAATAGGGCACGAGAATAGGTAAATTCGGTCAATGTGTCGAGATCTTCACCAGGGTATCCTCCAGGACTGACGAGAAGTCCATTTTCACGATAGTAGTCGTACCAAGAAGAAATACCTGCTTCAGCGATGACCATCTCCAAACCGTCGACACCAGTTGTAGCAAGGGCGTTGGACATGGTACCTAAGTATGAAAGTCCGGTAGTAGTCACCTTACCAGATGCCCAATCTGCAATGATGGTATACTGTCTACTACGGCTAGTAAAGGCGCGTGCACGACCATTGAGCCAGTCGATGACAGCTTTATAGGCCAGAACTTGTTGATAGTCTCCAGAGGTCATGAAGCCTTCAGAGTTGAAGGTACCAACACCCGATACATAGATAGAAGCCACACCACGAGCCAACATGTAATCGTTAAGCGTGTAGGTATCTGTGTGAGCAAAACGCTCCTGAGCCTTTGTGACAGGATTGATAGGCGTAAGGTCTGCCTCTGGTGTCTTGATTTCTGGTTGGCTAAGGGAGATTTCACCTGCTGGTTTGACGAGCAAATCACCTTCCATCTTGTGGGTGAGCTTATCTGAAGCAGGCTCGTTAGTCCCTTGTTGATAAGGGCTTGCGGTCATCATAGCTGGAACTGGGAAGTCCACATCAGGACGTAAGATAGTCACCTTGACCAAGTCTAACTGCCCATCTTTATCGGTATCTACAGGTGTTTCGACATAAACCACCTCACGGTGAAGCTGATTAGTGTCAAATGTTGCCAAGCTCTTACCATTAAAGAAGACGTAGTTATTACTTGCAGGGATTAAATCCTGAGCTACTAACTGATCAATTAAGGTATTGCCAGACTGTGTGCGTGTTGCCAACAACTGGTGCAGGTTGTTAAGGCTACCATCAAAAGTGATTGGAAAAGCCATTTCCTCTAGGAAAGCAACACTATCTGTAAAGTCTACATTAGGGACAAATCCTAGCATTTGAAGAGCTACCAAACCAAAGACGTCAGCAGTCAAAGGACGGTCTGATTGGAAGAAGGTTAGGAGATCAGTCTCTGTATCAGCAATCCAATTTTTCAAAGCTAAATCAGTATCTTCAAAGAAAAGGAAGTGCTTGCGAACAAAAGCCTCAAAATTAGCTTTGGCACTAGCGTTTAAAGAGACTTCAAAGCCCAAAGAACGAAGTTCCTGACAAGCAATTTCAGGATTAACAGGGATGTAACTAAACTGGTTAAATTTCATACTTTAAAACCTCAAAAAAAGAATACGTAAACATTTCAGAAATATCTTTACATCAGACATTATACTTGATAAAATGATAGATGTCTAAATTATTGTAAAATGTGAAAGGAAATAAAGAGACAAATGAATGATTTTCTAAAAGAAGCGCTCAGTCATGATTGGATTATGAAGTACATTACTGAGTTTATTGGGACAGCTTTGATGGTTGCACTTGGTAATGGTTCGGTTGCCAATGTTGAGCTTAAAGGGACTAAGGGTAGTAAGTCTGGATGGCTTGTTATTGGTTTTGGTTATGGTTTTGCGGTAATGATGCCAGCACTTATGTTTGGTGATGTTTCTGGTAACCACATCAACCCAGCCTTCACACTTGGACTTGCTGCATCTGGCTTGTTCTCATGGGTAGCCGTTCCAGGTTACTTGATTGCTCAACTTCTCGGTGCTTTCTTAGGACAAGCTATCGTGGTTTGGGTTCACCAACCTTATTATCTTCAAACTGAGAATCCAAACAACATCCTCGGTACCTTCTCTACAATCTCTGCTGTTGATGATAACTCAGACTCAGAGGAAAATCACAAACGTGCTTGGCTTAATGGTTTTGCCAATGAGTTTGCGGGTTCATTCCTTCTCTTCTTTGGTGCTCTTGCCTTGACTAACAACTACTTTGGTCACAAATTAGTCTCACAAGCAGTTCAATATGGGTATGATAAAGAAGCTGTAACAGGTCAAATGGCTAATGGTGCACTTGCGGTTGCCCACATCGGTGTTGGTTTCTTGGTTGCAGCCTTGGTTATTTCGTTTGGTGGTGCAACAGGTCCAGCTCTTAACCCAGCCCGTGACTTGATGCCACGTCTTCTCCACCACATTTTGCCAACAACAGTTCTTGGTGAGCACAAAGGTGATTCTAAATGGTGGTATGCATGGGTTCCAGTTGTGGCTCCAATCTTAGCAGGAGTTTTAGCTATAGCTTTGTTCAAGTTCCTCTACCTTTAATCAATACAAAAAATCTGAAGTTAGTGCTTCAGATTTTTTTATGCTTAAAATTTTGAAAGTAATAAAAAACTGAGAAAATATTCTCAGTCACATTGGATTAGTCATTACTAGAATGGTAGCACCTAAGGTGTAAAGATTCCATAAAACATGAAGTGTGATACTTGCAGATAAGTTTTCTCTTTTTTGGTAGACCATAGAGAGAGCCAAGCCCATTCCGATATAAAGAGTGAGGTAGGCAAGATTAGTTGGCATATGAAAGAGACAAAAGAGCCCAGTGCTGACTAGCACAGCTGTTTTCGAATAAGGAGCTAACCAGGTGAAAATCCACTTGCGAAAGAGGATTTCTTGGAGGAAGGCTGCCGAAATCATACCAATGGCTACTGGAAGGATAGGCGTTGTTGTGAGCGTCTTTTGAAGTTCTGCATGGTAGTTGGTATGGGTTAGTAGCATAAGATTACTGCCAATGACTCCCATCAAGAAGATAGTGAGAAAGCCCCAGATAATTGCTTTAGCATCCTTGAGGTCTAGTCTAAAACGAGTCATCAATCCTTCACTCTTTGCCCAGAGATAGGTAAGGTAAAAAATGATGAGATTGATAGCGATGACTCCCCAGCTTTCAAGCTTCGTAAAAGTCAATCCAGTCTGATTGTTATATAAGGTTGTCATACCTAAGGTGATGTTTGGGATAGCTATCATCAGCAGTAAAAAAAATCCCTGATAGGCATGTCTAAATGCCAGATTATTGACAAGAGTTTTCATAGACTCTATTATACTCTAAAATGAGGAAAATGCTAGCCCCAAAGTAAAGATAATGTAATGATTTTCATAATTTGTGTGAAAGAAAGTGAAAAAATTACAATACTGTTTTTTCTTAGGAAAATCCTTGTCACACAAGCTCTTTTCGGATAAAATAGAGAAGAATGGAGGTTGTCATGACGCAATCAGGGAATTTTAAGTTTCACACACCAATCTTTCGTGTGAATAATAGACAGGAAAATATTGATTTTTACCAAAATACATTAGGATTTAAGCTTTTGACTGAGGAAAATGCCCTTGCTGTCTTCACAGATTGGACAGACCGTAACTCACTTTTTGTGATTGAGGAGTCACCAGCTTATCGTTGTCGCGCTGTTGAAGGTCCTAAGAAAATTAATAAAGTGGTCATTAAAGTCTCAAATCCACTTGAGATTGAATACCTTTTGGCGCGTGATGATCACCAAGCCAAGGCTATTTTCCAAGGGGAAAAAGGGTATGCCTTTGAAACAATCTCACCTGAGAATGGTCTTATTTTGATGCATGCTGAAGATGACTTGTCTACTCTCAAGACAGTTGAATACGCAGATGTTGAAGAAAAAGAAGATTTCAAAGGAGTGTCAGACTTTACGGTTGAGTCTTTGACCTTGAACGTTGTTGATACAGCCCAAGCAGCTTTCTTCTACGATAATCTTTTTGGCGAAGAATTGCCTTTGTCTATCCACTTTGAAAAAGCAGAAGGTCCTGACCTCCAAGTGAGTTCAGACCAGACTTGGGATTTGGAAATTCTAGAGTTTAAGGTAGCAGAAGACTATGACTTGGTTGCCTTGCATGATAAACTTGAAAAAGAACAGTTCTCTAGTTACCTAGACAGCAAAGGGAACTTGCTCGCACTCACTGACATGAGCAATATTGAGGTTTGGTTTACAAAGTAATGACTAATTTTCAACAAACATTGTCAACAATTACAGACTACATCAAGGCTGACATCTTTCCAGGTGCCAGCCTTGCACTTTATGACGGACAAGATTGGCAGGAGCATTATCTAGGAACTCAGGATGGAAATCATCCGGTAGTTCCAGGACTGACCTATGATCTAGCTAGCGTTTCCAAGGTAGTCGGAGTTGGGACTCTCTGTCTTTTCTACTTACAAGCGGGAAAATTGGACTTGGATGAGAAACTATCGACCTATTATCCTGAAGTAGTGGATAAGACGTTAACCCTTCGTCAACTTCTTTCTCACAGTAGCGGAATTGATCCTTTTATTCCAAATCGTGATGACTTAGACCAAGAGGGCTTGATTGCTGCTATTAATGCCATCAAAGTCAAAACTGACAAACCTTTCTTGTATACAGATATTAACTTTATTCTCCTAGGCTTGATGCTTGAAAAAGTCTCTGGACAAACACTGGATAAGCTCTTTGACTCCGAGATTTTTCAACCCTTTGGTATGTCAGAAACAGGGTTTGGGCCAGTTGACCTTGCTGTTCGGACTGTTGAGGGGATTCCAGGAGGAATTGTTCATGATCCCAAGGCTCGAGTTCTCAAAGAACACACAGGTTCGGCAGGTCTCTTTTCAACCTTAAAAGACTTAGAGATTTTTGTTAACCATTATTTGACGGATGATTTTGCTAAAAATATGACGCAGAATATCAGCCAATCCAACAAGGAACGTAGTGTCGCTTGGGACCTTCAAGGAGAGTGGATTCTTCATACTGGTTATACAGGTACCTTTGTTCTGATTAACATCCCAGCTCAACGTGCGGCGATTTTCCTCAGTAATCGTACTTACTACAAGGATGAGAGAGCTCAATGGATTAAGGACAGAGATGTTTTAATTGAGATAATGAAGAAGGAGTTGGTACATTCTGACAAATAAAAATAGAAGAGGGGCATCTTTTAATCCTCTAGAAGGTGAGATTAGTGCCGGGGCGACACAATTGTTTATCTTTTTGAAGATATGTTTGATAGTCTTGTCTTATGTGACATTTGTATGGCTGAAGCATCTATTTGGTGTTGGTCAGGTCGGGCAAGAGGTGGATATTCCAAAAGTTATTGCTGTCATACTTTTGGGTGTGACATTTTATAGGATGGGACATGGCATCATATTTAAACTTTTTCATTTCTGTGGTTATCATGCCCGCCCCTTTGGAGAAGAGGATTACCGAGGTAGAACGTCATATATAGTATTTTTTGAAAAAACGACAGATGCCTACAAAATACTATATGATAAGCGCTCTCTTAGACATCAATTTCTTTATTTCCTAGCGACTCTTGGTAGACTCTACCTCTTCATCATCTTAGTCGTTCTAATCGGTTATAGCTTCACCTTAGGAAAAGTTGGTTATATAATCTTCTTGCTCTTATGTGGTGTTTTGATTTTTTCTGTAAGATGGCTCATACATCTGAAAAGTCACTTTGTCCGTTATTTTAACTTAAAAGTTATCTCAGAGGAGTATTTTTACCCTATTTTTCTAAAGAAATAAAGACTAAAGTGATGCTTATACGAAGGGCTCACCAAGTTAATCAAAAATTACCATGTTTTGATTGGAATCATGAAGAAGGAGTTCATAATGCAACGGTCGCTTAAGCCACCTAAACAAAGTAGATTTGTCCCTCGGTTTCTGAGTCTGCTCTTTTGCATGCTTAACGGGAGTAGTCTCTTTGTCTGTGGTATGTGTTTTACAGTGGTGATTATTTTTTTGACGACGGATAGAGATGTAGGCTCTTTTGTAGTTTTGGTATTTATTAGCTTGTTATCTAACCTTATTATTTCTTTTTATATTTTGATAAGAGAGCTACTATACAAACTGATTCATTGCCTTGGGTATCGTGCCCAACCCGATTTAAAAGTCCTTCATATGAGAAGAGGGTTTGATATTCATTTTCCTGTGTTTGAAAAGTACAGTCAAGACTATAAGTTACTCTACAAAAAGCGTTCCAAGAAGCTTCAAATAGAGTATTTGCTTATATGTTTAGGGTACTTTTGTGGGCTTACTCATATTGTGATTGGTTACGCCTTTATACTCAGGAAAATTCTGGAGTCCCTAAAATTGACATTTACCGACTTTGCTAGATATCCTGCTGTTTTAGTTTATATGGTAACGATGATCGTTATCATTATGGGAAATCGTAGCTGGAAAAAAATCACAGAGAGATTAAAAGCTAGAGAAAATGTCACAGTTCTGGCTGTCGAGCATGGTTATCCTATATTTGCGGCAAAAGAAGAAGCTTAAGCAGTTGACCTATTGCTTAAGCTTTTTTACTTAGTAAGGATTTTTCAACAGTAATGTGTTGGATACCAGCTTCTTCAAAGATGTTACCGACTTCTTGATAGCCATTATTGAGGTAGAACTTAAGTGCCCCGAGTTGAGCATGGAGAGAAATAGTCTGGAAGCCTTGTTCTTGTGCAAAATCTTCAGCTTCTTTTAGGAGAATGCTCCCCAGACCTTGACCTTGGTAGGCATCGAGCACAGCCATACGTTGGAGGGTAACCTGAGTCAAGTCTTTATTCGGTAGTAGGCGTACGGTTGCTGCAGCCTTGCCTTTGTCATCATATAGAACAAAGTGGATGCAGTAGGCTTCATTCGCATCAATCTCGATGGAGCGAGGAACGCCTTGACCCTTTACAAAAACAGTGTTTCGGATGGCTACGGCATCGAGGTAAGTTTCTGAGAGTGTGTCTCTTGTATGTTTGATAATCATAGGGCAAGTGTAACAAAGTCTATAACTAATTGTCAACGAAAAAAAGCCCGATGCGAGGAGGTATCATCAAGCTTTTTATCTTGTTTTATTCTTTAATTTTTCGACCGTTTGTATCTTGGATAGGGCGGTTATTTTCAAATCCAAGGGTTTGGGTGAATTTTTCCACTTGTTCCTTGCTAACGGTTTCTTGATTCTTGAAGACAATCCAGTTAACACCCTCAGTACATGGCGGTGTTGTCAAGGAACCTTCGAAGTTGTAGTAGTCCTTGTCTTCAGGATAGAAATCGTCTAGTGATATAGTCTGAGGAAGCTCGGTTTCTGTATTGGCCGCCTGAGGCATTTTATCCCAGATTTGTTTTAAGGCTTGATTTTCATCGCCATAATTATAGAGAACTGAGACAACTGTGATTTTCCCATTATCTGTCTTATAGACGAAGTGCCCCTCTAGAGGATAAGTATGACCATCAATTTCATTCTCACTAGGTGCGTGAAAATGAAACTGCTGTAATTTATAGACATCATCACCAATCGTTAGGGTATTCTTTGGATTTTTAAAGCTGACTTCAATTGTATGCCCGTTATTTTCAACTTGAGCTTCTGATTCTTGATTATTAAGGTTTAGTTCTGGAAGATCAACGTCCTCAGCCCCGGTGATATTGATCGGAGATTGTTCTTTACCATTTTTGCTGAGTTCATAATCTTTAGAAAGGTCACCCCAATGGTCTGGACCAGTAGCACCAGTATACCCCCATTGAACGTCCTTGGACTTTGTTGAGGATTCGTTTTTTGTATCAGACTGGCAGGCTACGAGTAGGACAGTACTTGCTACGAGAGAGACTAATCCAATTATCTTAAAACTTTTCTTTTTCATTTGTCCTCCTTATACTCTTTAATCTTATAACAATGATAGTCTACGTGTTATTAGAAATCATCCGTTAAACAGTCATTGAGTACCGTTTCTCTAAGGTGCTTCTGAGAAGGAAGTGTTTGGAGATACCAAACGGAAACGCTTTTATTTTATAGCTAATCTGATAAAAAGTCAAATGTAAATTATAGTAGTTTTAGAAAAATATAATGAAATCTAGTTTTTTGCAAAAATAAAAGAACCCGCTATTGCGAGCTCTTTAGTTATTTTATCCCAAAGCGTCGTCCATTGAAAGAACTTCGTGGAAGACACGTTGTGTCAATTCAGTTTTTTGTTCTGGAGTGAGGTATTTAGTGTTTACACAGTATCCAGAGATACGTACGATAACATCTTCACCGCTCATGATCTTTTCGTATACATCTGACAAGTCCATAACGTTCAAGTTAACGTGTTGTCCACCGTTTTCGAAGTATCCGTCAAGGATAGTTACGAGGTTGTCAACTTGTTCGTCGTGAGTCTTACCAAGGGCACGAGGTGATACTTGAGTAGTAAGTGAGATACCGTCAGCCGCATAACCGAAGTCAAGGCTTGCAAGTGAGTTCAAGTTTTGCAACCATCCACCTTTAGCTTTGTTAGATGGGTTAGCACCTGGTGAGAAGAATTCCAATTTAGACAAGTTCACTGAACCATCTTCGTTGAGGTATACCCCTTTGTGAACTGGAGAGTTACCAGTTTGTTTAGAGTAAGCAACGTTAGAAGTGATTGTAAGAAGTGAAACTGTAGCTTCTGCATCTTTGTAGAGTTTGTGGCTACGAAGACGAGTAGTGTAAGCTTCGATCAACCATTCTGCCAATTCGTTTGAACGTGGGTCATCTTCACCCCAACGTGGGTATTCACCGATTGTTTCGTAGTCGTAGATGTAGCCATCTTCGTCACGGATTGGTTTAACTGTAGCGTATTTGATTGCTGACAATGTATCAACAGTATTTGCGAAACCACAGATACCGAATCCCATGTTAGCACGTTGTTTAGTTGGCAAGAAGGCCATTTGAACAGCTTCGTAGTTGTACTTATCAGTCATGTAGTGGATGATGTTAAGGGCATCTACGTAAGTGTCAGTCAACCAGTCAAGAGATTTTTCGAAGTTAGCTTTAACAGTGTCAAAGTCAAGAACTTCATCACGGATTGGATCGATATCAAATACTTTGTAGTCTTTATGAACATCGTCGTAACCACCGTTCAAACCAGTAAGAAGGGCTTTAAGTACGTTAACACGAGCACCGAAGTATTGGATGTTGTGACGTTGTTCTTCGTTTTCTGGGTCAAGTGGTGATACACAACATGAGATACAGCTCATTTCACCGTATCCGTCTTTAGCCATAGTAGTTACACCTTCGTATTGGATAGAAGAGTGTTTGTGGCTCATGTGCATACAGTAGCGACGGAATGAGTAAGGCAATTTGTCAGTCCAAAGAACTGTCAAGTTTGGTTCTGGAGAGTTACCGATGTTATCAAGAGTGTTCAAGAAACGGTAGTCCATCTTAGTAACACGGTGACGTCCGTCAGCACCCATACCAGCCATAGAAGTTGTGATGAATGTTGGGTCACCTGAGTACAATTGGTCGTAAGCTTTTGTACGAGCAAACTTAACTGTACGAAGTTTCATAACGAAATCATCAACGAATTCTTGGATTTCTGATTCAGTGTAAGTACCACGAGCAAGGTCACGTTCTGCGTATACGTCAAGGACAATTGGCACACGACCAAGTGAAGTAGCGGCACCGTTGATTACACGACATACTGCCATGAAGGCGATGTTTGTCCATTGGATAGCTTCTTTAGTATCGAAGGCTGGACGACGAACATCTACACCATAAAGGTCACCAAGGCGAACAACGTCTTGAAGTGCTTGGTATTGAAGGTTAACTTCTTCACGAAGACGGATAGTTTCTTCGTCGATTTCTTTGATAGCATTCCAGTCGTTAACTTTTTCTTGCATCAAGTAGTCAGCACCGTAAAGGGCAAGACGAGCGTAAACCCCGATGATACGTCCACGTGAGTATGCATCTGGAAGACCAGTAACTGTGTGAGCGTGACGTGCACGACGGATGTTTGAAGTGTAAGCACGGAAGATACCATCGTTAACTGTAGTCACGTATTTTGTGAAAATTTCGTGTACAGCTGGGTCTGGTTCATAACCGTGTTCTTTCAAAGCAGTTTCCGCCATACGGATACCACCTTTAGGCATGAAGTTCAATTTGAAGAGCTCATCATTTTGGATACCATAGATAAGTTCATCTTCTTTTGAAATATATCCTGCGTCAATGTCAGCGATTGAAGTTGGACGAGTATCCATTGGGAAGCGTCCTTCAGCTTCATAGCCTGCTTTAGTTTCATCTACGATTTTTTTAATTTTTAGTGAGCGTTCAGTTGGTCCTGCAAGGAAGCTTTCGTCACCATCATAAGGTGTGTAGTTTGCTTGAACGAAACGTGAAACGCTAGCTTTTTCTTTCCAGTCAGTTCCTTTAAAGCCTTCCCACGCTTTTTCAAAAACATCTGTGTTAGTTTTAACCGTTGCCATAGTTTGGATCTCCTATAATTCTAGTAACAAAATCATCTGTTACATTCTCTAGAAGTATTCTATCACACAGTAACCGCTTACACAACTTTAAAACTCCATTTTTAGAGACATTCTTTTATAATACAGTTTTGAAAACGACAAATCTGTATTATAAATTTCTGTTTTTTGATAGATTTTGGTATCATAAGGGGAGAATGCTTTGTAGGCCCAAAGTTTTATGTGAAAAGCTTTACAATGAGATAAATCTGAGAACGGAGGCAGGGAGCCATGTTAGAGTTTCCTCTAATAAATGATACCAGTCGGAAAATCATCCATATTGACATGGATGCCTTTTTTGCTCAGGTCGAGATGAGGGATGACCCCAGTCTTAAGGACAAGCCGGTTATTATCGGTCATGATCCTAGAAAAACAGGGGGACGTGGTGTGGTATCAACTTGTAATTATGAGGCTAGAAAATATGGTGTCCATTCAGCCATGTCTTCTAAGGAAGCCTATGAACGTTGTCCTAATGCTGTCTTCATCTCAGGAAATTATAGCCATTACCGAGAGGTAGGGATGCAAATTCGTGAGATTTTTAAACGCTATACCGACTTGGTAGAGCCTATGTCTATCGACGAAGCCTATCTTGATGTGACGATAAATAAGCTTGGTATCAAATCCGCGGTTAAGGTAGCCAAACTTATCCAGTATGACATCTGGCAGGAACTTCACCTGACTTGTTCAGCAGGCGTTTCCTACAATAAATTTATCGCCAAACTAGCTTCTGATTTTCAAAAGCCTGCTGGTTTGACGGTGGTGCTTCCAGAGGAGGCTCAGGAATTTTTGGAAAAGCTCCCTATTGAAAAGTTTCATGGAGTAGGTAAAAAGTCAGTTGAACGTCTTCACGACATGGAAATATACACCGGTGCCGATCTTCTGAAGATTCCTGAGATGACGCTGATTGATCGTTTTGGACGCTTCGGATTTGATCTCTTTCGTAAGGCTAGAGGGATTTCCAATAGTCCTGTCAGGCCCAATCGTGTCCGTAAATCTATCGGAAGTGAGCGAACCTATGGCAAGCTTCTTTATAATGAAGATGATATCAAGGCTGAGTTGACAAAGAATGCTAGACGGGTGGCTGAAAGTGCCCAGAAAAATAAAAAAGTTGGTCGAATCGTTGTCATTAAGGTCCGTTATTCGGATTTTTCGACCTTAACCAAGCGTATGACCTTGGACAAATCAACCCAGGGTTTTGAGGCCATCGAAAGGACTGCCCATACCATTTTTGACCAACTGGAGGAAAATAGTAGTGGTGTTCGCCTGCTCGGTGTGACGCTGACGGGTCTGGAAGATCAAGAAGGCAGGCAATTGGACCTAGATGATTTGGAGTCATTATAATAGTAGAGTTTTGATTTTTTCTTTTGGAAAGTGACCTTGAAGAATCATCAGACCTATGCTATCTTAAATAGTAACTAAAAGAAATGAGGGAATAATCTTAATGAAAAAAGTTCTTACCTATTTAGGACTGATTCTGGCAGCTTGCTTGCTTCTCGTAGCTTGTGCTTCCAATAAGCCAGCTGAGAAGAAAAAAGCGACACCAACTCCGACAGAACGTGCCAAGGCTGATGCGACAGTTTTAATTGATACTATGCTTGGAAAATCTAGTAACGGTTTTTCAAAACTCTACGGTGAAAATTACGAAGCCTGGACTGAAACGAAAGTCTTTGAAAAACAAGTTGCAGATACTATCGAAGAAAAGGGGTATACACCGGAAGACAAGTATACGTTTAAATACATTGAAGGTTATGATGCTAAGACACCAACCCAAGTGCTTTCTAAGTTCCTCAAGGTCCGTCGTAATATGATTGGTAAGATTCAGGACTATAAGCTGAAAGATGTCAAAGTTAAAGGAAATGAAGCGACAGTTACCTTTACTTCACGCTCTGTTAGTGCCTATGGTGCTGCAGCTGCTGTTCGTACTCTCCTTATGAGTCTCTATGATAACGACATTGACAAGTTGAAACAGTGGAATCAAGCTGATAACAACGATGTAGAAAAAGGTAAAGCCAAAGATCTCACAACGAAATTCCTTTATGGTGAAAACTTTAACGGCGATTTGACACAATTTAAGGATATTGATAAAGAAATGGCCTATACACCTTTGACAGGTGCTGATGATCTAGAAAAGACCTTCAAGCTAACCAAAGATGATGGGGGTAACTGGACTATTTCTGTAGAAGATTATAAAGAGCTTGCCGAAGCCTTGGTTGACCATGATGAATCAGGAAGCAGAGCTGTTTACGCTGAACGCATCCATAAGAATTTATCAGATTATCAACCTGAAGACAGTAGCGATTCAAGTAGTAAGTCATCAAGTAAGGATAAATAGAGTTTTATTGCATTTGATGTTAAACATGTACGGAAAGCTTTTTTTGGTGAGAAGAGTTGTCACACCAGTGGCAGCTCTTTTCTTATTGTTCGTTGTATCCATTCCCACTATAACCATTTTCTATCACCTCTTAGGATTTTATTATTAGACGAGTTTGGAGGAAGATGATAAACTGTTATCACTAACTATTAATGAAAGTATCGAGGATTATAGATATGAAAAAATGGCTTGCAGGTTTAGGGATTCTTGGCTTGTCAGTTTTGACTTTGGCTGCTTGTGGGAACAAGAGTGACAGTAAGGCATCTGGTGAAAAGCAGACGATTACTGTTGCGACAGACTCTGATACGGCGCCTTTCACTTTCAAAAAAGGTGACGACTTCAAGGGTTATGATATTGATTTGGTCAAGGCTATTTTCAAGGATTCGGACAAATATGAGGTCAAGTTTGTAACGACACCTTTTGATTCCATCTTGACAGGGGTGGATTCTGGACGTTATCAGATTGCAGCTAACGACTTCAACTATAATGAAGAACGTGCGCAGAAATATGGTTTCTCAGATCCGATTTCACGTTCTAACTATGCCATCACTAGTGCTGAGGGTACCAAGTATACTAGCCTAGACGATTTGTCTGGTAAGACGACAGAGGTGCTTCCTGGCTCTAACTATGCTCAGTTGCTTGAAAATTGGAACCATGCCAATGCGGACAAGACACCAATTACTATCAACTATGCTTCTAGCTCAACGGGTCTTTCAACACGTATTCAACATATTCAAGAAGGAAAAATTGATTTTATCCTTTACGATGCCATTTCCTCTGAGTACATTGTCAAAGATCAAGGCTATAAGCTAGCTGTAAACAAGATTAAAGACGATATCGGTATGAAGACTGATGGTCTTGAATATCTTCTATTCTCAAATGATAAGCAAGGTAAGGAACTCAAGACCTTTGTCAATAAACGTATCAAAGAGCTCAAGAAGGATGGGACCCTTGCCAAACTCAGCAAGGAATACTTCGGTGGCGATTACGTCAGTGATTTGAAATAAGACTGCGAAAAGTTGAGACTGCTGTCTCAGCTTTGGATTGAAGACAAAGCTTTCTTTTGAGGCTTTCCTGAGGTGATGACGGACGTCAGCGACCTTCTTCGAAGTTCCATGACTAAGTTTTGAGCCTAAGGTCTCAAAACTTCCGAACACCTGAAACTTTAAAGTTTCAGGTGTTTTTCTCACGTCGGAAAGCCTCGGTTTATGCTCACTTTGTTCGTGAAATAAGGAATGAGTTCAAATCTTTTTAGTCTTAATAAGGTATTGCTATCAGTGATACGATTTTCTTATCACTATGATAAGAAAAGACTATTTCACAGACTTTCTGAGTCGTGCTAAAATGAATACTATAAAATTATGATAAGATATTTGAATGGTTAGCACTAGGCTAACCTACTTTTTTAGAAAGAAAGGGCGACATTGTGAAAAAGAGTATAGAAGCATTTAATCGGTCACCTTGGTATCTCCAAGTTATCATTGGCTTGGTTGGTTTGGCAGTAGCTGTTGATTTAGCCATTCCCTTGTCTTGGCTAGTAGAAATTCTTTGGGGTTATATTTTGCAACTGGTTACGGTTGTCTTCAAATGGATTTCATCTTGGATGCCAGCTGGTAAGCTCTTCTCATGGAAGGCTGTCTTCGATGCTGTTCCTAAGATTGTGGAACGCTTGCCTTTAACTTTGGGATTGACTATTGCAGGTGCCTTCTTCGGTTTGATTTTGGCCCTTGTCTTTGCGGTTGTTAAAATTAATCGAGTACGTATCCTTTATCCAATTCAAGCCGTTTTTGTGAGCTTCTTGCGTGGGACACCAATCCTTGTACAACTCATGTTGACTTACTATGGTATTCCACTCTTCCTTCGTTACTTGAATGGTGAGTTCGGCTTAGATTGGAACATTAATGAGATTCCACCAGCTATCTTCGCTATTACAGCCTTTGCCTTTAATGAAGCAGCTTACATGAGTGAGACCATCCGTGCAGCGATTCAGGCCGTTGACGCTGGGGAAATCGAAGCTGCCCGTTCTCTTGGGATGACATCAGCACAAGTTTACCGTCGTGTCATCATTCCAAATGCGGCGGTTATTGCGACACCAAGTTTGATTAACAGTCTGATTGGTTTGACTAAGGGAACATCACTTGCCTTTAGTGCAGGTATCGTCGAAATGTATGCACAGGCTCAAATCTTGGGTGGTGCTGACTACCGTTACTTTGAACGTTATATCTCAGTTGCCCTTGTATACTGGGCAATCTCAATCTTGATTGAGTACATTGGTCGTTCAGTTGAAAATCACATGGCTATTAAGGCGCCTGAAGCGACTGACATTTCTGGAATTGGAGGGGACCGCTAATGATTAGCATCAAAAATTTGACCAAGGAATTTTCAGGCCAAAAGGTTCTTGATGGCATTAACTTCGATATTAAAAAAGGTGAAGTTGTAGCGCTTGTCGGTGCCTCTGGTGCAGGTAAGTCAACTATCCTTCGTAGCTTGAACTATTTGGAACAACCTGATTCTGGCACTATTACCATTGATGATTTTAAAGTAGACTTCAAGACTATCACTAAAGAACAAATTCTTACGCTTCGCCGTAAGTTGGCCATGGTGTTCCAACAGTTCAACCTCTTTGAACGTCGTACAGCCTTGGATAATGTTAAGGAAGGTCTTAAGATTGTTAAGAAACTTTCTGACGAAGAAGCTACCAAGATTGCCAAAGAAGAGCTCGCTAAGGTTGGGCTTTCTAATCGTGAAAATCACTACCCACGTCACTTGTCGGGTGGTCAAAAACAACGTGTGGCCTTGGCCCGTGCCCTTGCAATGAAGCCTGATGTGCTCTTGCTTGACGAACCAACATCTGCTCTTGACCCTGAGTTGGTTGGTGAGGTTGAAAAATCAATCGCTGATGCGGCTAAGTCAGGTCAAACCATGATTTTGGTCAGTCACGACATGAACTTTGTTTATCAAGTGGCTGACAAGGTGCTCTTCCTTGAAAAAGGTCGTATCCTTGAACAGGGAACACCTGATGAAATCTTTAACCATCCAAAAGAAGAACGAACAAAAGAATTTTTCGCTTCTTATTCAAAACAATATCTTTAAGATGGGATTTTTGTTACAATAGAAAAGGTAGTGGGAGTGGACGATACTTTAGTCCATAGTCAAAGTCCCACAAGGATGATTAGGAACTTTTGAATGTTTCAAAGGCGACTAAGTGTCCAATCAGAGACTGCATCGTGCAGTTATTACTAGTCGAATTTAGAGGTTGGAGAATGTTATCTCAGCCTTTTCTATTTCTCACTTTAGGATGATTTATGTTATTAAATATTTTTAAATTTTACCTCTTAGGCCTTGTGATTGCTTTCTTTGTGTGCTTGGTGATTGGTGCCATTTGGCTTGGATGGCGTGCTTTACGTCGTGCGGACAAAACTGTGAAGGAGCGTCAAGGTGCCCTCTATGATGCTATTATGATGTCGATGGTTTCGATTCCCGTTTTGGCATTTGCTTTTATGGCGATTCTTATCGTGCTGAATGCATAATTCTAGCTTTGTTGGCACATTAGGTGTAAGATATCTCTACAAGAAAATCATATAAGGAGTTACTCATGTACGATACAATTGTTATTGGAGCTGGTCCTGCGGGGATGACTGCAGCACTCTATGCAGCACGTGCCAACCTTAAAGTGGCAACTTTGGAGCAAGGTGCTCCTGGTGGACAGATGAATAATACGTCTGATATTGAAAATTACCCTGGTTTTGAAAGTATTTCTGGTCCAGAATTGTCAATGAAGATGTTCGAACCTTTGGAAAAATTGGGCGTTGAAAATCTTTATGGTATCGTGTCTGGTATCGAAGACAAGGGTGACTATAAAGTTGTCAAAACTGGTGATGAAGAGTACCAAACCAAGACAGTTATCATTGCGACTGGTGCCAAACACCGCCACATTGGTGTTGCTGGCGAAGAAGAGTATAACAGCCGTGGGGTGTCTTACTGTGCGGTCTGTGATGGTGCCTTCTTCCGTAATCAAGACCTCTTGGTTGTTGGTGGTGGAGACTCTGCCGTTGAAGAAGGAATTTATTTGACACGCTTTGCTAATAGCGTGACCATTGTTCACCGTCGTGATGAATTGCGTGCCCAAAAGGTTCTTCAAGACCGCGCCTTCGCCAATGAAAAGGTTAAGTTTATCTGGGACTCAGTCGTTGAAGAAATCAAGGGTGATGACATCAAGGTTCGCAGTGTTGATATCAAGAATGTCAAAACTGGTGAGGTGACTAACCACGAATTTGGCGGTGTCTTCGTTTATGTGGGACTTGATCCTGTTTCAGATTACTTGACAGGTCTCGACATCACTGACCAGGACGGTTGGGTAATTACAGATGATAAGATGGCGACACGTATTCCTGGTATCTTTGCCATTGGGGATGTCCGTCAGAAAGACCTTCGCCAAATTACAACAGCCGTAGGTGATGGTGCCACAGCTGGTATCGAAGCTTATAACTACGTGACTGCACTTGGTGATAAGTAAAATGAATGAAAACTCGGGAGCTTCTCGAGTTTTTTGTGTTCTCTTGGGGGGATTTAGCTTGTCTAGTCCCCTTTGGACCAACATCTAAGTGTGATTTTTTGTTATAATAGAAAAGTCTTACTAAAAATCAGTAAAAACGAGGTGACCGACTTGCGTGTTGTAGCAGGTGAATTTGGCGGGCGTCCGCTTAAAACGTTAGAAGGCAAAACGACTCGTCCAACAACGGACAAGGTCAAGGGTGCCATTTTCAATATGATTGGTCCTTTCTTTGATGGAGGACGTGTTTTGGATTTGTTCTCGGGGAGCGGTAGTCTGGCCATTGAGGCAATTAGTCGTGGCATGTCTTTTGCTGTCCTCGTGGAAAAGGATCGTCGGGCACAGGCTGTTATCCAGGAAAATATCAAGATGACAAAGAGTGAGAAACAGTTCCAGCTTTTGAAGATGGATGCAGTACGTGCGCTGACACAATTGACAGGAAAGTTTGACTTGGTGCTTTTAGATCCACCTTATGCCAAAGAGCAGATTGTGGCCAATATTACTCAGTTAGAGGAGCAAGGACTCTTGGCTGAGGAAGTTATGTTGGTTTGTGAAACTGATAAGGCTGTGGACTTGCCTGAAGAAATTTCAAACTTTGGGATTTGGAAACAGAAAACCTATGGTATCAGTAAGGTGACCGTTTACGTGCGTTAGCCTTTTATAGGGAAGTTGTAGAAAGGAATGCTATGACAAAGATTGCTATGTTTACGGGGTCTTTTGATCCGATTACTAATGGGCATATGGATATTATTGCCAGAGCCAGCAAGCTCTTTGATGAGCTTTATATCGGTCTCTTTTATAATAAAAATAAGCAGGGCTTCTGGGATGTGGAGACTCGCAAGCGTATCCTGGAAGAGGTTGTGGCAGATCTTCCCAATGTCAAGATTATAACGGCCCACGATAGTCTGGCTGTAGATGTCGCTAGAGATCTTGGGGTGACTTATTTGGTTCGAGGCCTTCGTAATGCGACAGATTTCGACTATGAAGCCAATATGGATTATTTCAATAAGGGGTTGGCACCTGAGTTAGAAACAGTTTATTTGATTGCCAGTCATGAGGTAACACCAGTCTCTTCAAGTCGTGTGCGTGAGTTGATTTATTTTGAGGGAGACATTAGTTCTTATGTTCCTCAAGCAGTTGTTAAGGAAGTGGAGGCCAAGCGTGGCAAACAAGAACGAATCTAAATCACTATTAGGGAAACTTTGGCGGATTAAGTGGTGGTTGTTAAGTATTTTTACGGTACTTTTCCTCCTATTTGCCCTCTTTTTCCCGCTAAATAATTATTATGTTGAGCTTCCGGGTGGTGCTTTTGATACCAAGGAAGTCTTGACTGTAGACAAGAAAGCTGATGATTCAAAAGGATCCTACAATTTTGTGGCGGTAGCTCAAACCAAGGCGACTTTAGCCTTGATGCTCTATGCTCAGCTTAATGATTTTGCAAAGCTTCAAACAGCTGAAGAGGCAACTGGAAATTACTCTGATGAAGATTTCATGCGTATCAACCAATTTTACATGGAGACTTCCCAAAACCAAGCGATTTATCAGGGCTTGACTCTGGCTGGTAAGGAGGCTAGCTTGGAGTATATGGGTGTCTATGTGCTTCAGGTGGCTGACGATTCTAGCTTCAAGGGCGTCCTCAATATTGCGGACACGGTGACAGCTGTCAATGGCAAGTCTTTTGATAATTCTGCTGACTTGATTAAATACGTTCAGGGACTTAAGTTGGGTTCAAAAGTCAAGGTCACTTATACGACAGATGACAAAGAAAAGACTGCTACTGGTAAGATTATCAAGATTGCCAATGGTAAAAATGGTATTGGTATCGGTTTGACAGATCATACCGAGGTCAAAAGTCCTGAAAATGTGAAGTTTAAACTTGATGGTGTTGGCGGCCCAAGTGCGGGTCTTATGTTTACCTTAGCTATTTACGATCAGGTGTCTGGTCAAAATCTTAAGGCTGGTCGTAAGATTGCTGGAACAGGAACCATTGAAAAGGATGGTTCTGTCGGTGATATCGGTGGTGCCTACCTTAAGGTGAAATCAGCGGCTGATAGTGGTGCAGACATTTTCTTTGTACCAAATAATCCGGTAACCAAGGAAATGAAAAAGGCTGATCCGGATGCCAAAACCAACTATCAAGAGGCCAAGGAAGCTGCCAAGAAACTGGGAACCAAGATGAAAATCGTCCCTGTTAAAACAGCTCAAGAAGCCATTGATTATTTGAAAAAGACTAAGTAAGAAGAGAGAGTAGGACAGGCAGAAATCCATGATTTTTGTCCTAGTCTTACTCTCTTTTTAAGGTCAAAGTGTTATAATAGTCTTTATGAAAAAACGTTATAGAACAGTCAATGATTACTATCGTGAAATTTTTGGCGAAAAGATTTTCAAACTTCCTATAGATGCGGGCTTTGATTGTCCCAACCGTGATGGCACAGTGGCTCACGGTGGCTGTACCTTTTGTACGGTATCGGGGTCTGGGGACGCCATTGTAGCTCCTGAGGCGCCGATTCGTGAGCAGTTTTACCATGAGATTGACTTTATGCACCGCAAGTGGCCAGAAGTTCAGAAATATCTGGTTTATTTTCAAAATTTTACCAATACCCATGCTCCGCTTGAGGTTATTAAGGACCGCTACGAACAGGCAATCAATGAGCCTGGTGTTGTTGGCATCAATATCGGTACTCGCCCAGACTGTTTGCCAGATGATGTGATTGATTATCTGGCAGAACTCACAGAACGTATGCATGTGACTGTTGAACTTGGTTTGCAGACGACTTATGAAGAAACGTCAGAACTCATTAACCGAGCACACAGCTATGAACTCTACGTGGAGACCGTGAAGCGCCTGCGTGAGCGTGCGCCCAAGGCTGAAATTGTATCGCACCTGATTAATGGATTGCCAGGGGAAACCCACGAGATGATGGTGGAAAATGTTCGCCGTTGTGTGACGGACAATGACATTCAGGGAATCAAACTCCACCTCCTCCACCTGATGACCAATACGCGTATGCAAAGAGATTACCACGAGGGGCGTCTTAAATTGCTGAGCCAGGAAGAGTATGTGTCAATCATCTGTGACCAGTTGGAAATCATCCCTAAGGATATCGTCATTCATCGGATTACTGGTGATGCGCCGCGAGATATGTTGATTGGTCCTATGTGGAGTCTCAACAAGTGGGAAGTCCTTAATGCCATTGACAAAGAGATGGAACGTCGTGACTCATGGCAAGGGTGCAAAGTAGCTAACGAGAAGGAGGAAAAAGCATGATTAAACGACCAATTCATCTGTCTCATGACTTTCTAGCAGAAGTGCTGGATGATGAGAGTGTTGCTGTCGATGCAACCATGGGAAACGGTAATGACACAGCCTTTCTGGCTGGTCTTGCCAAGAAGGTTTATGCCTTTGACGTGCAGGAGCAGGCGCTCGAAAAGACTCGTCAACGCTTGTCGGACTTGGAAATTGAAAATGCGGAACTCATTTTAGATGGTCATGAAAATCTGGACCGTTATGTCACGGAACCGATTCGTGCAGCTATTTTCAATCTGGGCTATCTGCCATCTGCAGATAAGAGTGTTATCACCAAACCCCACACGACTCTTGAGGCCATTGAGAAAATTCTTGACCGCTTAGAGGTGGGTGGTCGTTTAGCTATTATGATTTACTATGGTCATGATGGCGGCGATATGGAGAAGGATGCTGTGCTTGAGTACGTTATCGGTTTGGACCAGCGTGATTTTACAGCCATGCTTTACCAACCCCTTAATCAAATTAATACCCCACCATTTTTGGTGATGTTGGAGAAATTACAATGATTACAGATATTAAAGAGAAGCTTGCAGATATGCAGGCCAAATATATAGATAAGCAAAGTGCCGAGGATACTTTAAAAAAGGTTGATAATCGTAAAACGGCTAAAATTAAGAAAAAGTTAGCTAGTCTTGAGGTTGAACGTTGCCATAAACTTTTGGCCAAAGAAGATGTCACTGCCATTGATAAAAAAATTAGTAAGCAAAAAGAACTATTCTCAAACTGTTGTCATAAGGAAGGGTAGGAGGAGCTATGCATTTATCATTAGCTTTGCTTGTTCTTCTTTTTAGCTTGATTTTATCGAATGTTATCAATCGTGTCTTTCCACGTCTTCCCCTACCTTTGATTCAAATTATTTTTGGAGTGGGTATTGGTTTTCTTTTGAAGGGACGCGCTTTCGAGCTTGAAACAGAACTTTTCCTAGCTTTCATTATTGCTCCCTTGCTGTTTCGGGAGGGTGAAGAAAGTGATATCACCAGTATTCTACGTAACTGGAAACTTATTCTATTTTTGATTTTTCCAGTTATCTTTGTGTCTACCTTGGGAATCGGTTATCTTGCTAAGGCCGTCTTGCCTGCTGCTGTGCCTTTGTCTGCCTGCCTAGCCATTGGGGCGGCTCTTGGGCCAACGGATTTAGTGGCCTATTCAGCTATTTCTAAACGTTTCAGTTTTCCAAAGTGGATTAGCTACATTTTGCAGGGGGAAGGTCTTCTGAACGACGCCTCTGGCTTGGTCGCCTTTCAGGTGGCGGTGACTGCATTGACCACAGGTACCTTCTCTCTCCTTGGGGCGAGCTGGAATTTGGTTATTTCTGTGCTTGGTGGTTTTTTAGTTGGCTTGATTACAGCCTTATTTAATCGTCTCTTTTTAACCATTTTGGACAATATGGATGCTGCTGATGTCACAGGTGCTCTCTTACTAGAGTTGGTACTACCGATTTCCTCTTACTTTGTAGCCGAGGAAATTCATGCTTCTGGAATTATTGCTGTTGTCGTAGCAGGGATTTCGCTTGCCAGTCGTTTCAAAAAAATCACCGTTTTTGATGCTAAGTTGGATAGTGTTTCTCATACGATTTGGGGAACCATTACCTTCATGCTTAATGGCATGGTCTTTTTCCTCTTGGGAACAGAACTTCCAACCCTAGCAGCCCCAGTACTGCGTAGCAGTACTTACGATAATCTCTGGATGCTTCTTGCTATCATCCTTCTAACAGCGACCATGTTTGGTATTCGTTTTGTTATGATTAGTGCAGTATTTGCTCAAAGAGCTTGGAGGGCCAAACGATCACTAAAAAAAATCTGGAAGTGTGCTACTCTGTTAACCTTTTCAGGTGTTAAAGGAACGGTTTCCATTGCAACCATCCTTTTGCTTCCAGTTGCCAATATGACTGCTCTGGAACATAGTCTTTTGCTTTTTACGGTAGCGGGTGTGACCTTGCTGAGCTTCTTAACAGGGATTTTAGTCCTACCTAAGCTAGCGACTGGACCAGCGCACACGACCAACCATTATATGCAGATTGCCATTCTCAATGATGTGGTCGATGAGTTGGAAAAAGATCTAAAACAGTCTACCAATCAAGGGGCTGTCTATGCTACTATTGACAACTACAATCAACGCTTGGAAGATTTAATCTTGGAGCAGGAATCAAATGATGTCAAAGAAGAGTTGGCCAATATCCGAGTAATGATTATGGAAATTGAGAGTGAGGGTCTGGAATATGCCTACAAGAAGGGTAAGATTTCAGAACTCGAATACAATCTCTACCAACGTTATATCAAGGGCTTGGAACGTCGTATCAACCGTGGTTTTGTCTCTAGCCTTTCTTACGCCCTAGCTGTCTTTGTGCGTGGCCTTCGTAGATTGTTACACTTAGCTCTTACTTTCAAGTTTCATATTGATCAGGATGAAACGAGAAGAGGTCCTAGGTTGACGGAAGAAAACCGCGACCATATGACTGAGCTCTATTTGACAAATACTGAGCAGATTTTGGAAGCCCTGAGTAATCTGGAAGGTGTTTATCATTCAGATCTCTTGTCTTATCTGAAACGCAGTCGCCTTCAAGAGGCTGAGATTATTCAATCAGGTGCCTTTGTTGAGCGGGTTATCACCCATCTTCATCCAGACAATATTGATGAAATGTTGCGTGGCTACTATTTGGAACGTAAGGTTATCAACGAGTACGAGCAGGCTGAACTTATTTCTAGCCGTTATGCCAAGCAGCTTCGTAAGGAAGTCAATACTTTGGAGGATTACTCTCTCAAAGAAACTAGCAACACGTTAACCTATGATATGATTAATCTGGCTCGAGGTCGAGCTTAAGCAATGAATGTTATCGCAAAAAGAAGCCAAGAAAAAATTTGGCTTCTTGTTCATATATTTTTATAGAACAGCTTATCGTTCCAGCCTTAATTTTGTATGGCGTATCGAAAATAAAAGAGGAGTAGTGATAAAAGAACGGCTCTATAATTTCTGTAGTGGGTAAAACCACT